>JAGAPO010000092.1 GCA_017623215.1 Lachnospiraceae bacterium | reverse complement strand
TGATTCTTACGAATCACGGTTCTACAAGATGTTTTCGAAACTTGCTTTTGCTTGTCTCAAAACTCTTATAATGAAAATCTTAAAACTTATTGTTTTAGGAATTTTCAGGGTTGTTTCACTGTTTAATTATCAAGGTTCGTTGTGATTCTTTCTTTTCGTTGACCGCTCTCGCAGTCAGCTTTACTATTTTATCACACTGTTTTTTGTTTGTCAAGCGCTTTTTTCAAGTTTTTTGAAGTTCCTTTTGAACCCTCTTACTTTGGAAAGGCTTTTGACAGCTTGTACAGTATAGCACTGTATTTTTGATTTGTCAAGAAGTTTTTTGAATTATTCAAACAATTCATTCAACTTATTTCTTGCAAATAATTTAGCAGTCAGGTTACCCGGACTGCTGCTTTCGACTTCTATCCTTGTATTATATCTAACACAAAACTAAAAACCGACGGAGAAAGAGGGATTTGAACCCTCGCGCCGCTATTAACGACCTACTCCCTTTCCAGGGGAGCCCCTTCAGCCGCTTGGGTATTTCTCCAAATGTCTTACCTGTAAATTGCTTATATAGTTTTCCCACACCGTGCGGTGATTACGGAAAGCGGAGAATGTGGGATTCGAACCCACGGTCCCTTTCGGAATCACCGGTTTTCAAGACCGGCCCCTTAAACCACTCGGGCAACTCTCCGAACGATGCTTGTATATATTAACATACGTTTAAAATTATGTCAAGCATTTTTTTCATTTTTTTATTTTTCTTTTTCCGTTCGTCTTAAGGTTTTCGCATAAAGCTCTGTGTATACGAGCTTGCCGGCTATCCGCTCGGATTTCATGACACTGATTCTCTCTGCTTTCACCCGCTTCGATTCATAGGCCGGTAAGGCGGCTTCCTTGCTTACGATGCATTCCCGTGCCAGCGTCAGATGCGGCCGAAATGCCCTGCTTTCGATTGAAAAGCCGGCGGCGCATAGCTTTCTCGACAGAAAACTTTGGATCTGTGCGATGCCTTTATAGTCTTTCACGCCAAGCCACCAGATGTCTCCGCCATCACGCGGAAAGCGTCCGATTCCGTCAATCAGAAATTCCTCCGCGTCCTGCTCCACGCTGTCAACGGCCCGCAGAACGGATGGAAGCTCGCTTTGACTGACCTCCCCGAGGAAGATTAGGGTGAGATGAAAATTTTCCGGGCGTGTAAAATTCCCCTTCTTTGCGATCGCTTTGAGCTGCTTTTGTACGGAAAGGATATACTGCTTAATCTCTTCCTCGAAATCAACTGCTATAAATAGCCTCATTTTTGTAACTCCTTTTCGTGTTCCAGAAAGCCTTCCGCAGCCTGAATATCCTCCGGCGTCGTGATCTTAATGTTCATATAGCTTCCCTCCACCATACGAATCGGGTGATCGCCCATCCGTTCCAGTACCATTGCATCATCTGTAATACCCTGAACCGGAGTCTCAAAGAGTTTATCATACGCAGTCCGGATCAGCTTATAATAGAAGGATTGCGGTGTCTGTACGATCCATACTCTGCTTCTGTCAGGAGTCGTCTCCACAAAACCGTCCTCTCCGATCAGCTTCACCGTGTCTTTTGTCGGAACTCCAACAACACAGGCTCCATACAATCTGGTCTGTGTAATTGTCTCCTCAATCATATCGGGCGTAATGAGCGGTCTTGCTCCATCATGAATCAGAACCAGTTCCGTATCCTCATCCAGATTTAACAAGCCCTGATAGACGGAATGGTATCGTTCCTTTCCGCCCTTCACTATCTTTGTTACCTTGCTGATTCCGAATGCTTCCACAATATGCGTTCGGCAATATTCTTCCTCACCCTCCCCTGTTACCAGGACGATCTCGTCCACCGAGCTTTCTTCAAAGGCTTTCAGCGAATAATACAGCACAGGATTTCCCGCGAGCAGCATATACTGCTTCGGAACATTCGACTTCATTCTGGTGCCGCGTCCTCCCGCGAGCACAATTGCTGCTGTTTTGCTCATTATCGTTGTCCAATCATCAGATTCGGAACCGCGTTCAGATCCAGTCCGTGTCTGACTCCCTTCTTATATTCATAGTACGCCGCGGCGCCAATCATGGCCGCGTTATCCGTGCAGTATATCGGCGAAGGATACATCAGGCTTAAACCCGCCTTTTCACATGCTTCCTTCATCGCAGCGCGCAGCGCAGAATTAGCCGCAACACCGCCTGCCATTGCAACCCGCTTCATCCCGTATTCTTTGGCAGCCGCTACTGTTCTGGAGACCAGCACATCTACTACCGCCTCCTGGAACGAAGCCGCAACATCGGCCCGATTGATCTCCTCCTGTTTCATTTCGCAGGAATTCACATAGTTCAGCACAGCACTCTTGACGCCGCTGAAGCTGAAATCATACGGTGCTCCCTCAATGTGCGCCCTCGGAAATGCAATCGCATGCTTATTGCCTTCCTTCGCCAGCTTGTCAATCTTAGGGCCGCCAGGATACCCAAGCCCGATTGCACGCGCAACCTTGTCAAAAGACTCCCCTGCCGCGTCATCATGGGTTCTTCCGATGATCTCGTAGGAACCGTATTCTTTTACCAATACCAGATGGGTATGCCCTCCCGATACGATCAGACATAAGAACGGCGGCTCCCAGGTCCTATCTTCAATATAATTTGCCGATACATGCCCCTCAATATGATGCACGCCAACGAGCGGAAGTCCTGCTGCGTACGCAATTGCTTTTGCCTCAGCAACGCCGACCAGCAGCGCCCCCACAAGGCCGGGTCCGTAGGTAACTCCGATTGCGTCCATCTCCTGCAGCGTCATTCCGGCCGTCTGCAGCGCTTCTTCGATTACCTGATTGATCTTCTCAATATGCTTTCTTGATGCAATCTCCGGGACCACACCTCCGTACAGCGTATGCAGCGCAATCTGTGACGAGATTGCATTGGAAAGAACCTCTCTGCCGTTCTTTACAACCGCCGCGGCAGTCTCATCGCAGGAGGACTCAATCGCCAGGATATAGACATCTTTTTCATTCTTTGCAGCTTCCATGTGAACACTCATTCCTTTCCAACCCCGCGGCCCAGCCGCCGGGAACAAATTCCACGAACGTAAAAGGCTCCGGCGCAGCTTTTGCCGCCCCGGTTCTCTGCTATTCGTTCTTATCAAAATCCAGCGTCAGACTCTTTCCGTCTTTGCCGGCCTTTGTATTTGAAAAAATCTTTCTGACTTCTCCCAGATATTCCTCCGGGCGCGTTAATGACGGGCTGTAATGCGTCAGCCACAGTTCTGCCGCCTGTGCTTCCTTTGCCAGCCTTGCCGCCTCTGCAAATGTCATATGTTTATGCTCAATTGCCTTGCTGTCCTTCTCCTTTTCGCCGTACATTCCCTCACAAATGAACAAATCCGCGTCCTGTGCGTGGCCCGCAATCGAAGCCGTCGGTCTGGAATCCGTACAATATGTGAGCTTAATCCCCTTACGTTCCGGCCCCAGCACCATATCCGGCGTATAGGTTCTGTCATCTATCGTTACAAATTCTCCCTTTTGCAGACGGTTCCATGCAGCTTTCGGCACATCGTTCTCCACCGCTTTCTCCATGAAGAATCGTCCTCCCCGTCGGATTCGCAGGGAGTACCCGTAGCAGAGCACGTTGTGATTCACGCGGAACGCTGTAATCTCGTAGCCATTAATCTCAAATACCTCTTCCGGTCCGTTAATCTCAATGAACTGCAGCTCAAACGGCAGCTCCGGCGCAATGACCCGCAGCGCATTTACCACGCGTTCCAGCCCCTTCGGGCCAATCAGCACGACCGGCTCGGTTCTGTCCGCATTTCCCATGGACAGCAAAAGTCCCGGCAGACCGCTGATATGATCTCCGTGATAGTGGGTAAAACAAATAATATCAATCGAATGAAAGCTCCATCCTTTCTCCCGGATAGCCACCTGAGTCCCCTCGCCGCAGTCGATCAGCAGGCTGCTGCCGTTAAACCGCGTCATCAGCGCGGTCAGCCACCTGCCGGGCAGCGGCATCATTCCGCTTGTTCCAAGCAAACATACATCCAACATCTACATTACCTCTTTCTTCGCCTGCCTTTCCATCGGAATCAGGAACGAACTCGTCCACTTATCGTAGCATTTCTCACAGATCGTAAATCGGTGAAGCTCCAGATCCTTGCCTGAGAAGTATCCCCATTCCTTGGCAGCCTCAAACGCGTCCTCTTTCAAAAGACCGTTCTCTATCTTCAATTCTCGCCCACACATATTGCAGACTACATGTATTCTTTTCTGCTTTTCCATTCTATACCCTCCTAATTCGTCTCATAACCCCATTATAAAAGGTAAAACGACAAAATTATAGAGGGAATTGCTGGGGCGTCTTTTCATGCTAATCTCCATTCCGAGAACGTTTTTGGTTCGAGGAATGGAGATTTGTGACGTTCTCGGCACAAATCTGTGTGTGAGAAGTCGCACATCCGTGCAATTTCTCACACTATCCACATAATCAACGCATCCTCCGTCGGATGCGTATAAAAACGCTTTCGTATCCCCGCATCCGCAAATCCGAGCCGGTGATACAGCCTTATCGCGCTTTCGTTCGATACCCGTACCTCAAGCGTGTATGCGTTCAGATCCTTCTCCCGTCCCTCGGCAAGCAGCCGGGTGAGCATCTCCTCTCCGATCCCCTGTCTCCGGAACGTATCTTTTACCGCGACATTGGTAATCTGCCCTTCTCCGGCGACGCCCCAGAGCCCGCAGTATCCGGCAATCTCTCCATTCACGTCACAGACAAGGTAGATATCCGTCGGTTCTGTAATTGCCTTGGCAAAGGACGCGCGGCTCCACGGATCGGAAAATGTTGCCTGTTCAATCGCGCAGACCTGGTCGAGGTCTGACTCCGTCATTCTTCGGATCGTACGCATATCAGTTCTTTGCTCCCTCCGCTGCCTGCGGCTGGGCGGCCTGCTTCTCCATCAGCTCCCGTTCCGCCTGGGACAGCCTTAAATAGACCGGCGCGTGCTCTGCTGCGGTCTGCACCTTTCCCTGCTTATAATATTCGAACGCAAGCGCTCCGACCGCACCGGCGCGCTGTTTTGAGACATGTGCGGGCGCAAATGTATAGGGCACCGTTGTCTTTTCTTCGAGTAAACCGCGATAGACCGGTACTCCGTCGCCCAGATAGATCACGGGCTTTTCGAAGCGGCATGCCGTCTCAATCATCTGCTCCGCGGATATCACGGTCTGATCGATCAGCGTAACCATCTTACCTTCTTCGAACGAATATAATCCGGTATAGACCTGCCCTCTCCTCGCATCCATCATCGGGCAGATGAGGCTGTCGGTCCCGAACAGATTATACGCGAGCGCTTTTAGCGTTGAAACTCCGATAATCGGCTTTCCAAGCGCAAGTCCAAGTCCTTTTGCGGTTGAGGAACCGATTCTGAGTCCGGTAAAGGATCCCGGACCCTCCGCCAGCGCAATCGCATCGATCTCCTTTAAATCAACCTCTGCCATCCGCACGATTTCATCAATCATAGGGAGCAGTGTCTGGGAATGCGTCTTCTTATAATTCACCGTATATTCCGCAATCAGATTCTCTTCTGTCAGAATGGCCGCGGACGCAACCAGTCCTGAGCTGTCAATTGCAAGTATCTTCATATTTGTCTCCATTTCTATCTCCCGGAACTTCGTGTTCCGGATCACACTTTCTCAATCCGGATTCTCCGGTAATCAAAGCCTTTTTCCAGGTCCTTTTCAATCGTAATGACTGTGCGGTGCTCCGGAAGTATCTCGGTAATCAGGTTCGCCCATTCAATCAGGCAGACTCCGTCTCCATAGAAATAATCCTCGTACCCGATCTCCTCCATCTCCTCAACTTCTTCAATCCGGTACACGTCGAAATGTGCGAACGGCATACGGCTTCCTTTATATTCCTGCACAATTGTAAAGGTTGGACTGCTTACCGGCCCTTCCACTCCAAGCCCTGCCGCAAATCCCTGCGTAAATACTGTCTTGCCGGTTCCAAGATCGCCGAGCAGGCAATAGACGCTTCCCGGCTTCGCCTCTTCCCCCAGACGTTTTCCCAACGCATAGGTCTCTTTTGCATCAAATGTCTCTATTATCATACGCTATCAATCCTTTATCTTTTCCTTTATAAGCAGCGTCACATTCTCCCATGCATCCCCGCAGGACTCCCTTGGAAGGATGTTGGCATATACAGCAGAGGTATACAGATAAATCGCATGCTTCTTATACACGGCCTTATGGAAATCCTCCCACTTTACCGTAACCTCCTCCTGATCCTGACTGACCGTCACGCCTTCGTCGTTCAGCTCATAATTCAAGGGCTTCTTAAATGCCGGCGTCATCACTACCTGCCTGGCCGCCTTAAAATACAGCTGAAGAGGATTCACAACCGTGAACAGCGCAACCAGGATAATCAGCATCGCTTTTGCGAACGCGCTGTCCGCAAATCCTCCGATCAGGAGTGCCAGCGCTCCCGCGCTGATAATCAGTCCGGGAAGGGCCGAGAATCCATGATAGGCGTTATAGAGCAAAAAGCGATACATATCCACTACCTTTATCTTCACTTCAAGCCTGATATCATTCCCCATCTGCATATCCTTTCCGTTCCTCGGACAGCCCCCCCGCAGTCTTGCATCCCTGTCTCCAGCGATACCAGCCACGCAGCGGTGCCGCCCCTGGAACCTTTCTTACAGTATCATCGTAAGCTGAATCCTTTTCTTCGCCGGATCCACGCTCATAACCTTAACCTCTACAATGTCTCCGACACTGACAACATCCAACGGATGCTTTACATATTTCTTCTTCGAAAGCTGCGAAATATGCACGAGACCGTCCTGATGCACGCCGATATCCACGAACGCACCGAAGTCAATTACATTGCGGACGGTTCCTTTTAGAATCATTCCCTCTTTCAGATCCTTCATCTCAAGGACGTCGGTTCTTAAGATGGGCTTTGGCATCTCTTCTCTGGGGTCGCGGCCCGGTTTGCTTAATTCCTTCATAATATCGGTCAGAGTGATCTCACCGATCCCAAGCTCCTCGGCCATTTTTTTCTTGTCGGGTACCATCTTTTCAAGGGCAGAGATGCTTTTGCCGGATGCCTGGGAAGTTCCCTGCGCCGCAGAGGCTTCCTTCGAATTCCCGCCGTTCTTCAGGCCGGTTCCGCCTGCGGTCTGCCTGTCCGCGCGTGCCGCCTTGCCGCCGCGTTCCGCGGGTTCCTCTGCAGCTGCCGCTCCCATTGCCGCCGCAAGTGCTTGTGCCATCGCGGTTCCGGTATTCTTTACCTGAACGCCCTTCTTCTTGGCGGAGGATTTTTGATCCAGCCTGTCCGCCTTCTGCTTCGCTTCGCTCTCCAGCTTTGCCTCTTCCTTTGCTGCCTCGGCCTGTACCTTTCTCAGATCGGCCGGTGTGAAGCCAAGCTTCTCCAGCAACTTTCCGGCTGCCTCGTAGGATTCCGGATGCACGCCCGTGGAATCGAGCGGGTTGTCGCCGTCCGTAATTCGTAAGAAGCCCGCGCACTGTTCGTAAGCTTTCGGTCCGAGCTTCGGCACCTTTAAAAGCATGGAACGGTTGGTGAAGCGCCCGTTCTCCTCACGATAGGTTACGATATTCTTCGCAACTGTTTTGCTGATACCGGATACATATTCAAGCAGGGATGCGGAGGCCGTGTTCAGATCCACGCCGACCTTATTCACGCAGTCCTCCACGACGCCGTTTAACGCCTCGCCAAGCTTCTTCTGGTTCATATCGTGCTGGTATTGGCCGACACCGATGGACTTGGGATCAATCTTAACCAGCTCGGCAAGCGGATCCTGAAGGCGTCTCGCAATCGATGCCGCGCTTCTCTGTCCCACGTCAAAGTTCGGGAATTCCTCGGTCGCAAGCTTGCTCGCCGAGTAGACCGATGCGCCCGCTTCGTTAACGATGACATACTGAACCTTATCGTCGATTTCCTTTAACAGCTCCACGATCACCTGCTCGGATTCACGGGACGCGGTGCCGTTGCCGACCGAGATCAGGGTGATGTGATATTTTTTAATCAGAGCCTTTAACGTCTTCTTGGCCTCGGCCACCTTGAACTGCGGTGCGGTCGGGTAGATAACTACCGTATCGAGCACCTTTCCGGTGCTGTCCACGACCGCAAGCTTACAGCCCGTACGAAACGCGGGATCCCATCCAAGCACCACCTGTCCGGCAATCGGAGGCTGCATCAGAAGCTGCGTCAGGTTCTTGCCAAATACATGAATTGCGCCGTCCTCCGCCTTCTCGGTAAGGTCGCTTCGAATCTCACGCTCAATCGCCGGAGCGATCAGTCTGTCATACGCGTCTTCAATGGTCTTTTTCAGCAATTCATTGGTATTCGGATTGTCCTTCGTAATTACCTGCTTCTCAAGATAATATAATACCTTGTCCTTCGGCGCCTCAATCCGCACGGTCAGAATCTTATCGTTCTCACCGCGGTTCAGCGCAAGTACCCGGTGCCCGGCAATTGTGCTGATCTTCTCCGAAAAATTATAATACATCTCATAGACGGATTCCTGCTTCTCATCCTTCGCGGATGCCGTAATCAGGCCTTCCTCTGCCGTAATTCTTCTAATATAAATACGATATTCTGCCGTATCGGAGATTTCCTCCGCAATGATATCAAGCGCGCCGGCAACTGCTTCTTCCGCCGTCCCTACCTCTTTCTCCTCGGATACGTACTGCGCAGCCGCAAGGAGAACATCTTCCTTCGTCTCCTGCGCAAGCACCAGCTGAGCTAATGGTTCAAGACCCTTTTCCTTTGCGATAGTTGCCCTCGTCCTTCTCTTCGGGCGGTACGGGCGGTAAAGATCCTCAACGACTACCAGCGTCTGGGCCGCAAGAATCGCCTCTTTTAATTCTTCCGTCAGCTTTCCCTGCTCCTCTATACTCGCAATTACCTGATTCTTGCGCTCTTCCAGATTGCGCAGATATACCAGGCGGTCATTCAGATTACGAAGTACCTCGTCGTTCAACGAGCCGGTAACCTCCTTACGGTATCTTGCGATGAAGGGGATGGTATTGCCCTCATCAATCAGCTTTACCGCGGCTTCTGCCTGCTCGTATCGTATTCCAAGTTCATCCTTAAGCTGCTTTAAAATATCCATTCTCTGCATATCCTTTCTGAACGTGAGACAGCATGCACCTCACCCAATCGCCTCATGCATGCTGTCCCCACCATACTATACTATTCGCTCTTCTCTCCGGCACCGTTCTCTTCTGCGGCTCCTGCTGCCTCAGCCTGTACGCTCTGTGCTGCCGCATACGCCTCCGCTTCCGCTCTGCGCACCTTTGCCTGGCGTACAAATTCCGCCGCATCCGCATTATAAGCCTTCTTCAGTTCATCCGAGTAACCGAGCACGATATCCGGGGCCACTGCCGAATACTCATTCAGCGCCTCCACGACCTTGTCCTTATTGCACAGACCGATCGTGTACATCTTCTTATCCATCGTTCTTAATACAACCGCATAGGTCTCACCGGTCTTAATCCCGTTGCGCCTGTGCGTTGTCTGCTGCAGATACGCCCATGCAATATCCACGTTCTTTAACAGTTCACTCTTCGAACCGCTCAGAATGAACGTAAAGCTTCTGCCGAGCTTCATTCCGCCAAAATCCTTTGCGGAAGCATAATCTGCCTCTACCTGTGCCTCGCTGATATCCTCATGGCTGTCAATGTACTTTTTCATCTTCTTCTGATAACCGCCGGTAAGTGCCTTAACAAGGCGAAATACCGCAATCAGGAACAGCACCAGTCCGATTGCCGAGAAGCCTATCGCCGCGGAAGGAACGCTCGGTGAGGTAATCATACCGCCGACCATACCGTCCTTAATCACATAGGGAAGTGCCAGTTCATCAATCTCAGACTGCGTAAATCCGGCCTCCTCAAACCAGTCATAATAATGCTCCAGTTCTTCCTCTTCCATCTTTACAATCTTACCGGTCATCAGATAGCTCGTCTCGGTATCCGCAATATTGCCATACAGATACTCCCAGGTCTCATCGCAGATATCATCCAGGATATCTCCCACGTCCGGCTTCACACGAACAGCCATGTACTGTGTTGTCTCATCACCGACCGGAATGATGTAATACAGCCCTTCTGTCTTCGAGACATTGGTCTTGCTATTCGTTGACACATACTCCGCAAAACAGTCGAATACATACCAGACTTCCGTCTCTACATACTGACTCTTGTAATCCTCCGTTGAAATCTCCTCCAGAGCCTGCGGTCCCTTCACCAGATCCACAACACCGTCCAGACTGATTACCCATAATCCAATCGCAATCACAAATAAAATGACGGTTGCAGTCAGCGACCTCTTTAATGATTTCTTCTTCAGTTCCTGGAACATATCCATGCTCCTGTACCTCCTTTTATGCAAAGTATAACCATCATATAATAGATAACACGAAACGGCCGAAAAGTCAATAAAATTCCGCCGGAGGGGAAGGCTCGAATGCAGCAGATAACACAATCCTATGCTCCTGTCTTCCGCAGCAAAAACGGCCTGCCATAGGACTCTCTCCCACGGCAGACCGCCTGAATTCTTTCTATTATGCCTGCCGGAAGGTTCCTCCCGACAGCCCTCTTTTGCTTTATCTCGACAGCTTCTTCTGCATCGAGAACATGTACTCATCTATATCCTTATGCATATTCAGCGCTTCTTCAATATCAAAATGCGTGAACTCTCCGTGTCTGTACGCAACCACACGGTTGGACATTCCCTGGCTTAACAGATCCGCAGCCATGGACCCCATAACGGAGGCATATACTCTGTCCTTGCAGGTCGGGCTTCCGCCTCTCTGGATATGACCGATAATGGTCGCTCTCGTCTCAATACCGGTAGCGGCCTGAATACGCTTTGCCATACCTTCAGAATCGCCGATACCCTCTGCGTTAACAATGATATGATGCTTCTTGCCAACTTTTCTTCTCTCAATGATACTGTTAATGATTCTCTGCTCATCGTGGTCGTAGCGCTCAGTAATCAGCACATGCTCCGCACCGTTCGCAATACCGCACCACAGTGCAATATATCCGGCGTTGCGGCCCATTACCTCGATAATACTGCAGCGCTCATGGGAAGTCGAGGTATCTCTTACCTTATCAATCGCTTCCATCGCCGTATTTACCGCGGTATCAAAACCGATGGTATACTCGGTGCAGGCAATATCCAGATCGATGGTTCCCGGAACACCGATCGTATTAATTCCTCTCTCCGCAAGCTTTCTTGCGCCCTGGAAGGAACCGTCGCCGCCGATAACCACAATACCGTCAATTCCGTGCTTTCTGCACATGTAAGCGCCCTTGTCCTGGCCTTCCTTCGTCATGAATTCCGGACAGCGAGCCGTATATAAAATCGTACCGCCGCGCTGGATCGTATCGGCAACGCTCGTTGCGTCCATGTCAATAATATCCTCTTCCAGCAGTCCCGTATATCCTCTGCGGATACCCTTAACCTTCAGACCGTTCGCAATCGCAGTTCTGACAACCGCACGAATTGCTGCGTTCATACCCGGCGCGTCACCGCCGCTGGAAAGAACACCGATCGTCTTAATCTCCTTTACCGAATCATTTCCCTTAACAGCCTTTGCCATATTCTTTACCTCCAAAGGATTCTCCCCGTATCATCCGGACCGGCTGTTCCTTCGGTCCAAACACGAGTTTGTCTATTTTTTAACATTCATATAAAATCCTGTCAACCACTCTTTATTCTATACGATTTCCGGCTGATTTTCAATACTTCTTTTGAACAACCTTTACGTTCTCATCGGAATAAATCTTCCTCAGACGGTCCAAAAGCGCGTTATCTGCCTTAATATTTCGGTTTTTAGGCAGACGTTTTATTGCTTTTTCACACTCGCAGTAGATACATACCGTATCATTGCCGTCATAATCGCTCAAGATCTCGTACAAACTTTGTTCATTTTCGACAAATTCCGCCTTATTCTTGTACTTGATCCAGACCTCTACATTGACAGCGTCGAAGGGGATTACTTCCTGGCAGATGAGCTTCGCATCCTTTTCTTCCTCGGCGCTGATTCGGCCCTTTACCAGAATCTTATTGTCTTCCTCAAGATGCTCCTTATATTTCTCATAATCCCTTGGAAATACAATCACCTCGACCGCTCCCGCCATATCCTCGATCGTTAAAAACGCCATGCGGCTTCCGGTACGCGTTGTCATCATCTTCTTCGCGGTAATCATGCCTCCGATGGTCGCAATCGCGCCGTCCGATACCTTTGCATTTCCGGTCTCCTCATCCGCGATAAAATCAAGCGTGGATACCGTACAATTCTTCTTCAGCAGCTGCTCGTAGCTCTCAAGCGGATGACCGCTGATGTAGACGCCAAGAACCTCCTTTTCCATAGCCAGGAGCTGTTCCTTATCGTATTCGCCGCAGTCCGGAAGGCGATACTCGAATTCCTGCTTCGCCTCTTCATCCACGAAATCGAACAGCGACATCTGCCCAGTCATACCGTTCTTTTTCTCCTGTGAGACTCCGTCGAGAATCTGTGCATAGACCAGCATCAGCTGCTTTCTCGTTCCGGGGATGCCATCAAAGGCTCCGGATTTGATAAAACTTTCAAGCGTCCGCTTATTCACTTCTTTTCCGGAAAGGCGCTCAATGAAATCCTGAATGCTCTTGTAGCGTCCGTTCTCGGTCCGCTCTTTTACAACCGCGTCGATAACCGGTCGTCCAAGGCCCTTAATTGCCGCCATTCCGTAGCGGAGCTTGCCGTCTGCTACCGTAAATACGCCCTCGCCTTCGTTGATATCCGGCGGAAGAATTCCGATTCCCATCTGGCGGCAGGTAAAGATATATTCTGCCACCTTTCCCGGATTATCGATCATGGAGGTCATAAGCGCCGCCATGAACTCGACCGGATAGTAGCATTTCAGGTAAGCGGTCTGATAGCAGACGACCGCGTAGCCTGCGGCGTGGGACTTGTTGAACGCGTATTTCGCAAAGTCCGTCATCTCATCGTAGATGTGGTTCGCAACCGCCTCCGGAATTCCGTTCGCGATACAGCCCGGAACTCCTTCCTCCTCATTGCCGTATACGAAATTCTTACGCTCCTTCTCCATGACCGATGCCTTTTTTTTGGACATCGCACGGCGGACCAGATCGCTTCGTCCATAGCTGTAGCCCGCGAGGTCGCGCACGATCTGCATAACCTGCTCCTGATATACAATGCAGCCGTAGGTCGGGCTTAAGATCGGCTCCAGCTGCGGGCACTCATAGGTGATGCTTTCGGATTCGTTCTTGCCCTTGATATACTGCGGAATGAAATCCATCGGGCCCGGACGGTACAGCGAGATTCCCGCGATCACATCCTCGATATTCCTCGGCTTTAATTCCTTCATGAAATTCTTCATTCCCGTACTTTCCAGCTGGAACACTCCCTCGGTCTTTCCGGCGGATATCATATCGTATACATTCTTATCGGAAAAGTCGAGCGCGTCAATATCAATATTCACGCCCTCTCTGCGGTTGGCAAGCATAACTGCATTCTGGATCACAGTCAGCGTTCGAAGTCCCAGGAAATCCATCTTTAAAAGTCCCAGTTCCTCCAGGGTCGTCATCGTGAACTGTGTGGTGATCGAATCATCGCCGCCTCTGGACAGCGGAACATATTCATCCACCGGCGCATTCGAGATCACCACGCCCGCCGCGTGCATGGAGGTATGTCTCGGAAGCCCTTCCAGACGCTTTGACATATCAATCAGATTCCGGACCTCTTCATCCTCCTCATACATTTTGCGCAGATCCGGATTGCTTTTCAGCGCCTTTTCAATCGTGATTCCAAGCTCGGTCGGCACCTGCTTGGCAACTGCGTCCACCTGCGCGTAGGGCATATCAAGCGCTCTTCCTACATCGCGGATCACAAGGCGGGCGGCCATGGTACCGAAGGTTACAATCTGAACAACCCGGTCCTTGCCGTATTTTTTTACAACATAGTCGATGACCTCCTGCCTTCGTTCAAAGCAGAAGTCCACGTCGATATCCGGCATTGTCAGACGTTCCGGGTTCAGGAAACGCTCGAACAGAAGATTGTATTTGAGCGGGTCAATATTCGTGATTCCAAGGCTGTAGGAGACAAGGCTTCCCGCGGCGCTGCCTCGTCCGGGACCGACCATAATCTGATGGTCGCGGCTGAATTTGATGAAGTCCCATACAATTAGGAAGTAATCGACAAAGCCCATGCTGTGAATCGTATTGAGCTCATAATTCAGGCGCTCGCTAAGCTCTTCCTCCCGGCCGGGATACCGCTTTGACAAGCCCTCTTTACAAAGCTTCTGCAGATATTCCCAGGCGGTATAGCCGGCCGGAACGTCGTATTTGGGGAGCTTGTATTCTCCGAATGTAATCTCGACGTTACAGCGCTCGGCAATCTTATGGGTATTGGCAAGCGCTTCCTTCGCATAGGGGAAGAGCTTCTCCATCTCCTCGGGTGATTTCATATAATACTGGCCGCCGTCGTAGCGCATGCGGTCCTCGTCCTGCACCTTTTTCTGCGTCTGGATGCATAACAGAATATCGTGTGCCGCTGCGTCGCTTGCAAGCGTGTAATGAATATCGTTCGTCACCACCAGGGGGAGTCCGGTCTCCCTGCTCATGCGCAGAAGTCCCTGGTTCACGGTTCGCTGCTCCGCAATCCCATGATCCTGAAGCTCCAGGAAGAAATTTCCCTCTCCAAAGACGTCCGAAAGCCTTAAGGCCGCCTTCTTCGCCTCCTCATAGAAGCCTCTTCGCAGCAGCATCGCCACCTCGCCTCCAAGGCATGCAGAAAGCGCTATGATTCCCTCATGATAGTTCTGAAGAACCTCATAATCCACACGGGGTTTATAATAAAATCCTTCCGTAAATCCTCTGGATACAATTTTCATCAGGTTGGAATAGCCCTGGTTATTCTCCGCGAGCAGAACCAGGTGGTACTATCTCTCGTCCGAGACGCCGCCCTCCTTCTCAAAACGTGAGCCTGGCGCAACATAGACCTCACAGCCCAGAATCGGCTTCACGCCTTCCGCCAGGCAAGCCCGGTAGAAGTCAATGACGCCGTACATAACCCCGTGATCCGTAATCGCCAGACTGTCCATTCCAAGCTCTTTTGCCCGTGCGGCCATCTCCTTAATCTTTCCGGAACCGTCCAAAAGGCTGTATTCCGTATGCACGTGCAGATGTGTAAACTCCATAATCCTCTCCATTTTCTCCGGCAGTCCGCAGACCGGCCGCCCGGCACAAATCCGCAGTTGGAAGCCGGTCTCCCTGCCGCTTCCCTCTGCCGCTTCTATTCAAAAAATACCTGGCCGGTAACGATAAGGTTACGCCAGGTATTCTCTGCTCTATTCATGGTTGCATAAGTACTTTTCGATATTCTCCATTGCGGTCTGCTCGTCTTTGCCCTCGGCGGAGACCTCAACCTCATCGCCTGCGGCAAGTCCGAGACTCATCATTCCCATGATGCTCTTAGCGTTCACCTTCTTGTCATCGCAGTGTACATAAATACTGCTGTCATACTGACTTGCCACCTGAACCAGCAGCGCCACCGGCCTTGCCTCCAGACCGTTCGGAATGCTGATCGTCATTTTCTTTGTTACCATTTTCCTTTCCTCCTTTTATTACCTGTAACCTTCTGCAATTTCACCGAGCTTGCGGAGCCTGTGATTCACTCCGGATTTGCCAATCGGCGGATTCAGCATCGCCCCAAGCTCCTTTAACGTCGCTTCCGGGTACTCGATCCTCAATCTTGCAATCTCCTCTAATCCTTCCGACAATTTGTCGAAACCGACCTTGTCTCTGATAAATATAATATCATCAATCTGTCTGCTTGCTGCTGTAACGGTTTTATTGATGTTGGCCGCTTCACAGTTCACCTGACGGTTCACCGAGTTGCGGACCTCTTTCAGAATTCGTACGTTCTCAAATTGCATCAGAGCCCGGTGCGCCTCCATAATGTTCAATAAATCAACAATCTGGGCTCCCTCTTTCACGTATACGACATAGTATCGCTTGCGCAGGATAACCTTAGCATCTATAGAAAACGAATTGATGATGTTCTGCATCTGCCTTGCCCTCGCCTCATCCGGCAGGACAATCTCAAAATGATATGCTTTCTCCGGGTCATTAACCGATCCGGTGCACAAAAAAGTTCCCCGGATAAATGCCCTCTTACAGCAGGTGTTCTGTACAATCAGATTATCCGCTGCAAGCCCGGTCTCAACGGCCTCTTCCTCCGGCTTCAGCTTGGCTGTATTCAGCAGCCGTTCCGCATCCTCGGTCCTTACAATCTCCACGAGGTTCCCGGTTCTGCAAAGCCGACCTTCCTTCCATCCAAAAAGCTTCTCGAGCAGCAGACAGCACTTATCCGCTGCTTCTTTGCGCTCCGCGTGAATTCTTACCAGAAGACTTCCATCCTCTTCTGTCGTCAGCCTCGCACACGCGGCAAGCATGGCCGACAATTCCGCAATCATGCAGTGTCTGGCCGGGCTGACTTGCATGAATAGTTCATCCTTTACTTCCTTTGAAAATGACACTCTGATACAGCTCCTGTTCCCCGGCGCATACAGCCTCCTGACTGCGCCCTATTCTATTTCGCGGCGTCCCTGTGCTCTGCTTTGATTCCGTAGCCAAGCTTCGCAAGACGTCCCACCAGCTCGTTCGCAAGCGTAACCGAACGATGTTTGCCTCCTGTACAGCCGATTCCAACGACCAGCTGATTCTTTCCTTCTATAATATAATTCGGAATTAAAAACGCAAGCATGTCCTCAAGCTTGTCCAGAAAGATTCCCGCCGGCTCGTGTGCCATAACAAAATCCCTAACCTCCCGGTCGTTCCCGGTCTTCGCCCTCAGCTCCGGCACATAATAGGGATTCGCAAGGAATCTCACGTCAAATACCAGGTCCGCGTCCGAAGGAATGCCGTATTTGAATCCAAAGGACACCACCGTGATATAAAAATTCCGAAATTCTTTATTGTCTACAAATATGTCATCCATCTGCGCCTTCAGCTCCCGAATCAGAAGCCTGCTGGTATCAATGATATAATCCGCATGCGCTTTGAGCGAGGCGAGCTTCTCGCGCTCCTTCTCGATTCCCTTATCCACACGCTCCGTGCCGGAAAGGGGATGACTTCTTCTTGTCTCTTTGTAACGCTTTACCAGCACCTCGGTACTGGCCTCCAAAAACAGAATCTCATACGAATGCCCGGATCTCTTCTCGTTCTCCAGCACTTCAAGCAGTTCTCCAAACGCCTGACCGCTGCGGATATCAATTCCGAGCGCGACCTTTGACAGGCTCTCGCTTTCATCCAGCGCGAGCTGTGCAAACTTGCTGATTAAGGGTACCGGAAGATTATCCACACAGAAGTATCCCGCATCTTCCAGCATCTTTAACGCCGAACTCTTGCCGGCGCCTGACATTCCAGTCACAATTACGAATCTCATCGTTAGAATTCACCCCATAATCTAACTTCCGGTTCCAGAAGAACACCGGCTTTCTCATATACAATCTGTCTGACCCGTTCCATCAGCGCGCAGACCTCTGCCGCCGATGCATTCTCTTTGTTAATCACGAAGCCGCAGTGCTTCTCTGACACCGCTGCTCCTCCGACCGCATATCCCCGAAGTCCCGCGTCCATAATCAGCTTGCCCGCAAAATATCCCTCCGGCCTCTTAAAGGTGCTTCCGGCGCTCGGATATTCAAGCGGCTGCTTCTCCCGCCTTCTTGCGTTAAGCTCTTCGATCTTCGCGAGGGACTCCTCCGGCACTCCGCACGGCAGAACGAATTCTGCACCCAGCGCGATCGCACCGTTCTTTTGTAATACACTTGTCCGGTATCCGAATTCCATCTCCTCCGCCGTAAGGCGGCACAAAGTTCCGTCCGGCTTCAGCATCACAACGCTCTTTACATAATCCTTCATCTCTCCGCCATAAGCGCCCGCGTTCATCACCAGGGCTCCTCCGAGCGTTCCGGGAATTCCTCCCGCGAATTCGAGTCCCGCAAGTCCTGCCGACGCAGTCTCCCTGGCAAGCTTTGCAAGGCGAACTCCGGCTCCCGCTGTAACGGTTCCTTCCGATTCTCCTTTGCTGATTCGGATATCTCCGAATTCCCCTCCAAGTCTTATTACAGCGCCGCGTACTCCGGCATCAGAAACCAGCAGATTGCTTCCGTTCCCAATTACCCTCCAGGCAATTCCCTCTTTCCCGCATAAGGAAAGAAGAGCCGTAAGCTCTTCCGTATTCACGACATCCAAAAAATAGTCTGCCGGTCCGCCAATATGAAATGTGGTGTGACCTTTCAAGAGCTCGCGTTCTTTTATTCTGCTTCGGTCGATAATCGCCGTTAATTCTTCTAAAAACATATCTGCTCCTATGCCAGTATCCTCTTTGCTTTATTGTATGCGGCATCTATCTGCTTCATGCGCTTTCTCATCATCCTAATAGTAACACGAAATCGGACTGCTGGCTACTGGTTTGGTCGATTTATACAAAATTTCATTGATTTATACAATACTCAGGCAGGATGCTTTTTGTTTTTTCAGCATCCTGCCTAACGACTTCTGGTAACGATTCCTGGTACTTATTGTGTCTTTCTGTCGCTTAATCGAGTAACATTCTGGCACATCCGAAGATTCCAGCGTCGTTACCGAGCGTTGCAAGACGGAATTCCTTTCCAAGCAGCGCGCTGATTCCGTTCTCGTTATAGTGCTTCTCAATTGCGTTCAGCAGAATATCGCCGGCTCTGGATACGCCGCCTCCGATTACAAATACCTGCGGATCAACGACCGCTGCGATATTGTAAAGTGCCATTCCAAGATAACGTCCCAGCATATCTACCAGGTCGTTCGCCGTCTGATCGCCCGCCTTCGCATGATCGAATACATCCTTTGCCGTGATCGTCTCAAGCGTTCTTAAGGAAGAAGGTGCGTCATCCGCTGCAAGCTTCTTCTTTGCCATTCTTACGATTCCGGTTGCGGACGCATACTGCTCCAGATGTCCGTGTCCGCCGCAGCCACAGACCGCATCCGTATCCTCTTCCTCCATAATGATATGTCCGATCTCACCGGCAGCTCCGCAGACACCCGCGCGAATCCTGCCATCCAGAATAACACCGCCTCCAACGCCGGTTCCGAGTGTTACCATAACCACATCGGAAAATCCGCGTCCGCCGCCCTGCCACATCTCGCCAAGAGCCGCTACGTTCGCATCATTGCCTGCCTGAACCGGAAGTCCGGTCAGCTCTTCCATGATATTCTTAATATTGATAATTCCCCACCCAAGGTTCGCACACTGATGAACGGTTCCATCCTCTCCAACCGGTCCGGGCACTCCAAGACCAACGCCTGCGATCTCATCCTTGACAATGCCTTTTTCCTGAATCTTTGCTGCGATGGTATCCGCTACGTCCTGCGGAATCTTGCTGCCCTTGTCCTCTTTTCTGGTCGGAATCTCCCACTTCTCTAACAATTCTCCCTGCGCGGTAAAGAATCCGCACTTAATTGTCGTTCCTCCGATGTCAATTCCAAAACAATACTTTTTCATATCCATTCCCGTCCTTTCTCTATTCATGCGCTGCGATTGCCGCTTTCCCTCCCGAAACCGCAGATTACCGGACGGCGTCAGCGCCGCCGCCCGGTTTGCTTTCCTGTCTCTTTGCTATTCTTTTTGTTATTCTCTTTGCTTATCTTTTTAAAATGTATTATTCTTTTTCTTCATCAGGTTGTTCGTAACGCGGTTATAAAGCTCCTGGGCCGCGTTATAACCCATCTTCTTCTGACGGTAGTTAACCGCTGCCGACTCGCAGATAATTGCAAGGTTTCTGCCGGGGCGGATCGGGATCGAATGGCAGACGACCCTGTTGCCAAGGAATTCCATGTACTGCTCCTCCAGACCGAGACGGTCATACTCCTTGTCCTTATCCCACTCCTCCAGCTTGATAACCAGGTCAATCGACTGGGTATTCTTAACGCTCTCGACACCGAACAGCGTCTTTACATCAATAATTCCAATACCGCGAAGCTCGATGAAATGTCTTGTAATATCCGGCGCAGTTCCGATCAATGTCTCGTCGCTCACCTTCTTGATCTCGACCACGTCATCCGTAACCAGACGGTGTCCGCGCTTAATCAGCTCCAATGCCGCCTCGCTCTTGCCAATTCCGCTCTCGCCCATAATCAGGATTCCCTCGCCATATACATCCACAAGTACGCCGTGGATTGAGATCCTGGGAGCAAGCTCAACATTCAGCCAGCGGATTACCTCCGCCATGAACGAGGACGTTGATTTCATCGTTCGGAAGATCGGCACGTTCATCTGAACGGCAATCTTCTTAAAATCTTCCGTTACCTCAATTCCTCTGCAGAACACAATACACGGTATCTTAAAGCTCATCAGCTTGGTCAGCACGCTGATGCCGTGATCCTTCTCCATCTTCTGCAGATAGGCATGCTCTACATTACCGATTACCTGTACGCGCTCGGAATCAAAATGATCAAAAAATCCGGCCAGCTGCAGCGCGGGGCGGTTGACGTCCGGCTGCGTGATCTGAATCTCACTGATATCGATCTCAGGCGTGCAGTTCTCAAGGCTCATCTTCTCTACTAATTTCGTTAATGCAACCGTATACATAGCCATATCGTAATTCTCCCTGTTCTAAAATTGCTCCCGCGGACCTGACTCCGAACGCCGCGAATCCCTTTTTCCTCATTGTAACACAAGAATCCGCAGACTTCAACAGACACATCCGAAGATATTACCGGTCAAGAACGCTTTTCTTCCTTCCTGCGGAAGAATTCATATACCTGTTCCGCCGCTTTCCGGTTCATCGACGGCACCGCTGCCAAATCCTCCACATCGGCTACGCGGATTGCCTCCAGCGATTGATAATGCTTCATCAACTCTCTTCTTCTGGTCTCTCCGATCCCCTCGATATCATCGAGAATGGATTTGCCCTGCGCTTTGCCGCGAAGCGAGCGATGATATTCAATCGCGAACCGGTGTGTCTCGTCCTGGATCCGCGTAATCAGCTTAAATCCCTCGCTTCCGGTATCAATCGGAATCTCTACATTATTATAATACAGGCCCCTTGTCCTGTGGTTATCATCCTTTACCATACCGCAGACCGGTATCTGCATCTTAAGTTCTGCAAGCACCTGCTCAGCGACAGTTACCTGACCGCGACCGCCATCCATCATAATCAGATCCGGATATCTTGTAAAGCTGCCAAGGGACGCATCCATCCCCTTTTCGGCAAGCTCCGCTTCCTCTCGCATACCGTGCTCAAAACGCCTGGTCAGAACCTCGCGCATACTCGCATAATCATCCGGTCCCTGAACCGAACGGATGCGGAATTTGCGGTAATCGCTGCGCTTGGGACGTCCCTTCTCATACACCACCATGGAGCCGACCGATTCAAAGCCGTTAATATTCGAGATATCGAACGCCTCCACCCGGTACAGTCCCGGCATATCCAGCCATTCCGCAATCTGCTTCATCGCGCCGACCGTGCGTGCTTCCTCTCTCTGCAGCTTTTCCGAATCCTGCTGCAGGATTACGGAGGCATTGCGCTCCGCCAGTTCAATCAGGCGCTCCTTACTTCCGCGCTTCGGCACCTTGAAGTGCACCTTCATTCCCTTCTTCGCCGAAAGCCATTCCGCGATCAGCTCCTCGTCCTCAATCGGCTCGGACAGCAGAATCTCTCTCGGGACATACGGCGTTCCCGCGTAGAACTGCTTGACAAAGCTGGTCATAATCTCCGTTCTGGACTCGCTTTCCACGCCGGTCATGTGGAAATGATCTCTTCCGATCACCTTACCCTCCCGGACAAAGAACACCTGTGCCACCGCTTCTGTTCCGGTACTTGCGAACGCGATAATATCCCGCTCCGACGTATCGGTATTCGAAGCGTCCTGCTTCTGCGCCAGCTTTTTTACACTGGACAAAAGGTCGCGGAACTCCGCGGCCTTTTCAAAATCCAGATTCTCAGAGGCTTCCAACATCTGTGCCTCCAGTCTTTTCGTCACCAGAGCGTAATTGCCGTTCAGGAATTCAATCACCTGGTCGATCGACTCCCGGTATTCCTCCTTCGAGACATATCCCATGCAGGGTGCCTTGCACTGCTTAATATGATAGTACAGGCAGGGCCGTCCGTTCCCGATCTCCTTCGGAAGGCTCTTCTGGCAGCTTCGGATATGGTAGAGCTTGCGAAGAAGCTCCAGCACCTCTTTTAACGCCCCGGCGCTCGTATAAGGACCGAAATATCTCGCCTTATCCCGCCCCTGCGTGCGTGCCATCATCACTCTCGGGTACTCCTCGTTCACCGTCACTTTGATATAGGGATATCCCTTGTCATCCTTCAGCATCGTATTATACTTCGGATGATTCTCTTTAATCAGGTTGCACTCCAGCACCAGTGCCTCCATCTCCGAGGTCACCACAATATACTCGAAATACGCAATCCTTGAGACCATCTTCTGAATCTTCGGCGACAGATTCCTGCTGCTCTGGAAATATTGCCTCACCTGATTCTTCAGGCTGATCGCCTTGCCGACGTATATGATCGTGTCATTCGCATCGTGCATGATGTATACGCCGGGCTTTGCCGGCAGCTTTTTCAATTCTTCTTCAATATTAAACATCCTGTTGCCTTCTACTCCGCCTGCGCATTCTCCTCCGGCTTCTCCTGCTCTCCGGTATTCAGAACGCCTTTGACTCTGTTATAAATCTCCATGAACTCCTTACCGGTAATCGTCTCTTTCTCAATCAAATACTCCGCAACCGCATCCAACACATCCCGGTTCTCAGAAACCGTCGTCTTTGCCTTTTCATAACACTGCGCAAGCAGAGCCATTACCTCATGATCAATCTCAGCCGCTGTCTGATCCGCACAGTTCATAATCGGTCTTCCGTCCAGATACCGGTTCTCAACCGATTCCAGTCCCATCAGGCCGAACTTCTCCGACATACCATACTGTGTAATCATCGCTCTTGCCATCGCGGTCGCGCGCTCAATATCGTTCGATGCGCCCGTGGTAACCGAATGAAATACCACCTCCTCCGCCGCACGTCCGCCGTAGAGCGTCACAATTCTGGTCATCAGATCGTCTTTGCTCATTAAGTACCGCTCTTCCTCCGGCACCTGCAGCGTATAACCAAGCGAACCCATGGTTCTCGGAACGATCGTAATCTTCTGAACCGGCTCCGCGTTCTTATTCGCCGCGGTAATCAGCGCGTGTCCAACCTCGTGATATGCAACGATTCGCTTCTCTTCCTTGCTTAAGATGCGATCCTTCTTCTCCTTGCCGGCGATTACCACCTCGACGGACTCGAACAAATCCGCCTGCGTCACTACCGTTCTTCCCTGCTTAACCGCAAGAATCGCCGCCTCATTAATAATATTCGCAAGATCCGAACCAACCGCGCCGCTCGTCGCAAGTGCAATCGCCTCCAGATCCACGGAATCGTGCATCAGAACATTTCTCGCATGAACCTTCAGAATCTCAATACGTCCCTTCAGATCCGGCTTGTCTACAATAATTCTCCGGTCAAACCGTCCCGGACGAAGCAATGCCTTATCCAATACCTCCGGACGGTTCGTCGCCGCAAGGATAACAATCCCCTTCGACGCGTCAAATCCATCCATCTCCGACAGCAGCTGATTCAGTGTCTGCTCACGCTCGTCATTGCCGCCGCCATAATGGGTATCTCTGCTCTTACCGATCGCATCCACCTCATCAATAAAGATGATGCACGGCGCGTTCTGCTGTGCCTGCTTGAACAGATCACGAACACGCGACGCACCCACGCCGACGAACATCTCCACGAAATCCGACCCGGTCAGCGAAAAGAAAGGAACCTTTGCCTCTCCGGCAACCGCCTTAGCAAGCAGGGTCTTACCGGTACCGGGAGGTCCTACGAGCAGAGCGCCCTTCGGAAGCTTCGCACCGATTCTGGTATATTTCCCGGGGTTATGCAGGAAATCGACGAGCTCCTTCACGGACTCCTTCGCTTCCTCCTGCCCCGCGACATCCTTAAATGTGATTCCGGTCTCCTTCTCCATGTCATAGAGCTTCGCGTTGCTCTTTCCAACGCCGCCCATCATTCCGCCGCTGTTCTTTGAAATCGCCCGGAACAAAAACCACATAACACCATATATCAATACCAAAGGAAGAATCCACGCAATCAAAATATCCACAATGGTCGTGCTCTTATCCACAACCTCTGCGGAATAATCCGCTCCCGACTCTTCTAACAGCTCAATCGGCGGATCCGAAATAATACCCGTATAATACGTGATTCCATAGCCCTCTCCGAACGGCTGCTCATTCGGCTCAATCAAATAGCGATCCTTATCGAACTGGATCAGCACGGTCTTAACCTTCTTCTCTTCCAAAAGCCTTAAAAACTGCCCGTAGGAAATCTCCTGCGTCGTACTGTTCTCAATCTGCTTTGTCATATAGCTGAACAGCAGAAGCATAATCACCGCCACAATCAGGCAGAAAATCATACCGCTTCTGGTGTTTTTTTTCTTATTATTGTTATTGCTATTATTATTGCCGTTATCCATGCGTACCTCCCTTTTTTTCCAGTCTATGTCCATTATAATGGTAGTTTAACCATAAATCAATAGATTAGTTCTGAAAAATTTGTGTCCGGCCCATTAAGAAATGGGAGATTCTCCCATACGCCTGTGTCATGCCGTGCTTTACCGCTCAATCCGCGATTTTCTGCATTTTTAAAATTTCTTCTGGATTTTTCTCACGGTATATAGTATAATAATGGATGTTTTTTAAGTCAGACAATGACGTCCGTTCTTAAAAGCCTGGTAAGAGACCCCTTTTCGTCTCCCGGCTTTGTAAGAAATGGGCGTTTTTTTAATATTTCCAAGGAGGTACTCGATTATGGGTGTGAAATACGTTTTTGTAACCGGAGGCGTTGTCTCCGGACTGGGCAAAGGAATCACGGCCGCATCTCTTGGCCGACTGCTGAAGGCCAGGGGATATCATGTTACCATGCAGAAATTCGATCCTTATATTAATATTGATCCGGGAACGATGAATCCGATCCAGCACGGCGAAGTCTTTGTAACGGACGACGGGGCGGAGACAGATCTGGACCTCGGCCATTATGAACGTTTTATCGACGAAAGCCTGACCAAGCAGTCCAATGTAACGACCGGAAAGATCTACTGGTCCGTTCTGAACAAGGAGCGCCGGGGCGATTTCGGCGGAGGCACGGTTCAGGTGATTCCCCATATTACAAATGAAATCAAAAGCCGCTTTTATCACACCGATGACAGCGACAATACCCATATTGCAATTATCGAGGTCGGCGGCACGGTCGGCGATATTGAAAGCCAGCCCTTTCTCGAGGCGATCCGCCAGTTCCAGCACGAAGTTGGCCATGAGAACACCGCGCTGATCCACGTAACCTTAATCCCCTATCTGCGCGCCTCTGGGGAAATGAAGACCAAGCCCACACAGGCCAGCGTCAAAGAGCTGCAGGGAATGGGCATTCAGCCCGATATCATTGTCTGCCGAACCGAGCATCCGTTAGAGCCGGGAATCAAGGAGAAGATTGCCCTTTTCTGCAACGTTCCGAGTTCTCACGTCATGCAGAACCTGGATGTGGAGACCCTGTATGAGGCGCCGCTCGCCATGGAGGCCGAGCATCTTGCGGACATCGCCTGTGAGGTTCTGCATCTTCCCTGTCCCGAGCCCGATTTAAAGGACTGGATCTCGATGGTAGACTCCTTAAAGCATCCGACCCGACACGTAAGGGTTGCTCTCGTCGGAAAATACACGCAGCTTCACGACGCCTACATCAGCGTAGTAGAGGCATTAAAGCACGGCGCAATCGCCCACAATGCCTCCGTCGAGATCGTTTGGATTCCCGCCGAGACCGTAACCGATGATAACGCCGCGGAACGGTTAAAGGATGTCTCCGGAATTCTGGTCCCGGGCGGCTTTGGTGAACGCGGTATCGAAGGCAAGATCTCCGCTATTCGTTACGCCCGCGAGAACAACATTCCCTTCCTTGGCCTTTGCCTTGGTATGCAGATGGCAATCGTTGAATTCGCACGCCACGTCGCAGGCTATGCGGATGCGCACAGCGCAGAACTCAAGCCGAATACCTCCCACCCGGTTATCCACCTGATGCCCGAGCAGAACGGCGTCGAGAACCTCGGAGGAACTCTGCGTCTCGGCTCCTATCCGTGTGAGCTCGATCCGAACTCCCTCGCCTACCGGCAGTACGGCGAACCCGTGATCCACGAACGCCACAGACACCGCTACGAAGTCAACAACGACTACCGCGATATTCTGACAAGCCTTGGTATGACTCTCTCCGGACTTTCTCCGGACGGCCGGATTGTGGAGATGATTGAGCTTCCCTCCCACCCCTGGTTCGTTGCAACCCAGGCACACCCCGAGTTCAAATCCAGGCCCAACCGCCCACATCCGCTGTTTAAAGGCTTTATTGGCGCGGCATTAGAACATGCTGCAGAATAAACTATCATTTTTCTTTCCCCTGAAAGGCGGGCTTTTAGCGTATTTCTGCGAAGCCCGTCTTTTCCTTTGCAAGCTTGAAATAAGCAAAAAAGGCGAATTTCTTGTAAACGGGCAAAGTGTAAAACTCAAGGGCGTAAACAGGCACCACATTCATTCTCTTTACGGGCAGTACACGCCCGAGGAGCATATGGTGCGTGAATTTGAAGAATGGCCGGTCATCAATGATTTTATGTCAAATAGGTAACCCTGATACGATCAGGAGTCGGCTTCGACCGTAACCAACCGAGACGCTCGGACACGAAATCAATATTTCATATCCGAGCGTCTCGGTTGATTACTTAAGTTACTTAACGAACCTGTTCCTTCTTCCCATTTCCAAAGAGCTCCCCCACTACTGCCAGTACCGCTCCCAGCAAAATGAACAGATCTCCGATATTCCACACAATCCGTTTCAAAAACGGGAATCGGATAT
Organism: Lachnospiraceae bacterium; assembly: GCA_017623215.1. Lineage (GTDB taxonomy): Bacteria > Bacillota > Clostridia > Lachnospirales > Lachnospiraceae > Caccomorpha. Next base: position 24,915 of record JAGAPO010000092.1, on the reverse strand, counting down.
AGTCCACCACATATCCTTTTCTCACCCGATCCGACACATTGGAGGCTGCGCCGCCAAGCAGGCACGCAAGCGCAAAACGCCTCAGCTTTCTTCCTCCCCTGCCGCTCTCAGCGCTTTCCAAGGCCGCATCCGCCATGCCGGACAGTCCGTCCCCGGCTCCGGCCTTTCCGCCCCTTCCCTCCATCGCAAATACCGCCGCAAGCGCGCCAAATATCGCGCAGGAGCCTGCAAGAACCCATTCCTTCTTCTTCTCCCCAACATTCAGCGCCGCTCCGTGATTGTGATATTTCGTCAGCAGAATCCTGCCTCCCGCTGCCTCTTTGTCCTCATCCGCGCTCAGATTCGTCTCCGCATATCGCTTTAAAAGCAAATCCACCGCCGCAATTCCCGCTGCAAGTAGTCCGTATCTCATGTTCTCTCTCCCTTCTGTCTGCCGCAGCCGTCCATTCTGCCTCTGCAGCACACGCAGCGCTTCCGCTGTTTCCTTTATTGTAACACACCCGTATATTCGCGGCAACCCGTGAATTCGTACCGGAACGAAGAATTCCGCTCTGGCCTTTTCCTCAAAGCTGTGTTATACTGGAAAAAGAGGGATTTCGAATCCGCTCAGAACGGAGATTATATTATGCATATCATACACAGCCGCACACTCGGCCCTGACGCCAGACAGATCCGCGAGGACGTATTTGTCCGGGAGCAGGGCTTTCAAAATGAATTCGATGAGATAGATGAGATCGCGTATCATTTTACGCTTTATGAGGATAACACGCCGATCGCGGTATGCCGCCTGTATCGAGGAGATACCCCGGGGGAATTCATCGTCGGACGCATTGCAATCCGCAGGGAATTCCGCGGCAGGCATCTCGGACAGGCCCTGTTAACAGACGCGGAACAGTTCGCGCTCTCTCAGGGCGGCCGCAAACTCTCTCTTTCCGCGCAGGTAAGAGTCCGCCCTTTTTATGAGGCATGCGGCTACCGCGCGACGGGGGAGCCCTACCTGGACGAATTCTGTCCTCATATCCATATGGAAAAGCAGCTGAACGGAAGCTTTCGGTCCGGCTGTCTCTAACTGTCACGCTTCCCCGCGCGGCAGGCTCCCGCGGGATAGGAGAATACACACTCTACGCAGCATTTCTGCGCGAACATCGATTGGAAAGGAACGAATACTCATGTTTCACAAAAGGAAATCACAGCACGCAGCCGCCTCCGGACAGGTGAATCTGACCGAGGGTTCTATCGCAAAGGGAATTATCTCCTTTGCTCTCCCGATGATGCTCGGGCAGCTCCTGCAGCAGTTCTACAACATGGCCGACGCGTGGGTTATCGGTAATTTTGCGGACAACGACGCCTTTGCGGCCGTCAGCTCGGGCGGAAGCCTGACATTCCTGATTATCGGCTTCTTTAACGGAGTCGCGACCGGAGGCAGTGTCATTATCTCCCGCTATTTCGGAGCAAAGGATAAGGAGAATGTAACCCGCGCCATCCATACGAATTTTCTGTTCGGAATCCTCGCTTCGATCCTTTCCACCATCGTAGGGCTGTTCCTTTCTCCGCACATTCTGGTCTGGATGAAGACGCCGGAGAATGTAATGCCGGATTCCCTGACGTATTTCCGGTTCTATTTCGGAGGCGTCTCCACGGTTATCCTGTATAATATCTGCATGTCCATCATGCGCGCGCTCGGTGACAGTCTGCACCCGCTCTATTACCTGCTCTTTTCCTCCATCGTCAATGTTGTGCTGGATCTGCTGTTCGTAGCCGGATTCGGCTGGGGCGTCGGAGGAGCCGCTTTTGCAACGGTAATCGCGCAGGGCTTAAGCGTTCTGCTCTGCCTCATCCGCATGTGCCGCCTGCAGGATTATACCAGACTGGATTTTCGAAAGCTGCGATTCCATCCGGACATTATGGCTGAGGTTATTCGCCAGGGGCTTCCGACCGGTGTTCAGAACGCGGTTATCAGTGTCGGCAATCTGGTTGTTCAGACCAATATCAATTCCTTTGGTGCTTTTGCAATGTCCGGTCACGGGGCCTACTCCAAGATCGAGGGCTTTGTGTTCCTTCCGATCACCTGCATGTCCATGTCCCTCCCCACCTTCATCAGTCAGAATCTGGGCGCTAAGCAGTACAAACGAGCAAAGCGGGGAGCTGCATTCGGTATTCTCTTAAGCATGATCTTTGCGGAGCTGGTCGGCGCACTCTTCTATGTCGGCGCCCCTTACGCACTGCGCATCTTCGTGGATACCCCGGAAGCGATCTCCTACGGAACCATTCATGCACGCGTGGTCGGCCCGTTCTTCTGCCTGCTTGCGTTCTCGCACTGTGCGGCCGGAGTTATGCGCGGCTGCGGGAAGGCCATCGTGCCGATGATTACCATGCTCTCCTTCTGGTGCGGCGTGCGCATCATTTATGTAACTCTGGCACTGAAGGTATTTCCGGTGTTCCAGACGATTTCGTGGGCGTATCCGCTGACCTGGTCGCTGAGTTCGATCGTGTTCGCCGTATTCCTGTTCCGGTCGGATTGGACCCACTATTATGAAAAGCGACAGACACGCTGATATCTCAGAATTCATTGATATCCGTGCTGCCGGGAACCATTTCATTCCTGCCGCACATTATATTGAAGATTCTTGTAACGCGAAGGACGCAGTCTTTGACACCATTCATATCAAAGACTGCGTCCCTCTTTTATCAATCTTTTTCTATTATATCCATGTTCCAGGCAGGTACTGTGTCGGCAGCCCTTCCCGATAAATATGGGAATCGTTCGACACCATCAGCACCTTGGGAACCACCATTCCGTCAGTCTCCCTAAAATCAATGACCGTCATTCCGGTATGTCCCATGTCAAAATGCATGCTAATCTGCGGGTACGGAATATCCAGAACGCTGCTTAGGAAGCTCATTCCAAATCCCTGATGCGCAAATATCGCCACGCGCTCGTCCGTCGGTCTGACCGCCTTATAGATACTCTCTTCCCGAATATGTTCATACCCAAGCGATAAGAACAGCTGATCCACCTCCCGGTTCACCCGCTCAACGCCCTCCCGGAACTTTGTTCCCTGAAATGCCGGATGTTCGTACCACTTATCCCCAAGCTCCCGTACTTCTCTGCTCACAAACAGCTTTCGCATCGTGTTATCGGCGAACGCCCAATTTTTCCTGCCCTCCTCATTCAGGGTCGTGAACTCATTCCATACATGTCCCTCGTTGCAGAAATCCAGCAATTCAATCTCCTTCTTTGTAATCTCACTGGTCGGCTTGGCCGTCAAAATAGCCCGGTTCGATGTGGAAGCAAAGATTCGATCAATCCCGTGTGCCGCAAGGCGCTTCGCAACTGCCTCGGCCTGACGCTTACCAAGATCGGTAAGCGAATCCGGACTGTAGATCGGGTCTCCATGACGTACATAAAATAATAGCATACTCTGTCTCCTCTCCATTCTCCTGTTATTCCTATAATTATGTGAAAATCATCTTCCCGGATGCGGTATCGTCCTGAACGCGGTTTGTCAATCCCCTTTTACCACTATCAATCAGACCAATATACGCAGGAAGATAATATTTCCCACTGGGCGGACAACGAAATAAAAAATGCCGGAAATCCTCTTTCCTCAAGGCTTTCCGGCATCCTTTCCTGTTCCTTTTCTTATGGAGACGGTGGGATTCGAACCCATGACCTATGCGTTGCGAACGCATCGCTCTCCCAACTGAGCTACGCCCCCTTATGTTCTACAGCGGATAACGGGAATCGAACCCGCAACCTCAGCTTGGGAAGCTGATGTTTTGCCATTAAACTATATCCGCGCTGTTACAGTCTATTATAACACTTGTTTTCAAAAAATCAACTGTTAATTTTAAAAAATTACCGGTAAGATTCCCGCCGGGCAAGGCCCTGATTCCAGCCCGGCAGGTTCTTTCTTTTTATGCTCTTTTCGTGTCGTATTATAGATTGTCCCCTTATTCCATCTTATTCTCTTCCCTTATTCTGCTCCGGCCTTACCCTTCTACCGGCTGAACCATCGGACAGATCAGCGGAATATTCTTCTTCACCGGCGCTGCCCAATGAACCGCGTTCCGGATAATTCTCTGAACATGCTCGTTCTGGAAGGACGGGTTTGTCTCATGTCCCGGCTGGAAATAAAAGATCTTTCCATTACCTCTTACCCAGGTGCAGCCGCTGCGGAATACCTCTCCGCCGTTAAACCAGCCCATAAATACAACCTCCTGCGGATCCGCGATATCGAAGGGCTCTCCGTACATCTCCTCGCAGTCTAATGCAAAGGTCTCCGGAACGCCATCCGCTATCGGATGATTCGGCTTCACGGTCCAGATGCGCTCTCTCGCTCCGTCACGCCACTTCAGATTGCAGGTCGTTCCGAGCAATCTCTTAAATATCTTCGAATGATGGCCCGAATGCAGTACAACCAGCCCCATTCCGGCTAATACCGCGTTCTGAACGCGGATAACCACCTCATCAGGCACCTCATGATGTGCCATATGTCCCCACCAGACGAGAACATCGGTGTCCTGAAGTACTTCCTGGGTAAGCCCGCACTCCGGATCGTCCAGGGTAGCGGTTCTTACTTCAATCTCCTCATCCTTATCCAGGAACCCCGCAATATACGTATGAAGTCCGCCCGGATAAAGCTCGTTCAGCCTCTCGCTGGTCTTTTCATGCTTGTTCTCATTCCATACAGTCACCTTAATTGTCTTATTCGCCATAGCAAATACCTCCGTTCGTTTTATCGAGCTTTTTATCGCTCCTCTTATTGATTTTATATGTTCTTCGCTGTATTCGCCTATATTTCCGATCGCTTTTGTAATTTTATTATATAGTTTCGCGAATTGTAAGACAATATTTATGTTGCCATTTATTCATACAATCTTGCTATTACAATCTGTCCTCTGTCTCCAAAACAGCACCAGCATCTCCTTACTGCCGCATTACGGCCCCTTCTTCCTATGAATCTATTGCTGACCGTTTCTTCCAGACTGTTCCGTTGTACGGATATATGTAGCGGATTCTCCTCAAATTAGAGTAAGGAATTTTTTTCTTGTGCAAATACCGGGAGGGATGCTATAATAGATTCAATTTTATTTTGATTGGAGATGATTTGCTTTGTGTGAATATATTCGTAAGGTTCCCTATCATGAGACAGATAAGATGGGGATTACTCATCATTCTAACTACATTAAATGGATGGAGGAGGCCAGAATCTTTTTTCTGGAGCAGAATGGATGCAGCTATTCCGGGCTGGAACGGGATGGGATTATCTCGCCGGTTATTGGGGTGGAGTGTCAGTACAAGCATCCTACTACATTCGATGATACGGTCTGTATCCGGGTCTGGGTCGAGGAGTTCAAGGGGGTCAAGCTGATTATAGGGTATTCTATGACGAAGCAGGGAACCGGAGAGCTTGTGCTCACAGGTAAGACTATGCATTGCTTCACGAATGTAGAGGGGAAGCCTATTATTTTGAAGAAACAGTTCCCGGCTTTTGACCGGCTGCTGAAGGACTTAGCGGCAAATGCCCAGCCTGCGGACAGGGTGTGATTCCACGATCCGCACAGACTTACGAAAAAAAAGCCTGCAAAACAGCGTGCGGAAGACGGCGCTTATGCTGCAGGCCTTTTCTTTTGTTAGTTGTTATCTGAACGACGGTTCCTCCCGATTGTCCCCCAAAGAGGATTACTTCCGAAAGAATTCGCTGAAATCCAGGGTTGCAAAGTAGTCCGCCGGAGTCTCGGCGCGGCGGATCAGCTTCGTGGTTCCGTCTTCGCGCAGAAGGAGCTCGGCAGATTTTAATTTGCCGTTATAGTTGTAGCCCATCGCGAAGCCGTGCGCTCCGGTATCGTGAATGACGAGAAGGTCACCCATGTCTACCTTCGGGAGCATGCGATCGATTGCAAACTTATCGTTATTCTCACATAAGGAGCCGGTTACGTCATATTTGTGGTCGCAGGGCTCGTTCTCCTTGCCCATGACGGTAATGTGATGGTATGCGCCGTACATCGCCGGTCTCATGAGGTTGACCGCGCAGGCATCTACGCCGATATATTCTTTGTAGATGTGCTTTTCGTGAATCGCTCTGGTAACCAGGTGGCCGTAAGGCGCAAGCATGAAGCGGCCAAGCTCGGTGAAGATTGCAACATCGCCCATTCCTGCGGGTACAAGAATCTCTTCGTATGCCTTGCGCACGCCCTCGCCGATTACGAGGATGTCATTGCCCTTCTGATCCGGCTTGTAGGGGATTCCAACGCCGCCGGAAAGGTTGATGAACCGGATGTGCACTCCGGTCTTTTCTTTTAATTCTACCGCAAGTTCAAATAAGGTTCTTGCAAGCATCGGGTAGTAATCGTTCGTTACGGTGTTGCTGACCAGGAAGGAATGGATTCCGAAATGCTTTGCTCCGAGTTCCTTCAGACGCTTGTAAGCGTCGATCATCTGCTCCTTGGTCATTCCGTATTTCGCATCGCCGGGGTTGTCCATGATTCCGTTGCTGACGGTATAGACTCCGCCCGGATTGTAACGGCAGCAAATCGTCTCCGGAACGCCGCACTCCTGCTCGATGAAATCAATCATGGTGTAGTCGTCAAGATTGATATAGGCGCCGAGCTCCTTCGCCTTCGTGAATTCGCCCGCCGGAGTATCGTTTGACGAGAACATGATGTCGCTGCCGACAAGACCGACCGCCTCCGAGAGCATCAGCTCCGTCATCGAGGAACAGTCCGCGCCGCAGCCCTCTTCCTTCAGGATCTGCATAATGTACGGATTCGGCTCCGCTTTTACTGCAAAGTATTCTTTAAAGCCCGGATTCCAGGAAAAGGCCTGCTTTAACAGTCTTGCGTTCTCCCGGATTCCCTTCTCATCGTAGATGTGAAACGGGGTCGGATAGGTCTTGGTAATCTCTTTTAGTTGTTCCAGTGTGACAAACGGTCTCTTCATAGTATTCCTCTCCTTGTGTGTAAGATTCTGCCGCGTTCCGCTTTGCAGCAGTGCGATCCTGCCCAGAGGGCTTTTTCATGTCACGGAAAAGTGTGTTGTACTTTCCCATGACATGAAAAATGCCGACATAGAATGCCGGCGCCGTTGGAATCCCGGATCGGCAAATACAGCCTTTCATTCCCGCTTTGAAATGTCCGACTGTCGCCTCATCCTCTCTATTCCTCGGCAGCGCTCCATCCTTCTGATGACAGTCATGCGGCTCTTAACCGCATCCCCAGTCCGGCGGCTTCAGGCTTCCGTCGTACTTCGGCATCTCATCCTTTCCTCCATGTTCTCCTATGCCTGCCATATCCCATGGATTACTCATAATTGATGCGCCTCTGCCAGTATGATTCTGGTATTATTCTTATAAGCCTTGTTGCTTAATGGTTCTAATATATCATTCCCGATTCTCTTTGTCAATTCCAAATATAAGGCCGCGGCAAGTTTTTTTGCCGCGGCCCGGGGATTAACAGGTTATCTTTTCCGCTTCCTGCTCCGAACAAGCCCCGCAATCTCCCACAACAGATAGATTGATACGCTCACCGCCGATATCATCGCTCCGTATCGCAGTCCCGGCGTCGAATAGTTCAGCGCAATCTCGCTGACTCCCTCCGGAATCTCGATCGCCATGAACGTCCCGTTCGCCAGATAGATCTTCGCCGGTTCTCCGTTCACCGTCGCCGTAAATCCTTCGGAATAAGGGACGGATAAGAACAGCAGCTTATCCGCGTCCGCCTCGATGCGCCCGGTAATCCGATTGGCGGTAATCTCGATATCGGTAAGCGGTTCTGCCGCGCGTTCTTCTATCTTCTGCACGGTCTTTTCCACGGGAACATAGTACAGAATCATGGTATCGTAGCGCAGCGTTCCAACCTCACTCATCGTAAAGGCCAACTCATTCAGACCCTCCTCATAATATCCGAGGTTCATCAGGATGTCCTTTCTTCCGAAATAATCCTTCTTCGACTTACTGTAGAGCGTGCATTGTCTGAGCGTGCCGTCGGCTGCCGCGGCTGCAACCGAATAGCCGGAACCGCCTTTGAATCTCGCATTTTCAATATACAGGTAGACTTCGCAGCCTTCCGGGACATCGGTATCGTAGATGACCCAGTCCTTCCGGTTCACGAACTCCATTTTCTTCTTCCCGAGAATGACTTGGGTATCGCTCCTTGGCGTTAATTCTGCTTTTTTCAGTCCCGCATTCGTGCTTCCTGCCTTGCCGTTCTCCGGCTCCTCCTCCAGGATTACGCTGGAAAGCATCAGCTGCTGCCTGCGAAGGCCGGACGAGACATCCACCTCGTCGTTCATGATATAGGTGTCGTAGGTAAAACCGAGCGGCAGCGCGTATTCATTCTCGTAGAGCGTCGCCGTAATTCCGTCCTCGCCGGTCACGCTTGCGATTTCCTTACAGCCGTAGGGAATCGGATCCTGATAAATGTCCGAACGAATCAGGTATTTGACCCCTGCAATCGCGTTCAGCGCCATGCGCCCGTCAAAGGAGGCCACCTTAATAGAAAAGTTTGCGGTGCTGATGTCTTCATTGACAATGAATCTGGAATAATACGGGTTCATCAGGCTGTAGTAGGCCATGAGTCCGTTGTAATCCGCAAGCAACGCGGTATTATAGCTTCGGATTGCTTTCTCTTTCCCGGTTATCGTAAGTCCGAGCGCTTTCGCAAGCCGATAGAACAGACTGGAGTTCTCGCCTTGCGAGCTCTCATCCTCGGAAGCTTCCTCTCCGGAATTCGTCTCCGAAGTCGCTTCCCCCTCCTTTAAAGAGGTATCCTCCCACTCGTCAGCCGTGTCTCCGAGCGTATCATCGTTCTCCTGCGCCTCCAGCACCTCTGTGCTTCCGGTAAATACCGCCATCATCGCTTCCATGGAGCGCTCCTCCACAATCGAGTCAGCCGTTCGCCGGTTATCCAGAACGTAGCCGTCCACACGATAGAATGTATCCTCTTCCCCTTCCAGCCCCTTCGCTGTCTCCGCCATCTCAACAAGAGGCGATTCCATCACGCTCTCATAATAGGTTCCCGCGTCTGCGAACTGCTTGACCATTCCTTTATAATGATAGTTGGCGTTGACTCCGACGCTTAAGATGGTCAGTCCAATCACCCCGGTTCGGAAGATCTTCTCTTTGCTGCCCGCCGGCAGCTTCTTCATCGGAAGTACCTCTCTCCGATACAGCGCCGCAAATCCAATCAGCAGAAGGATTCCCGCCAGTCCGTAGAATTCCGTCCGATAGCCCATGAGCGCGCTGAACAGATTCAGAGCAAGCAGCGCACCCGCTCCGGCAACCAGCCACAGAAATCGTTTTTTCGAAGCATAGACCAATTCCGGCAGGAGCTCCGCGCACAGATATCCTACCAGCATGGAAAATGCAAACATCCAGCGGTTCGACATGTAGGCGAAGCCATTCAGCGCATAGCCGGCGGCCGGGACAGAAAGCATCAGAACTCCGAGCACGAAGAATACCTTCAGCTGCAGATGCTTCTTCCAGTGTGTCGCAAACAGCAGGATCACACACAGAAACGCAATCGACGCATAGCCAAGGAAATTCCAGTATCCCGACGATAACGGAGGCCCTGAAAAGGAGCTGACCATGCGGCCCATGTATTTGAGCGAGTAAAAGGATTTTAACTTTGCAGCGTCGTCCACGTAGCGCGGATTATTCAGGAACCGCAGCACAACGGGAAGGAACAGTACCGCTCCCATTCCGACTCCGAGCATATAGCTTGCGACTCCCTTCGGGAATACCGAACGAAATCCGCGTGCTCTCTTTCCCTTCCCATACAGCCCGAAAAAGCGTACCGCGCAGTATATCAGGGTAAGCACTGTCAGCATGTAGAAAAAGTAGAAATTGCTGAGCGCCGCAACCGCCGTGATCAGAATGAACAGGCGCGGACTTTCTTTGCGAAGGATCTTCTCCGCGCCCAGGCAGAACAGCGGGAAATACAAAAGCGGGTTGAAGAAAAAGGCATGCTTCATCGTCCCCGCGATTACAAAACCGCAGAAGCAGTAGACAAGCGCGCCGACCAGCACGGAATAGCTGGTCTCCCAGCCATAAGGGCTGCCGCAATCGGAATCCCGGCTCGGAACATTCTTCTTCCTTCTCATATAAAAGACAAATTCCGAGAACGCGATTCCGCTTAAGTAAAGGCGCAGAAGAATCAGGAACGTGTACAGCCCTTCCGTATTCTCCGGACGGAAGAATACCGCGAGCAAGTCAAGCGGGTCGCCGATACAGTAATAATGCAGCGTCGTAAGAATATCATCCCCCGCTCCCAGCGAAAAGCTCCACTGCGGAAGTGTAAAGTCCCCCCTTGCAACAATTCCGGTAAGATATTCTCTCAGATACTGCCCGAACCACGCAAGTGCCGTGAAATGCTGATCCGTTCCGTCAGAAGCCCACAAAAAGCTCTTTCCGTTCACTATAAAACGGATATATACGATCAGTGCGGCCAACAGAAACAAAAGGGTGTAACGGACGTAATACTCCCTCTTTGCGTTCTTTCGGCTCCCGTCTGCCGTTCCGGAGCTCAAGCGGCGGCCGCGTGTTCCGGATGCAGCCTCTCCGGCAGGATTCTTTTCTTTTTTCCAGTTCATAATTCCTCGCCTTCCGAACCAGGCAATCCGGACGCACGCCCGTATCCGGTTCTTGCTTGCACAAACAGCCTTCCGCATGGGCATATATCCCGGGCGGAAGGCTGCCCTGTTAACAATTCTTATCCTGAACTCCATCCGGATCAATATCCAGATTCTTTGTCTGCGCTTCGCGAATCAGGTAAATCGGACGGTTCTTTGTCTCAATATACATCTTCCCAAGGTACTGCCCCAGAATACCGACGCAGAAAAGCTGAATTCCGCTCACCATCAGAATAATGCACGCAAGCGACGGCCAGCCGCTTGTCGGATCGCCCCAGATCAGCGTCTTGATTACAATAAACAGGATGGCAAGGAATGCGGCAACGCAAAAAGCCAGTCCCAGGAAAGATGCAAGTGCGAGCGGTGCGGTTGAAAAACCGATAATTCCTTCTAAAGAATACAAAAACAGCTTCCAGAACGACCATTTCGTCTCGCCTGCCACGCGCTCCACGTTCTTGAATTCCAGCCATTTGGTCTTAAAGCCGACCCAGGCGAAGATTCCCTTGGTAAAACGGTTCTTCTCGCTCATCTGAAGCACCGCGTCCACCATCTGCCTTGTCATCAGACGGTAGTCCACAGAGCCGTCCACGATCTCTACCTTGGATATCCTGTTCAGAATCTTGTAAAAGCTTCTTGCGAAGAAGGAACGAATCTTGGGCTCTCCTTCCCTGGTTACGCGTCTTGCCGCAACGCTGTCATAGTGCTCGTCCACAATTCCGTGATACATGTCAATTAACATAGCCGGCGGGTGCTGCAGGTCTGCGTCGATTACCGCGACATAATCGCCCGTCACGTTCTGGAGTCCCGCGTACATCGCGGCCTCCTTGCCGAAATTCCTCGAGAACGACAGGTACTTGAACCGGGAATCCTTCGCATGAAGCTCCCGCATGACCGCAATCGTCTTATCCTTCGAACCGTCGTCCACCATCAGGACTTCGAATTCAACCTCATTCAGGATTCCCGCAATTCTTACAATCTCATCATAAAAATACGGCAACGACTGTTCCTCGTTGTAGCACGGAACAACCAGTGATAATACTTTCATCTTACACCTCATTCCTGCAGATAACCCGCACATCTCCGCTATCGGAACGAAATTGCAGGCTCCAAACGCCCGCTTTTTATCCGCCTCTTCGCTCAATCTGCCTCTTATCATGCTCTCTTCTGTCATTCAGACCATTCCATCCGGCCTCTCGCCCCGGCTGCCTTGCCGAAACGTCTGCTATTTTCCAAATACCGCCTTCACCGCGCGTTCCGCGGCATGTCCGTCGTCCAGGCTGCAGAACCTCTCATAAAACCTGTCGTAGCGCTCTTTATAGCTTTCGTTCACATCCTCCAGCTTCTCGATTGCCTCGATTACTTCATCCGTTGTATATAACAGAGGGCCCGGAACCTCTTTCTCGATGTCGATATAAAAGCCTCGTAAGACATCCCGGTATTTCTCCAAATCATATACATAGAACAGAATCGGCCTCCGAAGATTCGCGTAATCAAAGAATACCGAGGAGTAATCGGTTATACACAGATCGGATACCAGATATAATTCCGAGATATCATCATACTCACTTACATTGTAAGCAAATCCTTCCAATCCGTCAAGCCTAAGGTTCTGCGCAATCAGGTAATGCGTCCGCAGCAGCACCGCGTATTCTCCTCCAAGCCTCTCGCGCATCTGCGCCAAATTCAGCTTCAGGTCGAATTTGTATCGGCCCGCTTCAAAATATTCGTCATCCCGCCAGGTCGGCGCGTATAAGATCAGCTTCTTGTCCAAAGGGAGCCCCAGCTTCTGCTTAATCGCAAGCGCATGCTCGTCCCGATCCGGCGCTTTTAAGCAGTCGTTCCTCGGGTAGCCAATCTCCAAAATCTTCTCTCTGTCATATAAGAATGCGCTCTCGAACGCATCCGTCGAGAACGGATTCGCGGAGATCAGATAGTCCCAATTCCTTGTCTCCTGGTAAAATATCATCTTGTAGCTGGATTTGGAGGAAGCAAGATGCACATCCTCCATGTCAAATACCAGCTTCTTAAGCGGCGTCCCATGCCAGGTCTGCAAAAATACATGTCCCTTCTTTTTCTCAATCCACTTCGGAAGCCGGATATTAATCACCCAGTATTTTGCCCGGGCAAGATAATAAAAATACGAAAGACTGAAGGGCTTTACCACAACCGGATTCCCCGGAATCCTATTCTTCTTATTCTTCATAACCCAGACATACTGATATTCCGCCCCGGAATGCTCCTGCAAATACCGGTAAATGTACTTCGGGCTGTCCGAATAGCTGTTGCCGAAAAAGCTTTCGAAGAACACCAGGTTCTCTTTGATCGGAAGCTTCTGGAAGAGATATCGGTCGATGATGCGGAAGAATAATTTGCTGTCCTTTACGAGTTCCCTTCTCTTCTTTAAGGATACGACAATATTTCCGATGCGCTGTGCTTTGCGGTTATTGCCTTCCCGCACGGCTTTCAGAACGTTCCGGCGCATCCTTGGCAGCTCCCGGAACGCAGCCATATCGGCAGCGCCCATCGCCTCCCGCAGCAGAGCAAATTCATCCGCGCCGAATACCACCTTCCCCCGGTCATGCAGGCGTCCGGTATACGCCTTTAACACATAGGATCCAAGCCCGCTATCCAGCGCGCGGCAAAGGACTTCATCCCCCGCAGCTGCCTCTTTAGCGCTCCGATATGCGCGAACATATTGTTCCGTTCTGTCCTTTCTCACGGCCTGATCGAGGGACGGATACTGCACCTCGTCATTATGGATGCGCTTGACATACACCGCATCGTAATCGCAGGCGGTATGCTTCGCATTCGCAAGCAGCGCCGCGGTGAACGGCATATCCGAATATAAGACGAGCGATTCGTCAAATCGGATCCCATTCTTTTGTAAAAACTCTCTGCGAATCAGGATATTCAGGACAGAAGCACTCCGCCTTACAAGATAAGCGCTCGGTTCTGTAAAATCATCCGGTTCCGGTGTCCGCTCTCTCATTCTGCACTCTTCCAGATACGAAAGGCGTTTGAACCAGGTACGTTCTTTGGAACCGTAGATCAGGTCCGGCATCGCTGCGTTCTCCGCATCCAGCAGTCTTCCAATCGTTCCCTCTTTCAGATAATCATCCGCATCCAGAAAATACACATATTCTCCCTGCGCTGCGTCAAGTCCCGCATTCCTCGCGGCCGCCGTTCCCGCGTGCGCGATTCGCAGTGTCCTTATGTTCAGGCGCGCCCGGAATTCCTCTATTACCTCTGAAATGTCCTCGGAGGCTCCGTCCTCAATCAATATCACTTCCAGATCTCCGCGGTTTTGATCGCAGACACTCATCAGGCAGTCAGAAAGGTAAGAACGACCAATAGGAGAATGCCCTTTGGACATTCTCCCCTGAAATCGATTCTTCATATAATACGGAATAATAATGCTGACCTTTATCATATCAACTTACATTCCTTTCTATTTCTGCTCCTCGTGCTCTGCCTTGCCAAGATGCAGGTCGTTCTTAATCTTTGTTGTAGAGACTCCCTCGGTTCTGGGCAGATATACAACCTCGCAGTAATCCTTCAGAAAATCGAACTTCCCGGCCCAGTCATCTCCCATAACAAATACATCAATATTATTATTCACAACATCGGAAATCTTCTGTTCCCAGGTATACTCCGGAATCACCTCGTCCACATAGCGGATCGCCTCCAGAATCTTCTTGCGATCCTCGTAGCTGTGATACGCGGTCTTATTCTTGAGCGCGTTGAATTCATCGGTCGAAAGTACGACCAGAAGATAGTCGCCAAGCGCTCTCGCTCTGCGAAGCAGGTTAATATGCCCAACATGGAGCAAATCGTACGTGCCGTACGTAATTACTTTCTTCATTTTATCCAGTCCTTTCCTTACTCTTTCTCTACTGTATTAATAACCGAAGCGAATTCCTCCGCTCCGTCCAGACCGAACGCAACCTTTGCCACCTTCTCGGAAGCGCGTCCGTCCTCAAGGCTGCAGAACTTCTTGTAGAAGATATCGTACTTCTCCTTATAAGTCTCCGTAACCTGATCGATATTCTGAATCGCGTCAATTACTTCCTCCGTCGTAAATGCAAGCGGTCCCGGGACCTCATCCTCGATGCTCATGTAGAAGCCTCGTAAGATGTCGCGGTACTTGTCCAGATCGTACGTGTAGAAGATCATCGGTCTGCGCAGTCCCGCGTAGTCGAAGAATACGGACGAGTAATCCGTAATCAGAATATCCGACACCAGGTACAGCTCCGAAATATCATCATACCGGCAGAAGTTCATCACGAAATCTCCCATTTCACTTACATCCACTGCGTCTGCAATGAAGTAATGGGTGCGCAGCAGCACAACATACTCATCTCCAAGCGCTTCTTTCATCTTCTGGAGATCGAGCTTTAACGCGAACTTGTACTCGCCTCTTCCATAATATTCATCATCTCTCCAGGTAGGCGCGTACAGAATCGTCTTCTTATCAGCCGGAATTCCCAGCTTCTTACGAAACGCCGCCTCGCGTTCCTCACGGCCCGGAGCATGCAGGATATCATTTCTCGGATAACCGGTCTCTAAAATGGCTTTCCTGTACATAAAGCAGCTTCGGAAGATCTCCGTCGAAAAATGGTTCGGAGATACCAGATAATCCCACGCGCCGGCCTGGTGATGGAACTGCTGCTTGTACAGCGGGGATGCTCCGCATACCTCTTCCTGGTCAAATACCAGTCTCTTAAGCGGTGTACCGTGCCAGGTCTCAAGGAAGATATTTCCCTTTCTCTTGCGCACGAACATAGGCTGTCTGCAGTTGTACAGATTGTACTTACAGCGCGCAAGATAGTATGCATAGCGAATCGAATATCTCTTTACCTGCGAGTGCGGATACGGGATATTCTTATGCTTCTTCTCCTTATAGACCCAGATAAAACGGAACTTGCCCGGGTAGTTCCTGCTGATATACTCGTATATCGCCTTCGGACTGTCCGAATAATAGCTTCCAAAGAAGCTCTCACAGATAACCCAGTTCTCCTTCATCGGCTTCTTTAAGAAGCTGTGAATATACAAAAACTTTGCAAGGGCACGCTTATTACGGGTAATCTTCTTGAACTTCTTCCAGCCAAGGTGGCGGTTCACAATGGTAAGCGACTTCTTCACATCGCCCTTCATCAGAGCCTTGATCAGACGCTTTTTATAGCCCTTCAGCTTATGAATCGTCTCCCTGTCCATCTGGTTCGCAAGACGCCTCATCTCCTGGAATCGCTCTTCTCTCCAGGAATCTCCCTTTGCACGGCGGATACGCGGCGCAAAGATTCTTGCGTAATAACTGATGACCTGCTTATCCAGTCTTTCCTTCAAATCGCACCCTTCCGGAACCAGTGCCCTCGCGTGCTCATATGCCGCGACATACTCTTCAAACCGGTTCGGATCCTTCACCTGGGAAAGCGCGGGGAAATTAATCGGGTCGTTATGCTTCCGCTTTACATACTTCGCCCCCATCACTCTCGCATAGGTCTCCGCCTTGGAAAGTGCCTGAATCAGGAATCCCAGATCGGAAAAATACTTGAACTGCTCCGCGAATCGGATTCCATTCTCCTCAATCAGGCTGCGGCGGAACAAAATATTCAGAACCGATACATTCGTAAGGCCCTTCTTTGAGGATACCATAAACCGATATGCTTTTCTCTTTCTGGCATCCTTTCTGCGAAGAAGCTCTTCCTCGCTGATCTCTTCCTCCGGATTCTCGTCCTCTTCCGACTCCAACAATACGTTATCGTCAACGCTCGACGCCTCACTGTCTCCGCCCTCTTCCGCGTACAGCTGCGCGCCCTCTGCAGTATCTTCCTCGTCCTCGCCGCTCTCAACCTGCTCCTGCTGATACGTCGCAACAAAGAAATCCCTCTTATACCAGGTGCTCTTCTTCTTACCATATGCAATATCAGCTTCCTGGTCGTCTGCAGCAAGCACTAATCTCTCAATCGCATTCTCATAGATATAGTCGTCGCTGTCCAGGAAATAGACATATTCTCCCAGCGCTGCGTCAAGACCTGCGTTTCTCGCGGCCGCCACGCCGGTCCTTCCCCCTGCCGGACGAACGACACGGATTGCAAGAGAATCCTTGTAGCAGTCAATTACTTCCTGCAGCTGCCCGTCCGCGTTATCATCAATAATAATGACCTCCGCGTCTGCATACGCCTGTTCCTTCAAGCTCTCCAGACAATCCGTCAGATACAATGTTCTTCCGGATACCGGAATCAAAATACTAACCTTCATATTAATTACCTCTTTTATAGTGTGCGTAAAAATTTCTTTACAATACATAAAATTATATCATTGTACGAATTGTAAGTCAATAGCGCCGGACCGTGCATCGGAAGAAAGACGCTTCCTACATGCGAACCGTTATACCCTCCGGCCAGCGCCGCTCCAGATCCCGCAGCACCCGCATCACACCCGCCGCGTATCCCCACTCATCTGTCTCCTCAATTCCCTCTCCTGCAATGATAATCTCGTATGGCTCTGCCGACAGTTTCTCGCTTAACGCATCATACAGCGCGTCCAGATTTCTCCCGTAATACTCCGGGAATTCAAATTGTTCCGCCAGATAGGCGTGCGCCTCCGCTTTTTTTTGCATTCGTTTCAGATTCAGTTCTACTCTCATGTTACTCTCCCGTCCATTCCTATCATCTGCGAATCCAAGCCGCTATGCACAACGCTTTGGCTCTGCTTTTTGCTTCGCATTTTTACTCTGGTTTTTGCTCCGCATTTTTGTTCTACTCTTCTTCTCCGTACAGCAGCGTAAAGCTCTCATAATGGTCATCGGTATAATAAATGAGGCCGTCATCGGAGAAGATAATTCGTTTCGCTCCTCGGGATTTCCCGCCGTCAGTGTCAATGTCGCACTCATAATAGGTTCTGCCCTCCTTGTCCGGAAGCAGTCCTTCGTAGTTGCCGAACCGATCGCCTCCGATTGCGCTGCCCGGCGAATAGACCTCGACCGAACCGCCTTCCCAGCCCAGAGCCCCCGCTTCCGATTTGGTAATATAATTGTCCGGAAGATGCCCGTATATATGGATGTAAAGCGACACATCCTCCTTTGAATAATAGGCTCCATCCTCGTCAACGGAAGAATCCTGTATCTCTGATGATTGTTGGGAACTGCCGATATCCTCTTGAGAATCGTCCCAAATTTCCTCCAGAACAATGTCCAGAATATCCCCTGCAAGCTGCTCGCTCTCCTCGCTTCCGGTACAGCCGGTTACGTACCATGGCAGGATACATACGAACAGAGTCATTAACAAGTATTGTAAAAACGTATGAATCCGATGTCTCATCTTCTTCGCTCCCTCCATTCTTTGCGTCTATGATATCACACTTTCCCGCATTCGTCGAGCTTTGAATAGCAGGATTGTGTTTTTAAAAGCGCTGTACTATACTGTATAAAAATAAATGCCCTGCGGATTCCAGCCGGACAGCCGGGATTCAGGACTTTAACAGAAAAGGAGATTCCTCCGGGAATGAATGTAATCCAATCAAAAACGGGTATATGAAATGTCACCTTTCCTTTTGGCTTCCGGATACGCGCTTCAGGAACCGCGCTGGTATCAGGAAGCCTCAAAGCCTGTCAGCGGCATTTCAGACACCCGTCTCTTTTTGCTGTCTAATTGTTCGTTATGCGATATCGACATTTACCGCATCGCCGGTTTATTTTTCTTTTCCAAACTTTCTCTGAATGAGTTTCACGATCTCAACAACCGGAATCACAAGGACACCGAGCAGAATCGCCACAACATACTCGGAAGGCTCCACGCTGGTGAACTCAAACGCAGCCGCAAGGAACGGAACCTCGCATACAAGCGTTGTTGCAATCAGAGAACCAAGCGCCGCAATCAGGAGTACCTTATTATGCGAGCCGAGCTTGAAGATACTTCCGCGCTGAGAACGCATATTCAGACTGTGGAAAATCTCTGCCATCGACATTGTCAGAAAGGCCATTGTAGTACCGTGTGCGCTGTTTGTAACCGTCCAGTTTCCCGTCTCCATATAATGACCGATGAAATACGATATCAGCACCAGAATCGTTACCAGAACACCCTGGTACGCTACGTCAAAGCCCATACCGTTCGCAAAGATACCGGCCTTCGCATCGCGCGGCTTACGGCGCATGATATTCGGTTCCGCCTTCTCCATACCGAGCGCAAGTGCCGGGAAGCAGTCTGTTACCAGGTTAATCCACAGCAGGTGAACCGGCTGCAGAATCGTAAAGCCCATGAGGGTTGCAAATAAGATACTGAGCACCTCGCTCATATTGGAGCCGAGCAGGAACTGAATCGCCTTGCGGATATTGTCATAGATCCGGCGGCCTTCTTCCACTGCTCCGACGATCGTTGCGAAATTATCATCCGCCAGCACCATGTCCGCAACATTCTTGGTAACATCGGTACCGGTGATACCCATTCCGACACCGATATCCGCTGCCTTAATCGAAGGCGCATCGTTGACGCCGTCGCCGGTCATCGCGGTAACGTATCCGGCCTTTCTCCATGCATTTACAATACGGGTCTTATGCTCGGGCTGTACACGTGCATAGACGCTGATGCTCCGGAATTCCTTCTCGAATTTCTCATCGCTCATCTCATTTAACTGGGAACCGGTGATTGCCCGGGTCCCCTCGGTAATGATTCCCAGCTCCTTTGCAATCGCAACCGCAGTATCAATGTGGTCACCGGTAATCATAATCGGGCGGATACCGGCGCCTCTGCACTCGACAATCGCGTCCTTTACTTCCGGACGAACCGGGTCGATCATACCGCACAGGCCAGTGAAGCAAAGCTCCTGCTCCAGATAATCCGCCTCATATGCCTCAGGCGTCTCGCTCCATACTCTCTGGGCGCAGGCAAGCACACGCAGTGCTTTGTCCGCCATTGCCTTGTTGGCTGCCAGAATCTGTTCCGAATATTCCTTTGTCATCGGAACCGGCTTTCCGTCCTTCAGATAATAAGCGCACTTTTGAATAATCACATCGGGCGCGCCCTTCGTATACTGAATCCATCCATCCGGAGTGGTATGTACTGTGGACATCATCTTTCTTCCGGAATCGAACGGAGCCTCGCCGCAGCGCGGTAATTGGCTCTTAAGAGAAAGCTTGTTCATTCCAAGCTTATATGCCCATGCAATTAAAGCCGCCTCCGTAGGTTCGCCGGTAATATTGCCGTCCGCATCCAGCTCCGCGTCGCTGCAAAGTGCCATCGCCGACGCCAGATGCTTCTCGTCTTCTCCAAAGAAGTCAACAACCGTCATCTTATTCTGCGTCAGCGTACCGGTCTTATCGGAACAGATAATCTGTGCGCAGCCGAGCGTCTCAACCGCGGTCAATTTGCGGATAATCGCATTTCTCCTGGACATATTCGTAACACCGATCGAAAGCACCACGGTAACAACCGCCGCAAGTCCTTCCGGAATCGCCGCTACCGCGAGCGACACGGCAACCATGAAGGAACTCAGCGCAAGCTCAAAATCAAAGCTCCTCGCCCGAATGAGCTGCACCGCAAATACAATCACGCAGATGCCGAGCACCAGCCAGGTTAAGATCTTCGAGAGCTGATCCAGCTTCAGCTGAAGAGGTGTCTCGCCCTCTTCCGCCTTCTGCAGCGCGTCCGCAATCTTACCCATCTCGGTATCCATACCGGTGGCAGTGATAACAGCCAGACCTCTTCCATATACGATGGTGCTGCCCATATACACCATATTCTTACGATCCCCAAGCGGAACACCCTTTGCCCCGTCGTTCAGCTGAATGATATCAATGAATTTGGTTACCGGAACCGATTCTCCGGTCAGCGCCGCCTCTTCGACCTGAAGACTTGCGCTTTCCAGAATTCTGGCATCCGCCGGAACCGCGTCACCGGCCTCCAGAAGAATCACATCACCTACCACCAGATCCTCGCTGTGAATCGTCTGCACCTTACCGTCACGCAGCACCTTTGAGGTTGCCGCCGACATCTCCTGCAGCGCTTCAATTGCCTTCTCCGCCTTGCTCTCCTGGTACACGCCGAGAACCGCGTTGACGATTACCACCGCAAGAATGATGATAACATCCGCAAAGCTGTCGTTCTCAATCACGGCCAACACGCCGCTGATCGCAGCCGCTGCAAGCAGAATAATAATCATGGGATCGGCAAGCTGTTCTAAAAATCTGCGAATCAATGATTTGCCTTTCGCCGCCTCCAGACGGTTCTTGCCGTTCTGTTCCAGGCGTTTCCCTGCTTCCTCCGTGCTCAGTCCGTTCTCCGACGTTCCAAGCTCCTTCAAAACCGATTCTTCGGTTTCGCAATAATACCGCATATCCTGCGCCTCCTTTTTCCTCTTTCCCTCATTCTGCCCGGATCGCCTTTGCGGAATTCCGAATTCGAAAGGCATATAACTTCACCAAAATAAAAAAAGCCGGGGCATAACTGTTCTGCTATGCCTGGGCCTTTCCTTACTTTCAACAGTTCGGACTCCTGTATAGCTTCTCAGTTATACATGAGTCTCGCAATTTAAAACAAGCCAGACCGCTTAACGGCCAGGATGTTGACTTGTTCCGTACTTTCATACGCTTGCTACTCCCTCACGGGAAATTCGTATTTTGTAATCATAGCACCATTTGACAATATCGTCAATACTTTTTCAAAAATTTTTTATCCGAACTCCTTCCTACATCTGAAATACAATTCCGAACACGGCACCGCATAAGATCCAGAACGCAGGATGAAGCTTTTTAAGTTTTTTCAGATTCATTACCACATAAAATACTGCGCAGAGAATCACGGAACCAATCGGGAACTGGAAGCTTCCGTCCTCTGTCGTAAAAAGAGCGGTTTCCCAGATTCCAAGCACCGCGGTCGCAATCAGTCCGGTAACAGCCGGACGAATCGTGAAAAACGCAGCTTTCACATATGGATTCTTGTTGAATTTATCCAGAATCTTGGCAATCAGTACAATGACGATTATGCTTGGCAGCACAAGCGACAGCGTCGCAGCAATTCCCCCTGCAAAACCGGCTGCGTTGTATCCTGCATAAGTAGCCATATTAATACCAATCGGTCCCGGCGTACTTTCACTGACCGCCAGCATCTTGGCCACATCGGCCTTTTCATACCAATCATGGCGGTTCGGCAGGTCCATTAAGAACGGAATGGTGGCCGGGCCGCCGCCAACGGCAAAGAGCCCGATCTGAAAAAATTCGATAAATAAATCCCAAAATACCTTCATACCTTCAGCCCTCCCGCCTTATACAGTATCACGCCAAGAATTCCTGCCAGAATTACAAGCAGCACTGTCGGTACCGGGGTAAAGACCGCCAGCACAAAAGCGGCCGCCGCAATGACGCAGCACAGCCCGCCCACCAGACTTTTCTTTGCCATCGTAACCACCGTGTTCAACATCAGAGCACATACCACAACTTTAATTCCGGCTACCGCGTGAACCACAATCTGATTGCTCATGAACTGCTCCAGGAACAGTGCCAGAATCGAAATGATAATCAGGGACGGACTGATCATTCCAAGTGTAGAAAAGATCGCCCCAATAATTCCCTTTCGCTTATATCCTACAAAGGTCGAGACATTCACCGCGAT
Source organism: Lachnospiraceae bacterium (assembly GCA_017623215.1). Taxonomy (GTDB): domain Bacteria; phylum Bacillota; class Clostridia; order Lachnospirales; family Lachnospiraceae; genus Caccomorpha. Next base: position 2,682 of record JAGAPO010000092.1, on the reverse strand, counting down.
AATGCCCGGCGTACACTGTCCCACTGCGTAATAATCCAGCAGCTCCTCCTCCGTTACCCAGCCTTTCTTCTCGGCAAGTTCGTATTTCAGCATCGGAAGCATGGTCAGACCGCCCCCGAAGGTCAGGCCGCCGATCCGGAAAAAGACGGCGTATAATTGCAGTAATTCCTTCATGATAATCCTCCTTTTTGCAAATTATCATCAGTATACCGCGAGTCCCGCCTCTTGTAAAGTCCCGGATTGCCGTATATCGTTCAAAATTTTTCTTTACAACATTCTTCCCGCCGTGCTCTCAAGCTGCTCCTTCGCCTGCCTGATTGCGTTCAGTTCCTCCTCGGTCACCTTTTCAAGCCGGAACTTCGAAAGGAGCTTCTGCAGCTCTGCACACTCATTCTTCAGCCGCTTATATTCTTCCTTGTTCAGATTCTTCTTCGCAGCCTTCATGCCATCCTGCGTCTTCATCAGAAGCTTCTGTGCCTCTGCGGTCACCGTCAGCGCGTCCCTGCGCACCTGGTCGCCGCCCGCATTCGCTCTGGCATCCGCCATTGCCTGTTCAATCTCCGACTCCGACATACGGTCGTTGGCCGATATGGTAATCGACTGCTGCATCCCGGTATCCAGGTCTCTTGCCGACACCTTTAAGATTCCGTTCGCATCAATGTCAAAGGTAACTTCAATCTGCGGAACTCCCGCGGGGGCCTTTTTGATTCCCTTTAATTTGAAACGGCCAATCGTCTTATTATCCCTCGCCATCGGACGCTCCCCCTGCAGGACATGAATATCAACTTCTCTCTGATAAGGAGCCGCCGTGGAAAATACCCGGGAGTATTTCACCGGAAGCGTAGAATTACGCTCAATCAGTCTCGTTGCAACACCGCCCACAGTCTCGATCGACAGGCTGAGCGGAATGACATCCAGCAGCAGAATTCCCTGTCCGTCTCCGCCTCCTGCGGCGACGATTGCATTTCCCTGGAGGGTGCTGCCCAAGATTGCCGCGCCCTTCGCAACACACTCGTCCGGATTAATATTGCGGGAGGGCTCCTTTCCGGTCAGCGCACGCACCTTTTCCTGAACCGCCGGGATTCGGGTGGAACCGCCGACCAACAGCACTCTTCCAAGCTCGGAGGGCGCAATTCCGGCATCATCCAACGCGCTCTGCACCGGACCTGCCGTCCGCTCAATTAAGTCTCTGATCAGATCGTTGAACTGTCTGCGCGTCAGCAGGATATCCATATGAACCGGTTCTCCCTTCGCCTGCGCCAGATAGGGGAGCACCACATGGGTACTGTCAGAGGTCGATAATTCCTTCTTGGCCTGCTCCGCCGCCTCTTTTACCCGCTGCACCGCTGCAAAATCCCTGGAAATATCCACATGCTGCTCATTTTTAAACTGATTAATCAACCAATTCGTGATTCTTTCATCAAAATCATCCCCTCCGAGATGATTATCGCCTGCGGTCGCAAGCACTTCGATAACGCCCTCTCCGATCTCAATAATGGATACATCGAAGGTGCCGCCTCCCAGGTCATAGACCATAACCTTCTGCGGCTCCCCATGATTCAGCCCGTAGGAAAGCGCCGCGCTGGTCGGCTCGTTAATAATTCGCTTTACATTCAGTCCCGCGATACGGCCCGCATCCTTTGTCGCCTGTCTCTGAATATCATTAAAATACGCCGGAACCGTAATGACCGCGTCCGTCACCGGCTCACCGAGGAAATCCTCCGCGTCTTTTTTCAGCTGCATCAAAATCATGGCGCTGATGGTCTGCGGCTTATATTCCTTCCCGTCAATCCGCACGCTCCAGTCCGTGCCCATATGGCGCTTTACCGAGCTTATCGTTCTGTCCGCATTCGTCACCGCCTGCCTGCGCGCCGGATCACCAACCAGTCTCTCTCCAACCTTTGTGAACGCAACCACGCTCGGCGTCGTCTGCCCGCCCGCGCTGCTCGGTATAATCACAGGCGTATCATTCTCAATCACCGACACGCAGCTATTCGTCGTTCCTAAATCAATACCTATTACCTTACCCATAAAATCCTCTCTTTCCCAAACCAACATCGAAATCCGGCAGAATGCCTCGCATTCTTCCACACGAGAAGAACTTCTTAGGCGGTGTCTTTCAGCGCCTTAGAAGTTCTTCTCGTGTTAGCAGCGGCAGAACATACAGAAGAACTGCATCGCGCAGAAGCTCAGACACAGGCGGTCCATTCCCGCCGCAGCTCTCTGATACTCCTGTCCGTTCTCGTTATATGCGGTACCGGACTGCTGCATCCACCGCAGCGCGCTCTGGTAGACCTGATTGGACGGCTCCATCTGGACCGCCTTCTTCATCTTCTCAACCGCCTGAATCGAATTGCCAAGCCCCTGATTCGCCAGCGCGCTTAAATAGTTCCATCTCGCATTCCTGCGTGCACTGACCATCTGATTCAGCGTATTATTCGCATAATCGTACCGGCCTGCGTTAATAAAATCCACGGCCTGTCTGATATCCGCGTCATCTCCCGGCTCCACGGACGGCTTCGGCGGTGCCTGTGTGCGGGCTCCGAACCCGAACATATCTCCGAATCCGAACGGATCATACTGATATCCGCCCTGGCCATTCTGGTACTGACCGTTCTGATATCCGCCATTCCGATACGAGCCATTCTGATACCCGCCGTTCTGATATCCGCCGTTCTGATA
>JAGAPO010000091.1 GCA_017623215.1 Lachnospiraceae bacterium | reverse complement strand
CTAACACCCGCCATTGTTAATAGGCTCATTCGGCGTATAGAAGTGCATAATAGCGAAAAGATCGACGGAAGAAAGCAAGTACGTCTTGATGTTTACTTTACCGCGGTAGGGCTTATTGATATCCCCGGTGAAAAGGAACTTGTTGAAATGATGCGAGAAATCCAAAGTGCCAAAAGCGCTTAAACAAAAACAAGAATACGGCATACCTCTTTCGAGATATACCGTATTCTTGCAAAACTGTCCTTTAGGGCACGACCCTAAATTAGTAGGCTTTTTTGCATTATTTGCGCCTTATCCCTATCAAATGTCTCGTTCGGCATTTTATCTTGAGAGGAAAATGCCGCCCATCGGCTGTTATCCTGCCAAACTTGCAAAAAACACCTGCTTTAATTGACTTGCCGTGTTCCCGGAAACCATTTATAATAATGCTACTATCCGGCTTTGTACACCGCATTTCCGCACGAAGATTGTTACGATTCTTCTGACTTTCTTTCCGGAATCAGCCACATCCATCAGCCGGAACAGAATAAAACAATCCCGGAGCCGATTTTCTTATGTTTGCCGGACCGCTCCGGAGAATATGGAGGATTCTATTATGTATCGAAATAACGACCCGAAGCAGCCCGACAGCTTAGAGGAGATCTTAAAGCTCCGTCCCGAGGGCGCTGATGTTGCACCCACTCCCGTAGACGATCTGCGCGGACGCATGAAGGCAGCCGTTCTCGGCAGATATGCCGGATGTACGCTCGGTGTTCCGGTTGAGGGCTGGAAGGTTGCGTCCATGCAGGCACACGCACTGGACTGCGGCATGGATTTCCCTCCGACCAATTACTGGAAGGAAGTCACCAGACCGAATGATGTTCAGTATGGAATAAGTAAGAGATCGGAATATTCCCTTGCCGGAATCGACAAGGTACCGGTTGATGATGATATCACCTATGCGATTCTGAATATGCTTCTGTTAGAGAAATACGGCAAGAACTATACGGTTCAGGATGTCGGTGAATTCTGGCTTGAGGTTCTTCCCTATGCGTGCACCGCTGAGGACGAGGCTCTGCAGCAGTTAAGAGCAGGCACCCGTGCCGAGTGCGCGGCGAATTTCAACAGCTATGTTGAGTGGATCGGCGCTGCTATCCGTGCAGACGCATTTGGATACGCGGAAGCCGGCAACCCGGTTGCAGCAGCGAAGCTGTCCTATCCGGATGCTTACCTCACTCACAGAAAGAACGGTATCTACGGCGAGATGTTCGCGGCAGCGTCTATCGCGGCGGCATTTACGGCAAAGACACCTTTGGATGCGGTAAAAGAAGGTATGAAGCAGATTCCTGCTGAGAGCGATCTGTATAAAGACCTGGAGTGGGCTCTTTCCTACGAGGGCAAGATTACAAACTATTTAAGAGCACGCGCGCTTCTGGACGAGCGTTTTGAGAAGATGCATCCAGTACATACGAACAATAACATGTGCGCCGTTGTATTCGGCCTGATGCTCGGCGGCGATGACTTCACCTCCTGCATCAGCAACACGGTTGGCATCGGCCTCGATAACGACTGCACCGGCGCAACCGTCGGAAGTATCGCAGGTGCCTGCCTTGGACTGGATGCGATTCCGGAATACTGGTACAAGAACTTCAATGATACCGTATGCACCTATATCACCGGCTATCCTACCCTTTCGATCGAGGATGTTGTGGACAGACTTGTGAAGCTGAACGGCTGATAAAGAATCGCTCAAACTGCAGCTGTCTGTGCGGTGCTATCTTCGCATAGGCAGCTGCAAAAGCGCTGTCCGGCAGCGCCCGGTTATAGCCTTACAGGTTTCCGTTCCTTCCCTCTGCCTCAGCCTTTCCGATCATATAGAGGAATACAAGGGTAGGAACTCTCATAATCGGTATCTCCGTCTCATGTTTTGTAACTCCAAAATCATCCAGCCGTTTTGTAATCAGAAATGCTTGTGTAACGCCGGAGTCCTTCGCAGCGCACAACTCCACGATCGCATCCTTGTTCGAAAGATGCGTATTATTGCGGTATTTGACCTCACACAAAAGCTTCTGTCTTGGCAGTTCCACCACCGCGTCCACTTCCTTTCGGTTGTATCGGTTAAAATGTCTGGTAAGAGGCTCAAATCGGCTCATGAGATCTCCCAATTCAGACGTTGTCATATTAACCATTTCTGTCAATTGCTGATTTTCCGGAAGATTCGGTATCTCGGTCAGCCGCAGCAAACGGCAATACTCAAAGAAGGATAATGTCGGAATCTTCAGAACACTCCACCTGCCAGTTCCGCTGTCAGCAGTTCCTTTTTCTAAAACAGGGCTTGCGGAACCGGTTGCAGTCAGTCGTATATCCTTTCGACTATCATAGATTACCTTCATCCATAATTCCCAATTATCCGTATACGGAATCTCATCCAAGAAAATGTATCGATTCCCCTCCAGCGGATAAAGGGCTTCATAGACTTCTAATACTGTTTCTGCGCTGACAAGCTTTACGATTGGATTGTCAAAGGACACGTACAGAATATTCCGGACCGGAATTATACAGCTCTCTATATAAATCGAGTGCCCTCTCGATATTTCTTCGATCCAGGCACTCGATTGTGCTTCTATTCGCAATTGTGTATGTTACAGTTTCTTCACACCGAGCGTAACATCCTCGCCGTTCAGGTTCCACTCCTTCGAAGCGCTTCCTTCCGCATCTGCGGCTGTCTCATCATATACAACCGCCTCAGCCAGAACCACGCGCTTGATCTCTTCTTCGTTCTTCTGCATCACGGCCTTGATGACATCATTGCCGCTTACATATACGGTGATGTGATCCATAACCTCGAAGCCGGTATCCTTTCTCATGGTCTGAATCTTGGAGATTACCTCGCGGACATAGCCTTCCTCGATCAGCTCCGGTGTCAGGTTGGTATCCATCACTACGGTGATGCCGTAATCGGAGTTGGTCACGTAGCCCTCCATCTGAGCGGATTCGATCAGGAGATCTTCCGTCGCAAGCGTTTCCTCTGCGCCCTCAACCACTACCTTTAAGCTTCCGGTCTCGTTCAGTTCGTCCATCGCTGCGTTGCCGTCCAGCGTATTCAGAACCTCTTTGAGAGCGTTCAGTCTCTTACCAAAACGTCTTCCAAGGGTCTTTAACTGCGGCTTGAAGGTGTAGCTGGTGAAATCTCTGACGTCGGATGTGAAGATTACGCTCTTCACGTTCAGCTCATCCTCAATAATCTCGGTGTAGAATTCGGACATGCCCTCCTTCTTCTGGCCGTTCTCATCCGTGCAGCTTACGTCATCCGCCTTTACATACATCTTCGCGATCGGCTGTCTCTGCTTGATGTTCGCGGTATTTCTCGCGGCGCGGCCCAGAACAACGATATCGAGAACCGTCTCCATATCCTTCTCTAAGGCAGCATCGATCATCGACTCATTCACCTCAGGGAAATCGCACAGGTGGATGCTCTCCGGAGCGTCCTTATCCACATTTCTTACGATATTCTGATAGATATCCTCGGTCATGAACGGAATCATCGGTGCCGCCGCCTTACTGATGGTTACCAGTGCAGTGTACAGGGTCATATACGCGTTGATCTTATCCTGCTCCATTCCCTTTGCCCAGAAACGCTCGCGGCCTCTTCTGACATACCAGTTACTCATCTCATCTACGAAATCCTGCAGCGCTCTCGCAGCTTCCGGAATACGGTAGTTGGCAAGGTTATCGTCAACCTCCCTGACAACCGTGTTCAGCTTCGATAAGAGCCATTTATCCATAACCGGGAGCTTATCGTATTCAAGTGCGTATTTCGTCGGGTCAAAATTGTCAATATTCGCGTACAGCACGTAGAATGCGTAGGTGTTCCACAGGGTACCCATGAACTTACGCTGGCCCTCGACAACTGCCTTTCCATGGAACCGGTTCGGCAGCCACGGTGCGCTGTTACTATAGAAATACCAGCGGATTGCGTCTGCGCCGTACTCCGAAAGAGCGTCGAACGGATCGACGGCATTTCCTTTGGACTTACTCATCTTCTGGCCGTTCTCATCCTGGACATGGCCAAGTACTACAACGTTCTTGTACGGTGCCTTGTTGAACAGAAGCGTGGAGATCGCCATCAGCGAGTGGAACCATCCTCTGGTCTGGTCAACTGCCTCGGAAATGAACTCGGCCGGGAACTGCTGCTCGAACAGCTCCTTGTTCTCGAACGGATAGTGATGCTGTGCGAACGGCATGGATCCGGAGTCAAACCAGCAGTCCAGAACCTCCGGTACACGCTGCATCTTCTTACCGCACTCCGGACAGATCAGCTGAATCTCGTCGATATACGGACGATGGAACTCAACTGTCTTCGCTCTTTCATCGCCGCTCATCTCGAACAGCTCCTGTCTGCTGCCGACACAGTGACGGTGTCCGCACTCACACTCCCAGATGTTCAGGGGAGTTCCCCAGTAACGGTTACGGGAAATTGCCCAGTCCTGAATGTTCTCCAGCCAGTTGCCGAAACGCCCCTTGCCGATGGATTCCGGAATCCAGTTAACGGTGTTGTTATTGCGGATCAGATCGTCTCTTACCGCGGTCTCCTTGATATACCAGGACTCTCTTGCATAGTAGATCAGAGGAGTATCACATCTCCAGCAATGCGGATAGCTGTGCTCGAACTTCGGAGCCTCATATAACAGCCCCTTCTTATCGAGGTCAGCTAAGACCTTCGGGTCTGCATCCTTTACGAACAGTCCCGCGTAATCGGTCTCCTCGGTCATCTCACCCTTGCCGTTCACCAGCTGTACGAACGGCAGGTCGTAAATACGGCCAACTTTCGCGTCATCCTCACCGAATGCCGGTGCGATATGAACGACGCCGGTACCGTCGGTCAGCGTAACATAGCTGTCGCAGGTTACAAAATATGCCTTTTTGTTCTGCTTTTCACAGATCTCAACCGCGCAGTCAAATAAAGGCTCATATTCCTTATACTCTAATTCTTTACCGGTATAACGCTCCAGTACCTCGTAGGCCGCCTTAGCCTCGACGCCTTTTTCCGGATCGGCCTTAACCGCTAACTTGCCAAGTACGGTATCGCACAGTGCCTCTGCCAGGTAATAGGTGTAGCCGTCTGCTGCCTTTACTTTCACATAGCTCTCAACCGGGTTCACACAAAGCGCTACGTTGGACGGCAGCGTCCAGGGCGTCGTGGTCCATGCGAGAATATACGCATCCTCATCCTTCACCTTAAAACGCGCGATTGCAGAACGCTCCTTGACATCCTTATACCCCTGCGCAACCTCGGCGGAGGAAAGCGGAGTTCCGCAGCGAGGGCAGTACGGTACGATTTTAAAGCCCTTGTAGAGCAGTCCCTTGTCCCAGATCTGGCGAAGGGCCCACCACTCGGACTCGATATAATCATCATCATAAGTTACATACGGGTCATCCATATCCGCCCAGAAACCAACGGTTCCGGAGAAATCCTCCCACATACCCTTGTATTTCCAGACGCTTTCCTTACATTTCTTAATGAACGGCTCCAGACCGTACTCCTCGATCTGATCCTTGCCGTTGATGCCGAGGAGCTTCTCCACCTCGATCTCAACCGGAAGTCCGTGCGTATCCCAACCGGCTTTTCTCGGAACCATGCATCCCTTCATCGTGCGGTATCTCGGAATCATATCCTTGATAACGCGGGTCAGCACGTGGCCGATATGCGGCTTGCCGTTCGCGGTCGGAGGTCCGTCATAAAACGTGTAGGTCGGACCCTCTTTCCTTGTGTCCATGCTCTTCTTAAAAATCTCGTTCTCGTTCCAGAACTTCAGAACCTGCTTTTCTCTCTCAACGAAATTCATGTTCGTTGAAACCTTGTCATAAAGCATTGAAACAACCTCCTTTTCCTTCTCACAACGTCCAAATAAATATCCAGCCCTTCACGGGCTTTTGTCTCACAGCAGGGCTGTCAGTATCCCGCTCCGGGACTGCTTGATTCATACGAATATCCGAAAGAATCTCATAAGAATGAACTAAGAATTCCGCAAAACGGAATTCTCGCGCTAAGCGCGGTCGCATCAGCGACCTCCTTCCTTGTCCGCGCTTGTGCGCATCCTGACCGGAGGGCTTTTTGTTTCATAGGAACGTGTGGAGGAACGTGTGAAGTTCTTTCCTGTGAAACAAAAAAGGCTCTCATCCAAAACAGGATGAAAGCCATTCGCTGTCATATGAAACCACCCATTTCATGTACTCCGTCCACGTGATTGTGCTATCGCCCGGACGTTCATACCTGCTCCATATAACGGTGGATACCGGCTACGCTTACTTGGCATTCGCGGTTCAGCTCGCAACTTGGGAAGTGATATTCAGTCATCCGCTACTCGCACCGGGCTTACACTCTCCCCGGCTCGCTGTGTCTTTCATCAGATACCTACTGTCTCCGTCATTGTCTTTGGACGTGATTATAGTGTAATTATACTGTGTTTATCATAGTATAAGGAAGAAAAAAAGTCAAGTAGGAAATTGCCGGAACTCCTTCTTAAATAATAAATCCAATCCTGGATTCTTACGTGCACTGCCTTCCCGGTTCTCCATTTCCGGAAGTTCTCTGAAAAACATCTTGACTTCTGACTTGACACCTGCTATTTTCATGATATACTATTTCGAAAAAGGCAGATGCATTCGGACAGGGACTTCCTGACTGTCCCGGCTTCCGCAGACGTTTTTTATTGACCGAAAACCACATTCCAACGCAAAGGAGAATGAATCATGACCGATCAGAATCTTACACTGTTAACTGATTTTTATGAGCTCACAATGATGCAGGGCTATTTTAAAAACAACACCAATGAGACCGTTATCTTCGATGCCTTCTACCGCGAGAATCCGTCCGGCAGCGGCTATGCCATCTGCTGCGGTCTTGAGCAGGTTATCGACTATATAAAGAATCTGCATTTTGGCAAGGAGGATATTGAGTATCTCCGCAGCCTCAATATGTTCGATGAGGACTTTCTTGCGTATCTCGCAGATTTTCATTTTACCGGAGATATCTATGCAATCCCGGAAGGAACGGTGGTATTTCCGATGGAGCCCCTCGTAAAGGTTGTCGCTCCGATTATGGAAGCACAGCTCGTCGAGACCGCCATCTTGAATATGGTCAATCACCAGAGTCTGATCGCAACCAAAGCATCCCGTGTCTGCTACGCAGCGCGCGGTGAGGGCGTTATGGAGTTCGGTCTGCGCCGTGCGCAGGGTCCGGACGCCGGTACTTATGGCGCAAGAGCTGCCGTAATCGGCGGCTGTATCGGAACGAGCAATGTGCTCGCCGCAAAGCTGTTCGATGTTCCCGCGCTTGGAACCCATGCTCACAGCTGGATTATGAGCTTTGAGGATGAGCTGACCGCGTTCCGCAAGTATGCCGAGCTCTATCCGATGAATACCACACTTCTTGTCGATACCTATGACACGCTGCGTTCCGGTGTACCGCACGCAATTCAGGTATTTCAGGAGTTAAGAGACGCAGGTAAGATGCCCGCAAGATACGGAATCCGCCTGGATTCGGGAGATTTATCCTATCTTTCCAAAAAGGCCCGCAGAATGCTTGATGAAGCCGGTTTCCCGGACGCTTCCATCTGTGCTTCGAGCGACCTTGATGAGTATCTGATCGACTCCTTAAAGACGCAGGGTGCCGCGATTAATTCCTGGGGTGTCGGCACCAATCTGATCACCTGTAAGGACTGCCCTGCTTTCGGCGGTGTCTATAAGCTGGCCGCGGTTCTGGAGAACGACAAATTCGTTCCGAAGATCAAGCTTTCCGAGAATCCTGCCAAGATTACCAATCCCGGCAATAAGACCGTCTATCGTATCTATGATAAGTCGACCGGCAAGATTAAGGCGGATCTGATCGCGCTGACCCACGAGCAGTATTCCGAGGAGAATCCTCTCCTGCTCTTTGATCCGGTCTCAACCTGGAAGAAGACCTATCTGCCCGCCGGAACCTATACCATGCGTGAGATTCTGGTTCCTGTCTTCTTAAAGGGCGAATGTGTCTACACTTCCCCTTCCGTTATGGAGATTCGCGATTACTGCACGAAGGAGCTGAACACGCTCTGGGATGAGACCAGACGTCTGGTGAACCCGCAGAACGTCTACGTGGATCTGTCTAACGAGCTGTTCCATATGAAGCATCAGCTGCTTGACAGTATTAATGCGGGACGTATGGAGAGAGCAAATCTTGGACTGTAAGATTCTCTCAGATATCAGATCCTTTCAGTTATAAAGTTATTCCAAGCAAGAAAAGGAGTGCGGCTGCACTCCTTTTCTTGCTTGATACATATAGAATCCGCACTCGGAACCGAATTAATAATTCTTCGCCTGCTGCTGGAAGAACGACTTCGGATGTTCGCATACCGGACATACTTCCGGTGCCTTCTTTCCAACATAGATGTGGCCGCAGTTTCTGCACTGCCAGATCATCTCGCCGTCTCTGGAGAATACAATGCCTTCCTCTACATTTGCAAGAAGCTTTCTGTATCTCTCCTCATGCTCCTTCTCGATCTGGCCGACTGCTTCGAAGAGATATGCAATCTTGGTGAAGCCTTCCTCTTTTGCTTCTTTTGCAAAGGTCGCATACATATCGGTCCACTCATAGTTCTCGCCCAAAGCTGCGTCTAATAAGTTAGCCGCGGTATCCGGCATACCGTCATGCAGCAGCTTGAACCAAATCTTCGCATGCTCCTTCTCATTCTCCGCCGTCTCAAGGAACAGAGCCGCGATCTGCTCATATCCTTCCTTCTTCGCCTTCGATGCATAGTATGTATACTTATTCCTTGCCTGAGATTCTCCTGCAAATGCCGCCAGTAAGTTCGCTTCTGTCTTTGTTCCTTTTAAATTGTTGCTCATAATAAATTCTCCCTTCTGTTATAAAAAATATGATTGTTCCTATTATTGCTTATGTAAAGAGGCCATTTCCTATACTGCCTCAAACATGTTCTTTCCCATCTTGCATACCGGACATACATAGCTGTCTGGAAGTTCCTCAAATGGTATCTCTCCATCGTACTCGTAATGACATACCGAGCAGACATAATGCTTCTGGGGCGCCTGCTCCTGCGGTGCCGCCTCCGCTTCTTCTGCTTTCGCTGCTTTAGAAAGCGTGCCGCCGTTCTTAAGGATTCTGTAATCCGCATAGGTTATCGGTGTGTCGGAATCAAGATTCCCGGCATCTTCTACAGTGCAGATAAACAGGTTGTGTGTTCCCAAATCAATCGTCTGCGTTACCTTTAAGCTCATCCACGCTGCCATCGTGTCTGTAAGATACGGATTCCCGAATGCATCCGTCTGATAAGAATACTTCTCGAACTTGTCACAGCTTCTGCCGCTTCTCATTCCGAAATCCTGAATCAGGGACAGCGGCGTTGCCTGTGAAAGAACCGACACGGTTAAGCTTCCCTTCTTCTCAATCAGTTCCGTTGTATAGTTCGACTTCAGCATCGTTACGATCATCTGGGCCGGTTCCGATGTCGCCTGTGCCGCCGTGTTAATTACGCAGGCGTTCTTCTTTCCCTCGTATTCTGTTCCCGCAAGGAATAATCCATAACTTAATTTGAACAGTGCCGACTTATCCATATATTTTCTCCTCCAATAACAGTAATCATTACTGATATTTAGATTATACCTGATATTACCACTCTTGTCAAGTTCTATTTGATAAATTTTCCCGTTTTTTTGCCCGGTGGTTGCGGAGAAGATACCTGCTCACAAAAAATCTGCGTTTTTTCAATACAATTCCGTTCCTTCTCCCTCTGGTATTTTTCCGGGCCGTATGATATACTTGCAGTATTGGACATAATTTTGATACCTACGAAAGGATAGACTCATATGAAAAAGAACTCTTTGATTATCGGTGCTTCCGCTCTTGCGCTCTGCGTCTGTGCGGCCGCCGTTCTGGTCAAAGTCGCTATAACTCCCGCAAACGATCCGGATCCCAGCTCCGGGCAGACGTTCCGGCAGATCTCGACCGAATCATCTTCGGCTGCTTCGGTTACTCCGCCCGCTTCTTCCACGACTTCTCAGGGTGCTTCCGTGAGTACGTCTTCTCCTGTAACCACGGGCTCCGAGGTAAGCGCCTCCGGATCGCTGCTTCCGGCTCCCGCCCCTGTGGATTTGTCTCTGGAGTCAATTACTTTACTGGTTAATCGCGATTATACGTTAACGGAGGATTATGTTCCGGAAGATCTAATTGTTCCGGATGTACGTTTTACCTTCTCTTATTATTCGGACAAAAAGCTGATGCGCCAGGAAGCGGCTGACGCGCTGGAAGAATTATTTGCGGCCGGGGATGCGGAAGGAATTCATCTGTACGGCGTTTCTGCTTATCGCTCGTATAGCCGGCAATATACGATTTACGCAACTAACCTGATTACGCGGGGGATTAAGCATACCAACCGCTACTCTGCCGCGCCCGGTGCGAGCGAGCATCAGACCGGCCTTGCCATTGATGTCTCCTCGGAATCCGCGGGATATTCGTTAGAGGAGGTATTTGGGACTACCAAGGAAGGAATCTGGCTTGCGAAGAATGCACACCGTTTCGGTTTTATTATCCGGTATCCCAAGGAGAAGGAAGAGATAACCGGGTATGCTTATGAACCCTGGCATATCCGCTATGTTGGAACAGAGCTTGCCGCTTATCTATATGAAAGCGGACTGACGCTGGATGAGTACTATGGCTATGAACCTGCCGTCATGTTCGCCTCGCTGGCCGAGACTCCGTTGATTGATACGGAATCCGAACGATACCAAAGCCTGTATGCGTCTCTTGTAAAGCCTTCCCAGGCTCCGACCGAAGAACCGGATCCGGGCATGAACGACGAGGAGTACGCAGATGCGATGCTTGGAACTGAGCCCGTTACCGACAGCTCTTCCGCGGAAGAGGCTCCGGATATAACGGATGGCACGGATGAAGTGCCCGATTCCGGAATGGAAGATCCTTCGGACGGATATATTACAGAAGGAGAAAGCCCCGATTCCGAAGAACCGACGGAGTCCGAAGAGCCTTCTAATTCCGGAGACCCCTCTGGCTCGGAAGAATCCTCTGATCCCGAAGGACCCGCCGACTCGGAAGAATCCTCTGACTCCGAAGCGCCCTCTGATCCAGAAGCACCCTCTGACCAGGCGCCTTCCACGGGGGAAGACCCGATTTCCGACCCAGAACCGCCGTCGGAAGAGACACCGGTTCCAACTGCCGGATCGCCTTCAGAGGAGGAAGATGAGTATGACTTCCCGGATAATGCGAGTGAAGGCGGCATACCAGAAGAAGAGACGATCGATTGGGAGGAAGACGGCTCTGAAGACGTTCCCGCCTGATCCAATGCGATGCGGTATAGAATCCGTCAAATTGTCTGTGCGATGAGCTGTTCTGCCGCGCAGAATGTTTTACCAATCTATATTATTCCTGATAAGGAGGCCTATTTATGAGAATCGTTCTTGTAGCTTTGGCAATGGTTCTGTTTTTTATTTTAAGTTTTCCGATTTATCTGGTCCTGATTCTGGTCGGGAAGAAGAATCCTCACACAAAGGTCCGGGTGTCGCAGTCCATCGTATCCTGGGCATTTAATATTGTTCTCCGGTGCGCAGGTACCAAACGGACGGTAATCGGAGCCGAGAACGTTCCGTCGGACAGTGCGGTATTGTATGTGTTCAACCACAGAAGTCTCGCTGATATTCCGATTATCTATACGTCGGTTCCTACTCTGACCGGCTTTGTTGCGAAGAAGGAGATTCAGAAGGTTCCGTTCTTAAATCTCTGGATGAGGAACGTGAACTGTCTGTTCCTGGACCGCGATGATATGCGGGCGGGCTTAAAGACCATCCTGCAGGGAATTGAGTATATCAAGCAGGGATACTCCATGGCAATCGCCCCGGAGGGAACGAGAAACCACGACCAGGAGCTGCTTCCCTTTAAAGAGGGAAGTCTGAAGATGGCCGAGAAGACCGGCTGCCCCATCATCCCGGTTGCGATCAATCACTCGGATGCGATCTTTGAGCTTCATATGCCCTGGGTCAGAAAAGCGCACGTTGTTGTGGAATACGGCAAGCCTATCTACTTGAACGAGCTGCCGAAGGAGGAGCGCAAGTTCGCAGGCGCTCATGTCAGAACGGTAATTACCGAGATGCTTAACAAGAATGAACCTCTCGTATAAAAAAGCCTTCAAAAAACCATTTTCCCTATTTTCTTTTTTATGGGAAAATGGTATAATGTAAAAAGGCTTCGCTTTTCACTTTCAAGTTGCAAAGCGGCTATTTATACCTGCGCCGCACCGGAAAGGAGTCCGGCTGCCGAATCGGCGCGTGTGTATCCCCCCGAGGGGCCATGTGCACGCAGTGCCATGGTATCAAGAAGATAACTGTGTACTACATAATGGAAGGAGGAAGTGAATATGCCTACATGGGCGATTGTGCTGCTGATTATTTTGGCAGTTGTTTTGGTTTTATTTGTTGTTCTTGCAATATATGGCCGCAAGCTTCAGAAGAAGCAGGAGACGGCTCAGGCAGATATTCGGGCCGGCGCTCAGACGTTCTCAATACTGGTTATTGATAAAAAGCGGATGAAGATGAAAGAAGCCGGATTCCCCAAGGTTGTGCTTGATCAGACACCAAAGTATCTGCGCGGTGCCAAGGTACCGGTTGTAAAGGCCAAGATTGGTCCCAGAGTGATGTCTCTGATCTGCGATGAGAAGGTCTTTGATCTGATTCCGGTCAAGAAAGAAGTAAAAGCCGTGATGAACGGAATCTACATCATTGATGTTAAGGGCCTGCGCGGTGCGCTTGAGAGCAAGCCCGCAAAGAAGGGCTTCTTTGCAAAGATGAAGGATAAGGTTAAGAAGAATTAAAGAAAACCTCTGTAATGACAGATGGGGGATTGTCAGATGCCGGAATCGGCTGTCTGACAATCCCCCGTATTTTTGTAAGAGTCCGGCTATGCCGGACGAACCTGAATGGATACTTCACAATCCGACATATGTGCGTAGTTTACATCCAGCCCGTACTTCAGCTTTACCGCTATCTCCTCTTCGCTCTCATTCACCTCGATCTCTTTGGTGTTAATTCCCATCATCATCTGTCCAAAGGGAGTCTCATAATAAGCCAGATTGTTCTGCCCTTTTGCAAACACCATATGAACGCTGTTCGATCCCTTTTTTATCATATCCACCTGCATTGGCGATATCTTAATCGTACTCCGGGTCACCTTCGTCGGTTCCTCCGCGTCCATCTCCTCATAGATCACGTAGTGCTTGCCGTTCTTTAAAAAATACTGACCTCTGCTGATGACTTCAATCGATTCTCTGGAATCTATTTCAAACTGCATTCCGTTTACTGTAACCAGTACCTCTTTTGTCATACTTTCTCCTCAATCCGCCGCCTCCGCGGCCGTTTTATCCACAGGGATTCCTGCTCTTTTAGTTTTCCTCTTCAAAGCTTTCAATATTCACATCCTTCGTCTCCACAACCTCGCACGGAAGAATGGAATTCGCGAATTCCCTGAATTTGTCCGCGCCGTCGCTTACAAAGAAGGTATGCTCCGGCAGGGTATCTCTCTTCGGATGGGCCAATCCCCTCTCCTGTAATAATGTCCGCAGTGTGACTGCCGTCTCATAGGCCGGATTCACCAGCGTCACGCGCTCACCAACAACCTCCCGGATTAACTTGCGCAGAAGCGGATAGTGGGTGCATCCAAGCACCAGAGTATCAATATCCTTGTCGAGCAGCTCGGATATGTACCGCTTTGCCACCTCAACTGTGATCGGATCCTGAAGCCATCCCTCTTCCACTAACGGCACGAACAGCGGGCATGCCTTCCCAAATACAGTTACATTCGGATTCGTCGCGCTTAAGAACTCCGTATAGATTCCGCTCTTAATCGTTCCCTCTGTTCCGATCACTCCGATTCGGCCATTGCGCGTCGCCTCCGCAGCCGCCTTTGCGCCCGGCTTCACCACGCCGATCATCGGAACAGGCACCTCCTTGCGCACCGTCTCCAACGCATATGCGCTTGCGGTATTGCACGCAACCACGATTGCCTTTACGTCCTTCGACTGCAGGAATCGCACAATCTGCCTCGTATAGGTCGTAATTGTCTTCTTTGATTTACTTCCGTACGGCACGCGAGCCGTGTCGCCAAAGTACACAATCTGCTCATCCGGAAGCTGCCTCATAATCTCCTTTGCCACTGTCAGACCACCGACTCCGGAATCGAACACTCCTATCGGGGAATTGCAAGACATCTCTCTTCCTCCTGTCTCTTTCTGGCAAATGCAGACTGAATCAGGCGTTCCACAAGCTCAGGCTTCGTAACGCCCGCTGCCTCCCAAAGCATCGGATACATACTGATTCCGGTAAACCCTGGCAGTGTGTTAATCTCGTTGAATACCACCTCGTTCGTCCCGTTCTCTACGAAGAAATCCACTCTTGACAGACCGTAGCCGTCCACAGCACGGAATATCGCGGCCGCGCACGTGCGAATCTTCTCCGTCACACCCTCCGGAAGATCCGGAGAGATTACGGTTCTTGACTCTGCATTATTATATTTCGCATCATAATCGTAGAACTCCGCCGCGGCAAGGACCTCACCGACTCCGGATGCCTCCAGATTCGCTCCGCCGAATACCGCACACTCCACCTCACGGCCAACAATGGTCTCTTCGACCAGAATCTTGCGATCATGGCTTCCGGCCAGCTTAAGACCCTTCACCAGTTCTTCCCGGTTCCGCGCTTTGGACACTCCGCAGGACGATCCGGCGTTCGAGGGCTTAATAAATACCGGGTAAGACAGCTTTTCCTCCACTCTCGCCGCAATCTCTTCCATCCGCGGGAATTCCGACACATTCACCGGAACATACTTTGCCTGGCGGATTCCAAGCGTATCCACAATAATCTTTGTATACAGCTTATCCATCGAAACTGCGCTCGCAAGCACGCCGCAGCCGACATACGGAATTCCGGCCAATTCAAACAGCCCCTGTATCGTTCCGTCCTCTCCGAACAGGCCGTGCAGCGCCGGAAATGCCACGTCGATATGCTTCACCGTCATCTTTCCATCCTCGATCAGCAGAATCGCTTTCTGCGACCGATCCGGGGAAATAATCGCGGTTACTCTGCTCTTTGTCCACTCTCCTGAAGCAATCTCATCAATCGAATTCGCCAGGAGCCATCTTCCATCCTTGGTAATTCCGATCATCGTTACCTCATAATGATCCGGATTGATATTTGATAAAATCGTGACCGCCGAAACACAGGATACCTCATGCTCTGAGGACTGCCCTCCGAAAATCACGGCAACAGATTTCTTTTCCATGAATGCAGTACCATCCTTTCTGGATAATAAAAACACAATGATTCCAGTTTATTGTACTATGTTACGGCGGGAATGTAAAGTGCCGTTTTCCGGTTTATCCGCCGGGATTTGTGGGTATAATTCAGCTAAGAAAAGGAATTATTCAATCAATTAGGGGGAGGCAGATTGAAACGCTCAGGTCCTTCAATCCGCCATCGGGCCACCGGAATAATGGAGGTTATGATGCAAAAATACCATATCTGGCTGTCGGTTCTCGCCGCAGTCTTTCTTATCCTATTAACCATGGGCTGCAGCATTGCGGTAACAGACGAAGGAATGCCCGTGAACGCACGCGAGGTTTCCGACTCTTCTCTTGCCGAAAAGCTCATCCGCTTTCACGTCATCGCCAACAGCGGCAGTGATTCGGATCAATCCATAAAGCTTGCGGTCCGCGACGCTGTTGTCGAATACCTGCAGCCCATTCTCTCGGATATTACCGACACCGGAGAAGCCCGGAGTATTATCCGGGCGAACCTTGCGAATATCACAGATATCGCCGATCAGGTTCTGAGCAATGCCGGAGTCTCGTACCGCAGCAGGGCGGAGCTTGCCTTTTCCGAGTTCCCGCTGAAACTCTACGGCGATATTGCCCTTCCGCCCGGTGAGTATGAAGCACTTCGGATCATTCTTGGCGAGGGGCAGGGGCAGAACTGGTGGTGCCTGATGTTCCCTCCTCTCTGCTTTGTGGATTCCTCCTGCGGAATTGTTCCGGAAGACTCAAAGGAAGCTCTGCAGGCTCTGCTGACCGAAGACGAGTATGACAGCATTCTCCGGGAAGAGACGCAGTGGCAGCCGCGGTTCCTCCTGTTAGAATGGCTCCGCCAATTATTTTCATAGAACTGCACCGTGCTTTTTCACAGGTTATAATTGCATTTTTCAGGCACGGCCGATATAATAGTAACAGGATCAATACATTTACAAAGGAAGGAACTTCAGACATGGATACCATCCATTTAAAAGCATATGCCAAAATCAATCTGGCGCTGGATGTTCTGCGCAGACGTCCGGACGGCTATCATGATGTGCGCATGATCATGCAGACCGTAAAGCTTCACGATCGCCTCGTCATCAGCAAATGTAAGACCCCCGGCATTTTTCTTAAGAGCAATCTTGACTTTCTGCCGACAAACGAGAATAATCTGGTCTATGCGGCCGCGAAGCTGTTCTTTGAGCAGCATCCTCAGAACTGCGGCGTAAGCATTCAGCTTGACAAACGAATTCCGGTATCGGCCGGAATGGCAGGCGGAAGCACGGACGCGGCGGCGGCTTTGTTCGGCTTAAACCGTATGTTTTGCACCGGTCTAAGCCTTTCCGAGCTTCAGGCGCTCGGAGTAAAGCTCGGAGCGGATGTTCCGTACTGCCTGCTTCGCGGCACCGCGCTTTCGGAAGGAATCGGAGAGATTCTGACTCCTCTTCCTCCCGCGCCTGCCTGTCATATTCTTCTGGTTAAACCGCCGGTGAACGTCTCTACCAAATATGTGTATGAACACCTCAGTCTGGACGAGAACACTGTGCATCCGGACATCGACGGCATGATTCGCGCAATTGAGGCCGGAAGTCTGACCGACACAGCGGCCCTGCTCTCCAACGTGCTCGAAGCTGTGACGCGGAAGGAATATCCTGCTATCGCCGCGATTGAGGATACGATGAGGGAGTTCGGAGCCCTGAACGCCCTGATGAGCGGAAGCGGCCCGACGGTATTCGGTATCTTCGACAGCCGTGCGAAAGCGGAAAAGGCCTTCTACCACTTTAAGTCCGGAAGCTGCGGAAGGCAGACCTTCTTAACCGGACTGTTCCAGCCGCAGAATACCGCGCCCATCGAAGTGGAAGAAGAGGCCGATTAAGGCGGAGCCGGTCAAAATACCGAATTCACCTTTTTAATCATCAGCAGCCGATCGCCCGGATGAATAATGTCGTTTTCCAGATCATTAATCTCCCGGATCGTATCCATAGTCGTATAATATTGCCGGGCGATATTCCACAGGGTATCGCCCTCTTTTACAACATAACCAATCAGGCCCGGCATCGCCTGCAGCTTCTCCATATCAAGCGGCGCTGTCTCCAGATCCGTAATCATCGGCTCTGTCACTGGTTCAAATACAATGGCATTCAGCCGCAGCCCCGCTTTCACCTCAATCTCCTCGGCATCCAGCATCATAACACCAATCTGATCAATTCCGGGCTTAATCTCAAATATACTCTGCGGAGTAATTCCCCGAACCTCAATCAGCTGCGAGAACGGTATCACGCTCTTAATGGCCTGTAAGGGCACCGCATCATCCGCGGATATGTATAAAAGCTCCACTTCGATCACGCCCTCGGTCTGAATCCCCTCCTCTGTAATCTCCGCCTCATCGACCTTCACCGTTCCGCTTCCGTGACAGATCTGCAGAATTCTTGGATTTCCGGCTCCGACCTTCACCCGGTCGGTCACGCGCGCCTTGGTATTATTCTTAACCAGCAGATTCTCATATCCCGCCATACGTCTTACCGGCGTAATCTCCTGCACCGGCGAATAGATATCCGCAAGAATCTCAAAATCCTCCTCCCGGTAGATCTTAATATTCATATCAAAGACAATCTCCACATCAACCATGCGCTCCTCCCCGTCCGCATCCGGCTTAATCTCCAGATTCCGTCCGGATATTCCGAGCTCAATGTCCTCGATCATCTCCTCTTCACAGCCGCTGCAGTCAATGGACGCCGAGAATGGGAGCTCTGTCTCATAATATTCCACCGGATTCTCCTCATCCTCGCTTCGATACAGGAAGAACACCAGCACCTCTCCCTTAATCGTGAATTTATCCGCAAGCAGCCGCACATCCGCGTTCTTTAGCTCAACCTCACTATAGAGAATCTCCGCCATACTGCCCTTATTGGAAGGAAGCGTAATCTCTTCCTTCAAGCGATAGCTGTCCTTTTTATCCACGGCAAGCCCCGTCACACGAATCGGCTTATGCAGGCACTCCGCCTCCTCCACCCCTTCCGCGGCAATCGCAGCCGCCTCGTCGCACAGCTCCTCCGCCGCCGCATGAAACCGCACAATCGACCGGACGCTGATCTTTCGGGAATTAATAATTCCGACATTCAGATCCTCGATCTCCCATTTCAGCGTGATATTCTCCGCGTGACAGCCATTCTCCACATTAATCACCTCGTCGAACGGAATCTCGCCGGAAAGACTGTTCACAGGTCTCGCGCTTTCATCGCTCAAATACAGAATGTGGAATAAAAGAGTTCCCCTTATCATAAGTTTACCGTTCAAAATCTTTCGATCTTCCACCTTAATCTGTCCCTGCTGTGTTATGACCCTCACAATATCCGGCTTCATATCAGGGACATTGAAATCATCATCCAGCGTCAGCTGCAGCGTACTTCTGCACTGTATTTTATTCATATGAATCTGCTTTTTGATAAGCTCCATTTCCAAATCCTCCTTTTCCCGGAACGCATTTTGTCCTTTCAGATATATATGATCGCTCTTTTCCGATCAGTACTCATATCAAAGTCTCGTCTTTATTTTCAGCGAAATGTATAATTTCTTTTCTTTTCATTTTAATATTTTATAACATTTTTCCATATTCTAATTATTTCCTGTAAATATTTGTAAGAAAACTGTATAGGAAGTCCCGAATTAGCCGCCGGTAATTGTGTATAATTTTTACTTGCTTCGCACCATATTGTTTGAATATTCAGACAATTTTATTGACGCATTTCTTTTTTTGTGTTATAGTTTATATGATTCTATATGATTGCCCGTTTTGCGGCTATGACACATACTTTTGTAAAGATTGGAGTGCAGAAATGGAAAAACGACAGGATATTAATCGGATACGGAACACTATTCAGCGTAATGTTGGCCGCAGAGTCAAGATCAGAGAGAACAAGGGGCGCAATAAAATAGATATTGCGGAAGGTATTATTTCCGGAAGCTATCCGTGTGTCTTTTCCATTCAAGTCGAGGATTCCGATATCCCCAAAACTCTCTCGTACAGCTATACCGATCTCCTGATTCATGAAGTTGAGGTCACCTTTCTGACCCCGGCGGTTTCCACACCGAAATCCTGATAAAAGGAGCCGAATCCGAACTTTCTCCGATTCGGCTCCCCTTTTTTATTCAAATACCACCGGTTCCTCCCGCAGCTCAATCTTTATCACCACATAAGGCCAGGTAGCTGCCTGCGTCACTTTTTCGTCCTCCTTCGGCCCGATTAGGGTCGTCTTTATGTAGATTGCATTTTCTGTCAGATACAATTCATCCACGGATATACTGTAGCCGCCGGAGCGCTGTTCCCCATATCCAACTACGATATACATATATTCCTCATTGGAATAGCTGAGCTTCATCGGCTCTTTTTTCTTCTCTTCAATCAAAGCTTTCAATGCATCGGGCAAATCCGCTTCCTCGACAACGGTAAAATCCAAATCCTTCACTTTCTCTGTCTTTTCGCCTTTCGTAATCCCGCATCCAAGCACCGGAAGCACGCAGCTGACTGCCAGCAGAAATCCCATTATCCGAAACCATCGTGTAATACGCATAATTCTCCTCATCTTTGCATAAGCTCTTTTCTTTATTATAATTATATGAATGAGTCTGTATCCTATTCCACATTTCCACTTTTTTACAGTTATTACGTATTTTAACAAAGTCGACAGAAAATTCCGATATTTCCATACAATATTGTTAAAGTTTTATCATTCGTACCTACATTTATCGAAAAAAAATATGCCATTTAGAAAATTTTCACCCATAAACTTGTAGATTTTTTATCACTTATATGCTATACTTGCCTTGTATGTTTAAATTCACTGCCCGGTCTCCCCGGTGCTATCATTTAAGGAGGTTCGAACATGGCTTCAAACAAAATTCCCTTTGCCGGAAGTAAAGAGCAGGAAGCGGCCCTGATGCAGATTATTTCCGAACATAAGGATGATCCCGGCTGCCTGATGCCCATTCTTCAGAAAGCTCAGGATATCTATGGTTACCTTCCGATTGAAGTGCAGACCATGATTGCCGATGAGTTACATATTCCGCTGGAGAAGGTGTACGGCGTTGTAACATTCTACGCACAGTTCTCCCTGTATCCGAAGGGCAGATATAAGGTGTCTGTCTGTCTTGGTACCGCCTGCTACGTTAAGGGCTCCGGAGATATTTTCAACAAGCTCCAGGAACTGCTCGGAATCGGAAGCGGCGAGTGCACACCTGACGGTAAGTTCTCCCTTGAGGCATGCCGCTGTATCGGCGCATGCGGTCTCGCTCCGGTTCTTACCGTGAACGATGAGGTATATGGCCGTCTTACAGTTGATGATGTAGAAGGCATTTTACAGAAGTACGCATAGACCGGATCGATCCTACCGCCTTACGTTTTCCTTATTTTTTCGAAGGCTGTTGTTTATGCTTATATGTTAAAAAAATAACCAGTAATATTTCATACAAGATTAGGAGGATATTTTATGAAAACTCTTGAAGAGTTACGGGCAATCCGCGAGAAGATGCAGGGTCAGATCAGCATCCGTAGAGAGGATGTTGACCGCGCCTATGATTCAGCTTCGGAGTCGGCTGCCGTTGCTGAGGATGCCCCCAAATATCGTTCCCACGTTCTGGTCTGCGGCGGAACAGGCTGTACTTCCTCCGGAAGTGTACAGATAATGAAGGTTCTGCAGGAGGAGATTGACAAGAACGGACTTCGCGACGAAGTATGTGTTGTTCAGACAGGATGCCACGGCCTTTGCGCACTTGGCCCGATTATGATCGTATATCCGGATGCTACATTCTATTCGATGGTTAAGGAAGAGGATATCCCGGAGATCGTTTCCGAGCACTTAAAGGATGGCAGACCGGTTACCCGTCTTCTGTACAGTGAGACCGTAACGGACGACGGCATCAAGTCCCTCTCCGATACGAATTTCTACAAGCACCAGCACAGAATTGCGCTGCGCAACTGCGGCGTTATCAATCCCGAGAATATCGAGGAATATATCGGCACCGGCGGTTATCAGGCTCTCGGCAAGGTTCTGACCGAGATGACTCCCGACGATGTCATTCAGACCATGCTGGATTCCGGCCTTCGCGGACGCGGCGGCGCAGGTTTCCCGACCGGTCTTAAATGGAAGTTCGCCAAGGCGAATGACGCGGATCAGAAGTATGTGTGCTGCAACGCCGACGAGGGCGACCCGGGTGCGTTCATGGATCGTTCCGTTCTTGAGGGCGACCCCCATGTTGTACTCGAGGCGATGGCGATTGCCGGTTACGCAATCGGCGCTACCCAGGGTTACATCTACGTTCGTGCAGAGTACCCGATCGCGGTATCCCGTCTGATCATCGCGATCGAGCAGGCAAAGGAATACGGTATGCTCGGTGAGGATATCTTCGGTACCGGTTTCAATTTCAATATTGGCCTGCGTCTCGGCGCCGGCGCGTTCGTATGCGGTGAGGAGACCGCTCTTATGACCTCCATCGAAGGTAAGAGAGGCGAGCCCAGACCCCGTCCGCCGTTCCCGGCATTAAAGGGTCTGTTCCAGAAGCCCACTATTCTGAACAACGTTGAGACTCTGGCTAACGTTCCTCAGATCATCGTGAATGGTCCCGAGTGGTTCGCTTCCATGGGTACCGAGAAGTCCAAGGGTACCAAGGTATTCGCTCTTGGCGGCAAGATTAAGAATACCGGTCTCGTTGAGGTTCCGATGGGTACTACCCTTCGCCAGGTTATCGAAGACATCGGCGGCGGCATTCCGAACGGCAAGAAGTTCAAGGCAGCTCAGACCGGCGGTCCTTCCGGCGGATGTATCCCGGCGGAGCATTTCGATATTCCGATCGATTACGACAACCTGATTTCCATCGGCTCCATGATGGGTTCCGGCGGACTGATCGTTATGGACGAGGACAACTGTATGGTTGATATCGCGAAGTTCTTCTTAGAGTTCACGGTTGATGAGTCCTGCGGTAAGTGTACTCCGTGCCGTGTCGGCACCAAGCGTCTCTACGAGATATTAGACAAGATCACCAAGGGTCAGGGTACCTTAGAGGATCTGGATAAGCGCGAAGAGCTCTGCTATTATATTAAAGAGAATTCCCTCTGCGGCCTGGGCCAGACAGCTCCGAACCCGGTACTGTCCACGCTCCGCTATTTCAAGGATGAATATATTGCACACGTTGTTGATAAAAAGTGTCCTGCCGGCGTATGTAAGGCACTCTTAAGCTATGTCATCGACGCTGATAAGTGTAAGGGATGTACGCTCTGTGCGAGAACCTGCCCGAACGGCGCAATCGAGGGCAAGGTCAAGGAGACCCATGTCATCCGTCAGGATAAGTGTATCAAGTGCGGCGCTTGTATGGAGAAATGTAGATTCGGCGCTATTTCGAAGAAATAAAGGAGGATAACAATGGAAACCGTAAATATTAAGATAAATGGCATGGCTGTTGCCGCGCCGAAGGGTTCTACCATTCTTGAGGCTGCCAGATATGCCGGCATCGATATCCCCACCTTATGTTACCTGAAGGATATCAACGCAATCGGCGCCTGCCGTATCTGTGTCGTTGAGGTAAAGGGTGCAAGAAGCCTTGTTGCTTCCTGCGTCTACCCGATTAACGAAGGTATGGAAGTATGGACCAATTCTCCGAAGGTATTGAATTCCAGAAAGAGAACCTTACAGCTCATCATTTCCAACCACGACAGAAAGTGTCTCTCCTGCGTACGCAGCGGCAACTGCGAGCTTCAGAAGCTCTGTAAGGACCTGCACGTAGATGATGAGGCTTACTATGACGGTGAGAAGACGCATTACGCAATCGACGATTCCGCCGCTCATATGTACCGTGATAATAACAAATGTATCCTCTGCCGCCGCTGCTCCGCAGTCTGCGAGAACGTTCAGGGAATCGGCGTAATCGGTCCGAACGAAAGAGGATTCAAGACCAATATCTCGAGTGCATTTTACATGGGCCTCGGCGAGACAAGCTGCGTATCCTGCGGCCAGTGTATCGCAGTATGTCCGACCGGCGCTCTCTCCGAGAAGGACTGCACCGACAAGGTTCTGGAAGCAATCAACGATCCGTCCAAGCACGTTATCGTTCAGACCGCTCCGGCTGTCCGCGCAGGTCTCGGCGAAGCATTTGGTTATCCGATTGGAACCAACGTAGAAGGCAAGATGGTTGCAGCACTGCGCCGCATTGGCTTCGATAAGGTATTTGATACCGACTTTGCAGCTGACTTAACCATTATGGAAGAGGCAACTGAGTTCCTTGACAGAGTGCAGAACGGCGGCGTTCTTCCTCTGATCACCTCCTGCTCGCCCGGATGGATTAAGTACTGCGAGCACTACTTCCCGGATATGACAGAGAATCTGTCCTCCTGTAAGTCTCCTCAGCAGATGTTCGGCGCTACCGCTAAGACCTATTACGCTGAGAAGATGGGCATTGATCCGAAGGATATCGTTATGGTCAGCGTAATGCCCTGTACCGCGAAGAAGTTCGAGATCGGCCGCGACAATCAGAATGCAGCAGGCGTTCCGGATGTTGATATCTCCATCACGACCAGAGAGCTTGCAAGACTCATTGAGCGCGTAGGTCTGAACTTCAGCCTCCTGCCTGATGAGGAGTTCGACGCTCCTCTCGGAATGTCTACAGGTGCTGCTGTTATCTTCGGCGCAACCGGCGGCGTTATGGAGGCTGCTTTAAGAACTGCAGTCTGGAAGCTGACCGGAGAAACGTCTGACAGCCCGGTTGAGTTCACCGAGGTCAGAGGCGTTGCCGGTATCAAGGAAGCGACCTATAATGTTGCCGGTATGGATGTTAAGGTTGCTGTTGCATCCGGCCTTAAGAACGCGAAGGAACTGCTTGAGAAGGTGAAGTCCGGAGAAGCGGAGTATCACTTCATCGAGATCATGGGATGTCCGGGCGGCTGTGTCAACGGCGGCGGTCAGCCTCAGGTTCCGGCAAGTGTCCGCAACTTCACCGATATCCGCGCACTGCGTGCGAAGGCTCTGTATGATGCTGACGCGGCTATGCCGGTTCGTAAGTCTCATGAGAATGCAGCTGTGAAGGAGCTGTATGACACCTATCTGGGAGCTCCCGGAAGCCATAAGGCACATGAGATTCTGCATACAACTTATGTAAAGAGAAAGATCCATGAGATCTAATTAGACGGCCCGGAGGGTTCGCTCTTTGACGAACGCCCCGGGAGCCGCACCCGTTCAATCTCCTCTCCAATATCGGAGGTGAATCGGTGCAGCTCCCGGGGCTGTTTTTGTCACATTTTGTCACGGCATCCGGTTTGTACTTCGATTGATTGAAGAACATTCGTGCGGAAGTTGCTTCTTTTTTCTTCGTATTATTTCTTGAAATCTAATTTTGAATTACCTATAATTGGGATACTGGTAAGAAAATGTTTTTGTGCGTTTGGGCAGCCGTCAGGCGCAGATTCGCATCTGCTAACAGGAATGGAGGATAACGTCTTATGAGAAAGATTATTGCGAATGTAAATGAGGTAAAGGGACCGCTGGATCGCTTTTTCAGCAATTGTATCGGCGCCGGACGTGCAGGGGAGGTTATGCGCTATATTCCGATGCAGCAGCTGAAAAAGATTCAGGAAGAATGTCCGTTCCGCTATATTCGCTTCCATGGGCTGTTCCATGAGGAGATGAATCTTGTACACCGGAACGAGGATGGTAAGCTTTCCTTCTGCTTCCAGTATGTTGATATGTTATTCGACATGCTGCTCGAGAATGGTATCCGGCCGATTGCTGAGCTTGGACTGATGCCGGATATCATGGCAAAGGAGGAAAAGTATGTCTTCTGGTGGAAGATGAATATATCCATGCCGAAGGACCTGGATGAGTGGTCTCAGCTCGTGGAAGCTTTTGTACGCCATGTGACGTACCGCTATGGCGAAGAAGAGATTAAGCGCTGGTATTTTGAGATCTGGAATGAGCCGAATCATCCGGCTTTCTTTACGGAGTATAAGAACAGAGAAGAATATTATAAGCTGTATGACTGTGCCGCACTTACGATTAAGAAGGTGAATCCGGAATATAAGGTCGGAGGCCCTGCAACCGCCGGAATGGTATGGATTGATGAGACAATTGCGCATTGCCGCCAGAATCATATTCCGATTGATTTCATAACCAGCCATGCTTATGGCGTAAAGGGAGATTTTGACGCGGATGGGACTGCAACGACCAGGCTGCTTCCGATTGACAGCGTATCGAATCAGGTTCGCCGCGCCGGCGACGTCTGCAAACAGGAGAAGCTTCCGCTGTTCCTGACCGAGTGGTCAAGTTCGTACTCCCCCCGCGATCCGGTGCACGATTCGTACTTTAATGCGCCTTATCTTCTGCATACGATCAAGCGGAGCGAGGGATATGCGGATATGTTCTCCTACTGGACTTATACGGATGTGTTCGAGGAGACCGAACCTCCGCTTACGCCCTTCCACGGCGGTTTCGGCCTGTTCAATGTTCAGTCGATTCCCAAGCCCTCGTATCATATCTACCGCTTTTTGCATCGACTTGGCGATACGGAGCTTACCTGCGATGACAGCGATGCTTACGTATGCAGATCCGACTCCGAGGTTCAGGTTCTTTTCTGGAATGTTGTTCAGCCGGATCAGGACTGCGGCAACCGCAGATATTTTACCCGCCCGCTTCCCGCGAAGGAGCTGCCGGATGCGGAACTTGTATTAGATGGTTTTGAACCCGGCAGAGACTATACCCTAACGGCAGAGACCGTCGGCTACAAGTCCGGTGACCCGTATCATGCGTATCTTGACGGGAATTTCACCGAGCTTCCTACCCGTGAGGAGACCGCGGAGCTGATTGAGAAGTCGAAGCCGAAGAAGACGACGTTCACCGTAACCGCTGATCAGAACGGTACGCTGCACTTCACGCTGCCGCAGAAGGAGAATCAGGTTGATCTGGTTGTGGTGGCGCTGTAACTTTCAGCCATAAGAAAGAGTGCTGCTGTATGGCAGCACTCTCCTGCCATGAATAACGCTGCGCCTTGTTACCTTCCTCTGACCGCTACTCTCATAAATAGATATCGCATCTTATTTATCCCATATATTTTTATCGTTTACAGCACACAAATTGCTTGTTTTTACATTGATAAAGCCATCTTCCCGCCCAACCGTTATCACAACCCCCTCTGGATCCCGTCGATTTCTTTTGACATGCATGCATCAAGATTGATGTTTCGGATCTGTCCGTATGCACAGGCTTGCATAAGATGATGTCTTACTCTGTACAGGTCCTTCTTTTATTCATAAATTCAGTATAGATGCGTTCCACTCATATTGCAATAGTTGGACAACCGAAACTGTTTCGTAATTTTTTTGGTGGGATACATTGAACATGCACCTCCTTCTTACTGCATCTCCCTGCTTCTATTATAATTTTGCAAATTTTCCAAATTTTTATTTGACAAATGTCCGGCAATGCCTTATACTGTAAATATAGTAATAATTATTGTTATTAGTGCTTTCCTGACGAATCCATTCGATTCAGAACGGCCCAGTCCAACCGGGAAAGCCAAAAAGGAGAATACCTATGACTACAGCAGTAACAAAATTCAGCAGACAAAGGGAGTCCATCAAAGAATATCTGATGAACACCAAGGAGCATCCGACTGCCGACGCTATCTACGCAAAAGTCCGGGAGACCTTTCCGAATATCAGCCTCGGAACCGTATACCGCAACCTGCACTTTTTAGTGGAACATGGCGAGATTATCAAGCTTTCCTGCATGGATGGCAGCGATCACTTTGACGCGGATCTCTCCCCTCATCATCATTTTGTATGCAAATGCTGCAGCCGTATTCTCGATCTGGACATGGAGCCGATCGAACACATTAATACGCTCGCGAATGCACACTTTAAAGGACGGATTGAGGGAAACGTAACGTATTTTTACGGAATCTGCGAGGAATGCTCCCTTGCAGCCGAACACGATACTCCGAACGGTCAGGAATAAAAGAATAAAAATTATTGAAAAAAAGTATTGACAAGCAGGAGATTATCGTGTATGATAATGATATCAGTAATGATTACTGATTCATCCAAATGATACAAAGAAGCTTTACACAGATTGATTAAAACAAAATTATTTAAAAAAAAGGAGATTACGATTATGGCAAAATGGGTATGTCAGGTATGTGGTTATGTACATGAGGGAGATTCCGCACCGGAGGTCTGTCCGGTATGTAAGGTTCCTGCCGAGAAGTTCACAAAGCAGGAGTCCGAGATGACTTGGGCAGCTGAGCACGTTGTAGGCGTTGCAAAGGGCGTCAGCGAAGATATCCTTATGGATTTAAGAGCGAACTTCGAGGGCGAGTGCTCCGAGGTTGGTATGTATCTTGCAATGGCAAGAGTTGCTCATAGAGAGGGCTATCCTGAGGTTGGTCTCTACTACGAGAAGGCCGCTTGGGAAGAGGCTGAGCACGCTGCTAAGTTCGCAGAGTTACTCGGTGAGGTTGTAACTGACAGCACCAAGAAGAACCTTGAATTAAGAGTTGCTGCTGAGAACGGCGCTACCGCTGGTAAGTTCGACCTTGCAAAGCGCGCAAAGGCTGCTAACCTCGATGCCATTCATGACACGGTGCATGAGATGGCTCGCGACGAGGCAAGACACGGCAAGGCATTCGAAGGTCTGTTAAAGAGATACTTCGGCTAATTCTTAAAGAGCCCGCAAAATCAAGCAATTTTGCTTTATTAACAACCGAGAGGACAGAGCAATCTGTCCTCTTTTTTGCTTCTAAAATAAGAAATAGACCAATAAAGGGAGAACGGTTACGTTTCGTTCTCCCCCTTTTGTACAGTAATATTTTTTTCTTCAGCTTTTTATTTCAGAAAACTGTTTACTGAAGTTCTCGGCACTTCTCCAATTGCTTATGTACATGAGCTGCGTATAAAAAAAGCCAAGGAAATGCTGAAAAGTGATTATGGCAGTATCACGGATGCAGCCGCAGTTAAGTGATCCTCCCTTTGATGGCAGCCCGGCACCGGGCCGGGCTTATTCCTGTATCTTTTACTTCCGGTTGGCAGGCTCAATGTTGATCGCTTTGCCCTTAATCTTGGTATCCTTCATCACCTGGATAACCTCTCTTGCGTACTCTCTCGGAACCTCAACGAAGGTGTATTTATCGAACATATCAATGGTTCCAATCAGTCTTCCGGGCATTCCGGTCTCTCCAGCGATTGCTCCAAGGATATCGCCCGGGCGAATATTCTGCTTCTTTCCGAGGTTAATGAACAATCTCACCATTCCGTCCTCCGCTCCGGTATCGCCGAAATCATCCGCCGGCTCCTCTGCAGGCGAATTGCCGTCTCCCATCGCCATCTTCAAGAATGCTGCCGCCAGGTCGAGCGCGGTGTAATCTTCTCCGTTCACGCGTTCTTCAATCAGATTAATCAGCTTATCCAGGTTCTCGTTCGCGATCACCGTTCCTACCTGATCCAGAATCTTCTCTGCCTTAATGCTGGTTACCTCGTTCAGAGACGGAACCGGCTGCGCAATGATTTTGGTTCTGCAGTAGCGCTGGATGTCCTTGAGCTTATAGACCTCTTTCCCGACAATTAGCGTGAACGCACGCCCTTCTCTTCCCGCGCGGCCCGTTCTTCCGATTCGATGCACATAATACTCATCATCCTGCGGAACATCATAATTAAATACGGCTTCCACGTCATCCACGTCGATTCCTCTTGCGGCAACATCGGTTGCAACCAGAATATCTGTGCGGCCATTCCGGAAGGAATTCATCACGCGGTCGCGCTGCAGCTGCTTCATATCTCCATGCAGACCCTCTGCGAAATATCCTCTTCCCTGCAGTGCCGATACCAGATCATCAACCTGCTTCTTCGTGTTACAGAACACCAGAGAACGCTTCGGCGCGTAGATATCAAGAAGTCTTGACAGCACCTCTACCTTATTCTTCGCCTTAACATCATAATAATACTGCTCAATCTTCGGAACGGTAAGCTCCTTTTTTACCACCTTGATAATCTTCGCGTCTTTCTGGTACTCCGCCGCAATCTCCATAATCGGTCTCGGCATCGTAGCGGAGAACAACAGGGTCTGTCTCTCGTGGGGTGTCTCCTTCAGGATTGTCTCAATGTCTTCCCGGAAGCCCATGTTCAGCATCTCATCCGCTTCATCCAGAACGACCATAGACACATCATCGAGCTTAATTGTATGACGTCTCATGTGATCCATGACGCGTCCCGGTGTACCGATAATAATCTGGACGCCGCCGCGCAGCGACCGGATCTGCTTGGTAATGTCCTGGCCTCCATAGATGGGAAGCACCTTTACACCATGCATATACGTCGCGAGCTTTCTAAGCTCCCCGGCAACCTGGATTGCAAGCTCTCTTGTCGGGCAGAGTATCAGCGCCTGAAGCGCCTTATCCTCCGGATCCACTCTCTGTAAGATCGGGATTCCGAACGCTGCCGTCTTACCGGTTCCGGTCTGTGCCTGCCCAACCAGATCTCTTCCCTCCATCGCGGCAGGAATCGCCTGGGCCTGAATCGGCGTCATCCCCTCAAACCCCATCTCCTGCACTGCACGCATAATCGGCGCACTTAACTCTAATTCTTCAAAACTGACTGTCTCCATATAGTCACAACCTTTCACAAAAAAAATACTCCTGATCCGAATGGACAAGAGTACTTACCATCATCTTTTATCCTTCTCAATCCGGCCGCGCTCCGTCACAGCCTGCTGCCCGGAACGAATGAAGCCAATTTGCCGTTCGAAAAATCGGAACTTTTTCAAACTGCGCTCCGACTTAGTATAACATATAACCTTTCTGAACGTCAATCCGGAAAAATTCATAAATTTTTTATTGCACGCCGCCTGATTGCCTGTAAAATGAATAAGGATATTCCCACACCAAAAAAATTTTGCTTTTCCCCTTGTCCGGTTTTATTTCTTATGCTATTATAAGAGTGGTTTTTGCTTTTCGGGTATTTTACATAAATCTACAGATTATTTTTCATTGCAGTATTTAATACACATATTATTCTAAGATCAAAGGAGAACACACATGGGCGGTATATTTGGCGTTGCTTCAAAATCAAGCTGCGTTTGGGACTTATTCTTTGGCGTAGACTATCATTCCCATCTGGGAACACGCCGCGGCGGCATGGCGGTGTATGGCGAGCATGGTTTTAATCGTGCAATTCACAATATTGAGAATTCTCCGTTCCGTACCAAATTCGAACGGGATGTGGAGGAGCTGGAAGGCAATCTTGGTATCGGATGTATCTCCGACTTTGAGCCGCAGCCTCTGCTGATTCAGTCCCACCTTGGCAGTTTTGCTATTACTACCGTAGGTAAGATTAATAACGTCGATGCGCTGGTAGCGAAAGCGTATGAAGGCGGCTGTACCCATTTTCAGGAGATGAGCACCGGTAATATCAATCCGACGGAACTGACCGCTGCCTTAATCAGCAGCAAGGACAGTCTCCTGGAGGGAATCCGCTATGTTCAGGAACTGATTGACGGCTCCATGACTTTATTGATTATGACATCGAAGGGTATCTATGCCGCAAGAGATCGAATGGGCCGTACTCCGCTTGTCATCGGTCAGAAGGAAGATGGATACTGCGCTTCCTTTGAAAGCTTTGCCTATATTAACCTTGGCTATACCGATTACAAGGAATTGGGCCCCGGTGAGATTGTATTCATAACTCCGGAAGGTGTTGAGACGTTATCTCCGGCACGGAATGAGATGAAGATTTGTTCCTTCTTATGGGTCTACTATGGCTATCCAACCTCCTGCTACGAGGGTGTTAATGTCGAGCAGATGCGTTACAACTGCGGCAAGATGCTGGCAAAACGCGATCATGTTACCCCTGATATTGTAGCCGGTGTCCCGGATTCCGGTATCGCGCACGCAATCGGCTATGCGAACGAGTCCGGTATTCCCTTTGCCCGCCCGTTCATTAAGTACACTCCTACCTGGCCGCGTTCCTTTATGCCGACGAATCAGTCCAAACGAAATCTGATCGCCCGTATGAAGCTGATCCCGGTAGAATCGCTGATTCACGACAAGAAGCTGCTCCTGATCGATGACTCCATCGTAAGAGGAACCCAGCTGCGTGAGACTACCGAGTTCCTGTATCAGAGCGGAGCCAAGGAGGTTCATATTCGTCCTGCGTGCCCGCCGTTGTTCTATGGCTGTAAGTATTTGAACTTCTCCCGTTCCAATTCCGAGCTGGATCTGATCACCAGACGAATTATTAAGACCCGCGAGGGAGACAACGCGGACAGCCGCCTGGAGGCTTATGTGAACCCGGACAGCACCGAGTATGACGAGCTGCTGAATGAGATTGGTAAGCAGCTGAAGTTCACAACGCTTCGTTATCACAGACTGGACGATATGATCGCTTCCATCGGGATCGAGCCCTGCAAGCTCTGTACATACTGCTGGAACGGAAAAGAATAACGAGCCGATCCGCCTCCTCGAAAAGGCGTAAGAACAGAGGGTCCGAACGACGGCCCTGCTGCATAACCGGATATATAACTGAATAGATAGCTGAATACATAATCGAATACAAAAAAAGAGCAGAAACCGAAAGATCGTACTTCATTCCTTCCGGTTTCTGCTCTTTTTCTATCTGTTCCGATTATTCTTCATACCCGTTCGGGTTATTCTTCTGCCATCTCCAGGAGTCCTCGCACATCTCCTCCAGACCTCTTACCGCTTCCCAGCCAAGCTCTTCCTTTGCCTTAGTAGGATCTGCGTAGCAGGTTGCGATATCGCCGGGACGGCGTTCCTTGATCTCGTAAGGAATCGTTACGCCCGATGCCTTCTCAAAGCTCTTTACCATGTCCAGTACGCTGTAGCCATTGCCGGTACCGAGGTTATAGGTCAGGACTCCGCCCTTCTGGCCCTCAATCTTCTGAATCGCCTTTACATGGCCGATTGCAAGGTCAACCACGTGGATGTAGTCTCTGACGCCGGTTCCGTCATGTGTATCATAATCATTGCCAAATACGCCGAGTCTTGCAAGCTTGCCGACCGCAACCTGGGTGATGTACGGCATCAGATTGTTCGGGATGCCCTTCGGGTTCTCGCCGATGCGTCCGCTCTTATGTGCTCCAATCGGGTTGAAGTAACGAAGCAGCACGATGTTCCACTCCGGATCCGACACGTACAGGTCGCGGAATATCTCCTCTAACATTAACTTGGTTCTGCCGTAGGGATTCGTAACGGATAACGGGAAATCCTCCTTGATCGGCACGGTCTTCGGGCTTCCGTATACGGTTGCGGAAGAGCTGAATACGATATTCTTCACGCCGTGCTTTCTCATAACATCGCACAGAATCAGAGTTCCGGTTACATTATTATAGTAGTATTCCAGAGGCTTATGAACGGACTCACCCACTGCTTTGAGTCCTGCGAAATGAATGACCGAATCAATCTTCTCCTTTGTAAAGATTGCGTCGATGGCCTCTCTGTCCAGAAGATCATTCTCGTAGAATGTAACCTTCTTACCGGTGATCTCCTCCACTCTCTTTAACGACTCACGGCTCGAATTGCAAAGATTATCAACGACAACGATGTCATAGCCTGCATTCAACAGCTCGATGCAGGTATGGCTTCCAATATACCCGGCTCCGCCGGTCACTAATACTGACATAAATATCCCTCTTTCTGCGCTGCGTTTTGCGTATCTTCTTTGGTTGGGGACAGCGCTGCCCCGGAACAGTCTTCCCTTTTATTGTATCCTGTTCCGGGGCATTACACAAGTACCAAATATAATTTTTCTTTTGCACATTTTTGCGGACCTGGCGCGCGTTCCATTTCAGTCTTCTTTATAGTCCCTTCGCGCAGGGCGCTGCTGCGCCTTTTGAGCTTCGCTTACGCTTCCTCACCGCTTGCCCGAACGATCGCTCCAAGCTTTCCGTCCTGAACATCAATTACAATCGTGTCCTCCGTTCCGACCTGATCGCTTAGAATCATTCTTGCACTTAACGTCTCCACGTTCTTCTGCAGATATCGCTTCAGCGGTCTCGCACCATACGCCGGATCATAGGCCTCTTCGGCGATGAAATCCTTCGCGGCATCGGTCAGCTCAATCGTAATCTCCTTATCCTGAAGCCGCTCGTTCAGCTCCTTCATCAGCAGATCCATGATTCCGCCGATATTCTCTTTGCTCAACGGCTTGAAGAGAATAATCTCATCCAGACGATTCAAAAACTCCGGACGAAAATGCCCGCGCAGCTCGTCCATAACCGCTTCCTCACACTCCGCGCTGATCTCGCCGTCCTCTTTGATTCCCTCCAGCAGATCCGAGGAACCGATATTGGAGGTCATAATCAGAATCGTGTTCTTAAAGTCCACGGTTCGGCCCTGCGAGTCCGTAATACGTCCGTCATCCAGAACCTGAAGCAGAACATTGAACACATCCGGATGCGCTGTCTCAATCTCATCAAACAGAACAACCGAATACGGCTTTCTGCGCACCGCCTCGGTCAGCTGACCGCCCTCCTCGTAGCCGACATATCCGGGCGGTGCTCCAATCAGACGGGAGACGGAGTATTTCTCCATGTATTCGCTCATGTCGATACGAACCATGTTCTGCTCGTTATCAAATAACGCGGCCGCAAGTGCCTTTGCAAGCTCCGTCTTGCCGACACCGGTAGGTCCAAGGAACATAAACGATCCGATCGGCTTGGTCGGGTCTTTGATTCCGGCCTTGGAACGTAAGATCGCATCCGATACCCGGCTTACCGCATCGTTCTGTCCAATAACTCTCTTATGAAGCTCCTCATCCAGGTGAAGGGTCTTATTCCTCTCGCTCTCGGTCAGCTTCGCTACCGGGATTCCGGTCCATCTGGAGACAATCCTGCCGATCTCCTCCTCGGTTACACTCTCATGTACCAGGGTGTGGCCTTCGGTCTTCACCTTCTCCTCTTCGGCTTCCAGCTGCTTCTTTAATTCGGGCATTCTGCCGTATTTGAGCTCCGCAGCCTTGTTCAGGTCGTAGCTACGCTCGGCAAGCGCAATCTCATTATTCAGGGCCTCGATCTCCTCGCGCAGCTTCTGGACCTTCTCAACCTCGGCCTTCTCATTATCCCATTTTGCCTTCTGGGACGCGAATTCGTCACGAAGCTCGGCAAGCTCTTTCTGCAGATCCTCAAGACGCTCCGCGGACAGACGGTCCGTCTCCTTCTTTAAGGCAGCTTCCTCAATCTCCATCTGCATGATTCGTCTGGAGACCTCATCGAGCTCGGTCGGCATGGAATCCAGCTCCGTCTTAATCAGGGCGCAGGCCTCGTCTACCAGGTCAATCGCCTTATCCGGCAGGAAACGGTCGGATATATAACGGTTCGATAAGGCTGCCGCCGCAACCAGCGCACCGTCCGTAATCTTAACCCCGTGGAACACCTCGTAGCGCTCCTTCAAGCCACGCAGAATCGAAATCGTATCCTCAACGGTCGGCTCATCTACCATAACCGGCTGGAAACGACGCTCAAGGGCAGCGTCCTTCTCGACATACTGACGATACTCATCCAGGGTTGTCGCACCGATACAGTGCAGCTCGCCTCTTGCCAACATCGGCTTTAACATATTGCCGGCATCCATCGCTCCGTCCGTCTTGCCGGCTCCGACGATCGTATGTAGCTCATCAATGAAGAGAATAATCTGTCCGTCGCTGTTCTTGACATCCTCGAGAACCGCCTTTAATCGCTCCTCGAACTCGCCTCGGTACTTCGCGCCCGCAACCAGCGCGCCCATATCCAGCGCAAATACTTTCTTATCCTTTAATCCGTCCGGAACGTCGCCGCGCACGATTCGCTGCGCCAGTCCCTCGACAACCGCAGTCTTACCAACACCCGGTTCACCGATTAAGACCGGATTATTCTTCGTCTTTCGGGAGAGAATCCGGATGACGTTACGAATCTCGGAATCACGTCCGATAACCGGGTCAAGCTTCTGCTGCTTCGCGCGCTCTACCAGGTCATAGCCGTATTTCTCCAGGGTATCATAGGTTGCCTCCGGATTATCCGTCATAACCTTCTGATTGCCGCGCACGGTTGCAAGTGCCTGCAAAAACCGTTCTCTGTCGACTCGAAAATCCGCGAACAGGCCCTTTACCTCGCGGTTCGGATATTTTAACATGCTGAGGAACAGATGCTCAACCGAGACATACTCATCCCCCATCTGCTTTGCTTCGTTCTCGGCGTAGATCAATACCTTATTCAAATCGTTGCTGATATACACCTGTCCTCCGGATACCTTCGGCCTCTTATTCAAAAGTCCCTGAACCTGTGCAAGAAAGACATCGCTGTCGATCTCCATCTTGGTGAACAGCTTCGGGATCAATCCCTCCTTATCGGAAAGGAGGCAATACAGCAGGTGTTCCTCATCAATCTGCTGATGACCGAACTCGTATGCCGCCTTTTCACAATCCTGAACGGCCTGCACGGACTTCTGGGTAAATTTACTGATGTTCATAGCTTCCTCCTTTTCTGCCGCCCACGGGCGGCTGCCATATAGGAAGCGCACAGAAACGGAATCTCGTATCAAGTTCCGGTCGGTACGCTGTCTGACTTACTTGTTTGTTCTATAACTAATATAACACGTGTTTTTAAAATGTCAAGAGGTATTTCTTAAATTTTTTTACTCATCTTCCAACACCAATCCTCCAAAGTCACAAACTGACACTTGCCGCCCTCCCCGTTTTTCTTTACTATATTAATAGAATAGATATAATTGCGGCATTGAACTCTTACAGGAAAGGACACGGTACACAGGTTATGAAATATTCCGGAGAATATACGAAAGAAATATCATTTCCGATCGGAGGCATCGGCAGCGGCTGTATCGGACTGGCCGGAAACGGACGACTGCGCGATTTCGAAATTTTTAATCGTCCGAATAAATGTAGCTACAATACTTATACCGGCTTTGTCGTAAAGGCCGAGGACGAGGATTCGGTTCTGGATGTGCGAAGCCTGAACGGCGCGTATCAGGATTCGCTCATGGGCTTCTGGGGCGGAATTGACGGAGGAATCGACCGGTGCACGCTCGCAGGACTCCCCTGCTTTGCGGAGCATACCTTCATCGGGGAATTCCCGATTGCAGCCGTGCAGTTGAAGGATCCTCATTTTCCGGGCGAAGTAAGCCTGATGGGGTATAATCCGTTCATTCCGCTTAACAGCAGGGATTCGAGTATTCCAACAGCGATATTTGAGATCGCGTTTCATAATCCAACGGATCGAACGCTGCATTATACTGCGGCGTTCAATTTTTCGAATCCGGTATTCCGGGGTGTACGGAATGTCTATCTCGAGGATTCTGTAAAGAAAGGAATTCGGTTCGAGACGAACCAGTACCCGGATACGGCTCCGGAATACGGGCATATCCTCATCAGCACAGACGCTGCGCGTACCTCGTATCAAGAATACTGGAGACGCAACAGCTGGTATGAGGGCCTTGAGATGTTCTGGCATGATTTTTCGCAGTATGGGCCGCTTACCAACCGCACCTTTGAGGGCTGGATGGATGGCGATATTACCGCGACGTTAGCCGCTGCGCTGACCCTGAAGGCCGGCGAGAGCAAAGCTCTGCGCTTTGTGATGACCTGGTATTATCCCAACTGCTGCAACTACTGGACCGCCGGACAAGGCAAGCCGACCTGGAAGAACTATTACGCCACCCTCTGGACGGACGCCTCTGCCGTGGCCGATTATGTGTATCGGAATGCAGAGAGGCTGTATGCGGATACCGTAAGATTTAAGGATGCGCTCTACTCCTCTACCCTTCCGGAGTCGGTGCTTGACGCAGTCTGCGCCAATCTCTCTGTACTGAAATCTCCTACCTGCCTGCGCCTGGAGGACGGCACGTTCTACGGGTTTGAAGGATGCAATCCGAAGAGCGGCTCCTGCGAAGGAAGCTGCAGCCATGTCTGGAATTATCAGTATGCGCTTCCCTTCCTCTTCCCGGATCTGGAGCGTTCCATGCGCGACGCGGATTTTACCTATAACGAGAACGAGAACGGCGGAATGGTCTTTCGGCTTGCTCTGCCGCTGGGATCGAAGCAGTGGCATTTCCGGCCCGCAGCGGACGGACACCTTGGCGGCATCATCAAGACCTACCGCGAGTGGAAGATTTGCGGAGATGATGCTTGGCTCGATCGCCACTGGCCCATCTTAAAGCGCAACATCGAGTATGTCTGGAGCCCGAAGAATCCGGACCGTTGGGATCCGGACAAGACTGGCGTTCTGTGGGGACGTCAGCATCATACCCTGGATCGCGAGCTGTTCGGCCCCAATTCCTGGCTGACCGGCTACTATCTGTGTGCCTTAAAGGCGATGGCGGAGATGGCACGGTATCGCGGCGAGCCTTATGAGGAATATCTCGAGATTTTTGAACGCGGCAAACAGTGGGTCGAGAAGAATCTCTGGAATGGGGAGTATTTTTATCAGAAGATCGATCTGAATGATCTGGCACAGCTTGATGTCTATGAGAACTGCGAACGGTATTATAATTATGAGACCGGCGAGGTGAATTTCCAGCTCGGTGAAGGCTCCATCACCGAGCAGGTTGTCGCACAGTGGCACGC
The DNA here is from genome assembly GCA_017623215.1 of Lachnospiraceae bacterium. GTDB lineage: Bacteria > Bacillota > Clostridia > Lachnospirales > Lachnospiraceae > Caccomorpha. The sequence continues at coordinate 2,483 of JAGAPO010000091.1, read as the reverse complement.
GAATCTTCTCGGGCTTGGGGAGCTCTTCAATAAGGATATGGTTCGTTCGGCGCTGCAGGCAATCTACCGATATAATTATAAGAAGAGCATGAAGGAGATCTTCAATCCCTGCCGCATCTTCGCCTATGCGGACGAACCGGGCGTAATTATGTGTGAGTGGAACGATTCCGTCCGCAAGCCGATTCTCCCGCTTCCCTACTCGCGCGAGGTGATGACCGGCTTTGAATATCAGGCGGCCATTCATATGATTTCCGAGGGATTGACCGGGCAGGGCGAGGAGATCATCCAGGCAGTGCGCGGCCGGTATGACGGAAGGAAACGCAACCCCTGGAATGAGATCGAGTGCGGAAGCAATTATGCCTGGTCCCTGTCGAGCTACTCCGCGCTGTTAGTATACAGCGGATTCGTATTTAATATGCAGCGAAAGGAGATCGGCTTCCGCCCTGTCGTATCCGGTGACTGCCGCTTCTTCTGGAGCGTAAATGACGCGTGGGGTACCTATGAAAGACAGGACGGACACGAAGTAATCCGGATCCTGTACGGCTCGCTGCCCTTAAAACGCCTTGTTGCGCAGACCGCTCCCCGTCGGATTCTTGTGGACGGTGCGGAGGTCTCTTTCCGGCTGGAAGAAGATACGGCGGTATTTGAGACAGCGTTAACCTGCAGGGATACCATTCGGTTCGAATAACCTCCCGGTGTCTCCGTATTTTTTGAGACAAATGCAAAATAATAAAACCCATTTACATCGCGTAAAATATGTACTATAATCAAAGACAGTAGCCGAGCGATATTTCCCTTCCGGCATACCGCTCTCTTTAAATGTCTGCCCCGGCTCAATTCGTGGACAAGCAGCAGAAATAGGAGGAATATTATGACAAAAGCAACAACGAAACGCTCTTATGAAATCGACATGTGCAATGGGCCGCTCCTGGGAAAGATTCTGCTTTTTTCCCTGCCGCTCATGCTCTCCGGCATTCTGCAGCTGTTATTCAACGCTGCTGACGTCATCGTAGTAGGGCAGTTCGCAGGAACGACCGCTTTGGCCGCTGTGGGCTCCACCGGTTCCCTGACCAATCTGCTTATCAACGTATTCGTCGGTCTCTCGGTCGGATCCAACGTTTTAGTCGCCCGATTTTACGGAGCGAAGCAGTACGAGGAACTAAGCCGTACCGTACATACCGCGATTACCATCAGCCTCATATTCGGCGTGATTCTGGCCATCTTCGGTAATCTTGCTGCAAGACCGCTGCTGACCCTGATGGGAACTCCTGACGATGTATTGGATCAGGCTGCTTTATATATGAAGATCTATTTTGCAGGCATGCCGATTATTATGCTTTACAATTTCGGCAGCTCCATCCTGCGCGCAAAGGGTGATACCAAACGGCCGCTTTATTTCCTGCTGATCGCTGGCATTGTGAATGTCATTCTGAATCTGGTCTTCGTTATCGTATTTCATATGGATGTTGCAGGCGTTGCGCTGGCTACGATTCTGTCGCAGTGTATTTCCGCGGGTCTCATCGTGGCAAGCCTGGTAAAGGATGACGGCCCCTGCCGTCTGGATCTGAAAAAGCTTCGCATTCACAAGGCGGAGATTCTTGCCATGACGCGAATCGGCCTTCCGGCAGGGTTCCAGGGCGCGGTGTTCTCGATCTCCAATGTATTGATTCAGTCCTCTATCAACTCGTTCGGATCTACCGTTATGGCCGGCAGCACAGCGGCCTCCAATATTGAGGGCTTTGTCTATACGGCGATGAACACCTTTCATCATACGGCGGTGAACTTTACCAGCCAGAATCTTGGCGCCAAGAAGTATGACCGAATCAACCGCTCCATGCTGCTGTGCGTCCTTCTCGTAATCGCAGTCGGGATCGTCGCCGGCGGAGGCGTCTATCTGTTCGGTGATATCCTCCTGCGTATCTATAACAACGATCCGCAGGTTATTCACTATGGTATGATTCGTCTTTCCTATGTCTGCCTGCCTTATTTTCTTTGCGGACTCATGGATACGATGGTTGGCGGTATCCGCGGCCTTGGTGTCTCTGTGCTTCCGATGATTGTGTCGCTCGTCGGCGCCTGCGGACTTCGTATTGTGTGGATCTATACCATCTTCCAGTGGAATCGCTCTCTGGATGTTCTGTTCCTCTCTTATCCGATTACCTGGGCGATTACGACCTCAGTACATGTTATCTGCTTCTTTATCGTACGGAAACGAGTCTGCAAAAATTAGTTTTCCGCTTACTTACAGCTATCTTAGGTTCTTTCGCTTCCGCTGCCTTCCCCGGCTTGGCGGAAGCTTTTTTTGCTGCTTCGATTTCTTCGTCCGCTACGATGGAGCGATTTATTTATTCAATCTTATTCTTGATTAATAAATATTTATATTGTATAATTGTTTTACCAACAATTAGAAAGGGGTGCGCCACGCTATCATGTATAATCTGCACATAAAAAAAGAAAAGGGTGTGCCGATCTCGCCCGGAATG
>JAGAPO010000090.1 GCA_017623215.1 Lachnospiraceae bacterium | reverse complement strand
TTTCCGATGACATCATTTATTATCTGGCCTAATTTCTACTATAAAGGGTCTAACATAATTCGTCAAACCCTAAAAAGTAGACTTTTGTCTTCAGTATGGAATTTAAGTTTACATGTAGAATTTACTTTTTCATTCAACCCGATTCACATGCAAAGGCCTATTCCGCACCCCCGCAGCAGGTACGGCTGCGAAAACGGCCTCCTCCTTTGCGGTATTCTTAAGTACATCCTTTCCGGCATACTTCCCGATGCCTGGAAAACGCCTCTGCCCGATCTCCAGAAAACAAAAAAAGCACCGCTCCCCGCGACGCTTCTCATTCTCTCTTCTGCAAATAAAAAATCGAGGTGACAAGACTTGAACTTGCGGCCTCCACGTCCCTAACGTGGCGCTCTAGCCAAACTGAGCCACACCTCGATGAAAGCTTCTGACCGGACTTGAACCGGAGACCTCATCCTTACCAAGGATGCGCTCTACCAACTGAGCTACAGAAGCACATGTACGAAATCCGGATTACTTACTCATATCCTTTAGTACATCGTTTAACTTGTTACGGACTCTTGAGAGAGCATTATCGACAGCCTTCTCATCCTTCCCCAACATCTCAGCAATTCTCCCATATGAGTAATCCTTCATGTAGAGGCTTAGGACTTGTCTTTCGAAATCACTCAAGCGCCTTACGAGTTCATATTCTAACACACTGGTATACTGTTTGTCAAGCACAAAATGCTCCGGATTTGCAATTTTTTTAAAGTTTTTTTCCTTCTCGTATAAAGTTATTATTGCATCTTCTTTTATATCTTTAATAGATTCAAATGGAACATAATCATTCAATGGACGGTTTTTCTGCGTCTGGGAGGTCTTAATTGCCGTATACATTTGCCTGGAAATACAGATTTCCGCAAAATGATAGAACGAACTTTCTCTGTCCAGCTGGTAGTCCCAAATTGCTTTGTACAGACCAATCATCCCTTCCTGAATCAGATCATCTTTATCCCCTCCGATCAAAAATAATGCCTTTGCTCTTTTTCTGACCAGCTCCTTATACTTGTTCAGCAGTTCCTCCGCCGCCTCCCGTTCTCCCTGACGACACTTCAGAATCAGTTCTTCATCCGAATATCCCGTTGCTTTGTCCTCCATTCCGCCTCCCACTCCCGCCGCATCCAATCACTGCGGTCTACTCGTCCTCCTTCAGACGCAGCCGATTCAGCATCTCCGCCATCTCCGGCGACAGATTATCAAGCAGGCTGTTCCTTGCACTGCTTCCCGTCTGACGCTTATACGTCTCCCGAATCTCCTTTTCGGCCCGTCTAATCTCGGACTTCAGCTCCTGCGCCGACATCCGGACCGCACCCTTTGCCAGAATAATCATCTGCTCCAGACCGTCCGAGGTCGCCACGCGGATCTGATAGCTGCCTGCCATCTGCCACGACACCAGCTCAATGAACTGATCCGCGGTCTGAGCTTCCTTCGTATACACAATATCAATATTATGATAATGAATCACACTTCCCGGATTCCCCTTGGACTTATACCCGTCAAATACCAGTATAATCTCATTCTTCTGAAATCCCTGATAGTTACACAGGACGTCCGCCAGGCGCACTCTGGCGGACTCCAGATTATCCTCCGCTATCTTCTTCAAATCCGGCCACGCAAATATAATATTGTATCCATCTACCAGCAAAAATTCCTGCGCCACTACTTCACCGCGTTCATGCGCTGTCTTACAATCTCATAGGCCAGAACTCCCGCCGCAACGGAAGCGTTCAGGGAGTCAATATTCCCCTTCATCGGAATACCCGCGGCAAAATCGCAGGTCTCCCGAACCAGACGGCTTACGCCCTCTCCCTCATTTCCGATTACAAGACCAATCGGACCGGTCAGATTCTGCTTATACATCACTTCCCCGTCCATTGCCGCGCACACGAACCAGATTCCCTGCTTCTTTAACTCCTCCATCGTCGCGGTCAGATTCGTCACTTTCGCAACCGGAGTATAATTCAGAGCACCCGCAGACGTCTTCGCAACCGTTGCGGTAAGCCCTGCCGCGCGGCGCTTCGGAATAATCACGCCGTGCGCACCTGCAAGATTCGCGGTACGAATAATTGCTCCAAGGTTATGCGGATCCTCAATTCCATCCAGAATGAACAGGAACGGATCCTCCCCCTTCTCCTTTGCCGCGTTCAAAATATCCTCAACCTCCGCATACTCATACGCAGCCGCATAGGCAACCACCCCCTGATGCTTGCCCGACCCTGATATCTGATCCAGCCGCTCCTTCTTTACAAAATTAATAATCGTATCGCCCTTTTTTGCTTCCTTTACAATCGCCTGCACCGGCCCGTCCTTGCAGCCCTCCAGCACAAACAGCCTGTCTATCGTCTTCCCTGAACGAAATGCCTCTAACACCGCGTTCCTTCCCTCAATCGTACATTCTTCGTATCTCATTCCTGATTATCCTCCTTTTCTTCCTGCTCAATTCTTCTCTTCGGCCCTCTGCCTTCTATTCCGTCCCGCTCTCCTCCGCCGCGCCGCTTTCCCCGCACAGCTGCGGAAATCCCTTCTGAATCAACTCAAATATCCGCCCCGTTCTTCCGGTCAGATACAAATACCCGAACAGCGCCTCCATCCCGGTCGCTGTTCGATAATCGGATATCGACGCGTTCTTTGCCGCAGTAGCCGACTTCGCATTTCGGCCGCGCTTAAACACGCCCCTCTCCTCTTCGCTCAAATCCTCCTCAACCGCATGGTACAGATCCTTTTGCGCCTGCGCCTTCACATAATTGCTCGCTTTCTTATGAAGCTTGTTCACCTGCGCGTTGCTCCGCTCCACCAGCACGGTTCGGATAATAATATCGTAAATACTGTCGCCGATATACGCAAGCGTCAGCGGCGAATACGACCGGATATCCGCCTCCTTCAGCGCAAACGCACCGCGCACCGCGCCTGCAAGGTCTGCCCGTGCTTCGCCTCGCATGCCGATTCTCTCTGCGGCACTTTCCGCTTCCTCCGGCACGCTTCCAACACCACACTTCTCTTCTATCATAATCATCCTCATTTCTGTCCGCCCCCTGCGAATCCCGGCGGCGGGCACCCATTACCGTCTATTAACACAAGATAACTCCGAACGGCCAAGCCGCCCGGAGTCCCTGCGTCATCCCTGTTTTGTTATAGTATACCTGATCGCCGCCTTGCTTGTCAACTCGTCTGAAAGAGGTTCTTCTCATAAACTTCACATTTTCAAGCAAGTCTTTACTCTTTGGATTCCCCTGCTTCATCAGCGGGCTTTTGGGCCTTCTGATTCTCTTTTTTCTCCATCTGCTCTATCCTTGCTCCCAAGTTAAGCAGCTGCTTCTTCAGCACCGCATTCTCCTCCTGGAGGCGATTCAAATCCGCTAACACCGGATCCGGCAGATGCACCTGATCCAGGTCCATTCTCGGAATCTTAACATTATCCCTCTTCACGACACGCCCCGGAACGCCGACCACCGTGGAATTCGGAGGTACCTCCGAAAGCACTACCGAACCGGCGCCAATCTTCGAATTCTCCCCCACGGTGAACGAACCGAGCACCTTCGCTCCTGCACTGATCATAACATTATCCTTAATCGTAGGATGGCGCTTTCCCTGCTCCTTACCGGTGCCGCCAAGCGTCACGCCCTGATACAGCGTTACATTGTCACCGATCTCAGCGGTCTCTCCGATAATGACGCCATTTCCATGGTCAATAAAGAACCCTTTTCCAATCTTAGCGCCCGGATGAATCTCAATTCCGGTCTTCCTGACGGTACGCTGCGAATACCATCTCGCCAGAAAATAATGCTTATGCGTATACAGCCAGTGTGCCACCCGATGCCGCGTCACCGCTTTAAAGCTCGGATACAAAAATACCTCCCACGGCGTCTTTATCGCAGCGTCGCGCTCTCGTATAATCTGAATCTCTTCTTTTACATATTTGATAATTCCCATAAATTTCCTCTTCTCTTCTTATTATAATATAGCTTAAAAAACCGCGGCTCCTCGTCTCAATCAGAGACGAAAATATCCGCGGTTCCACTCTTATTCATACCAATGCAGCATTGGGTATACTCTTTTCCCAGATAACGGCTGGTTCTCCCGTGCAGGGCTACCCAGATCTGACCTGACTCACTCTGCCGACTCCCGGACGCACATTCGCTTTACTCAGGTCCGGAGGCTTACAGCCGACGGCGCTCCTTCTCTGCTGGCCTGAAATAAAGGTACTCTTTCCATTCTTCATCTTTTGCTTATTCTTCTGATTACGATACTGCATTCCGGCGCGCACCAAAAACCACGCACCCTCCTACTTCAAAGGCATCTTGGACGCATACAGCATACTTCGGTTGCTCATTGCCTCATTGGCACTGACCTGCGCTGCAATCTCGCGATCAAGCTTCTTTAAGGACTCTGCCGTCGGCCGCTTGCTTGCAGGTACTTTCACTATCCTGACACGTCCGCCGCTTTTATCCATCTCCTTTTCAATCATTCTGCTAATATTCATCGTATCCTCTCTGTCGTTCAGACGATCTCCTGCAATCTCCGACTTCCACCCCTCTCTGCAGTCTCGGAATCAAGGGGCTTTTATTCCTACAATATATTAATCTTAACTATACCTCAATATCAGGATAAAGTCAAGTATTTTCTCCCCCATCCATTATATTCCGCAATCCACTGCCGCGTCCATCGGATCGCCTTCAATCCTAATCAGATTTCTTTGATACCCGGGGAACAACGAATCTTCCTCTAACTGTGCCATTTCTTCAAAGCCAACCCCAGTCTGCTCCGGATTCCGATACGCAACAGCCCCCGGATAATGCATCAGAATCAGACTGCGATGTCCTCTGTTCGGTGCCGAAGTCGCATCAATCACCACTTCCCCGAACGCCTGCAGCTGCTCGTAATCCTCCGCCCGATACAGCTCGCACACCCAGATAAAACGCGGCATTGGTATCATCGTATAAAGCTGCTTTACAAACATGTCCGAAAGCGTATTCATTCGAAAACTCTTATAGCTGCGGGAAGACGCCATGAAAATGCGAATTATCACATTTTCCCTCGGTTTCAAAAAATCTCCCGCCCATTCTCCGATTCCGAACTGCTCGCTGTGCAGCAGAGCCCGAATCGTCGCAAATGCATTCGGTGCGTCCAGGAACATCCTTTTATATAACGGGACTGCAAGATTCTCAATCCGCATATCCGAATAGACCGACAGATTCCGAAAATTTCGTACCTGATAAATCGGCTGATTATCATCCACCACGACATAATCATCATAAAAATCTGCCGAATTAATCAGCGGATGCGCATGCTCCCGCTCGGACCAGGATATCCAGCGTTTCCGGCAGGCTTCTTTTTTCAGGCTTTCCTTCGCCTGTCCGTGACCGATACACACAATCGAATGTCCGGTTCCTGCAATTCCAAGCGGAACCAGATTCAACGCCACCGGAATTCCTGATTCCACATAATAATGAAGCCATCGCCTCAGCTCATCCTCCCGGCTCACCGAAGAATACCGGAAACTATCGATCGCCGCTACGTTATACAGTCTTGGCGAAAACCCGAAATCGGAAAGGACCTTGGTCAGCACCGGATAGGTGACCCCTCTTGCAGGCAGAACCCGCTCGTGGCTGTGCTTCTGCTCCTGCTCGATAATCTCACTCGGTACCACCACCTTATAATCACTGTAGCTGTTCGAATAATACTCCATAATATTCAGCAGCGTAACCTCTGCACAGCACATCGTCTCCTCATCCTGCATGCGATACGGAAATGCCGCAACCCGAAACGCTCTTCCATAAATATTCACTCCGAACGAAGAAAGCCTCATATACGCCGGTTTCTGCTCCGCAGCAAGCGCAAAATGCGGACTGATTAACGTTCTTCCAATGGAGCCCTCAACCAACGGATTAATCACGCACGATCCGATAAAATGCCGCTCCAGTTCCTCCTGAACTCCCTCATTTGTATCAAAAAATTGCTCCGCATCATACTCCCCAAGGAAAAAGGACAGCCTGCGCGAATACCGTTTGATCTGAAAATGCTGATTCGAAAAGTACATATAATAAGTATCCCGAAAGCTCCGATCAATGTGATACCCCTCCTGAATAATCGTAATCGGCTTGGGCAGTCTTTTCAGAAAATTCATTAAAAAAGCCTTTCCCGATACCCCGTTCCCCTGAGTCACCGGATCCGGCGGTTCCAGCCGATTCACCTGTTCCTTCCAGTCATCCCACTCCGTCCTGTCCGCACTCTTCCCCTGCTCATCCGATAAATAATTGGCAAATACTGAGCTGCAGAACGCCGGAATCACCCGCTCCTGTTCTTCCGTTCGAATCACAACGAACGGCTCCTCCTCATAGCTGCCTTCATACAACAGCTCGCTCCGGTCATAATCGCCTTCATACAATGGCTCGTCTCCATCCTTTTCTTTTATCTTGTTCCTGATCCATTCTCGTTCGTTCATCCCGACACATCCTCATCTTCCTTATCATACAGGGAAGAAATAGATATCCGTTCTATTTTCTCTGCGTTTATCCAATATCTTCTTATCACAAAGGGACCTTACCGCCTCTTCGATTCTGCCGTGTGCCGCAATGGAGCAAATGTCCCCTGCACCAGCGAATTCACAATCCCATTTGGAATTATGCATATTGCAGACTGCTTTGTCACCATGCGGAAACCACTCCATCAGCTCCTCCAGCGTGAATTCCCTATGCGTTCTAAAATGTGTAACCGCCTGCATATAAACGCAAAAGTCATAATCCTCCAGCCGGCTGGCCGAAGAAAAAATCTCGATCAACGCAATCACAACCCCCGACACAATTCCTACCGACATTCCTTTCATCGGATTCTCCGGATTCGCTATCACGGCGTCAGCAAACCCCGATGTCAGTGCCGCCTCAATGAATGTAATCATACTGTCCTTGATTCGTATGTAACGCGTCCCAAGCAGCAGCTCGCTCGGCCTTCCAATCTGATTCTCCCACAGCTCCAATTCTTCCCTCACAGATGCCGCGCAATCTTCCTCGTTCTTTACCGTAATCGCCGCCAGTATCTCAGCCCGGTGCCCGCGCAACACTTCCGAATTATCAGACTTTCGGATACATTCTTCCAGGAAATCGTTTAAATCCTCGTATGTCATGTTGTATTCTGCCATTTCTGTACCTTCCAATTCTTCTATAATCACAATTAATTATTATAAATTATAGTTCATATTTTATATGTTGTCAACAAAATATGATTGGAGAGGGGAAATGTAAGTATGTTGGGGTACAATAGAGATGAACTCAAAACGACACATACAGTTGATAAGGGTCTTGGCTAAAAAGAAAAACAGCGGAGAAGGACGATACCGTATAGGCATCTCCTTCTCCGCTATCGTTTAAGGAGTTATTTCTTTTTCGGTTTTCTTGACTCTGTTTTCTTATTTTTCGTCTTTATAAATTCATCATATTCCTCATTACTCATCTCATCCGGATTGATACCTTTTTTCGCGTATACCATACTCATAACCAAACCATAGATATTTGTCTGGTACACACCGGGAATCATTTCTTCCGTAAAACGCTTGTTCAACTTTTTGGTGTCGAGATTGACCATTCTATTGCGCAAAACACTTTTACTTGGTCTTTTCAAATCGAGCTTGTAGACGGAGCTTACAATCAATTCGTCAAGCTCCGAAAGAAGCGAATTGATTTCAGCATCACATACCACTCCCATGAGAAAAAGAATTTCATCTGATAATGCTGAAAATTCCTCATCGGTAAGTTCCTTGTCCTTGGGCAACGGTATTTTCTTAATCATTACCGGGATAACATTAAAAAAGGAAAAGTATATTTGCATGAGTATTCCGGCTTTCGTGTCCATGCTGTCCGGACATAGGAAACCGCAAATCCGTTTTTAAGGAAACCGCCATTCCGCTGGTGGAAACCGTTATCATAACCCCTTAAAATGTAGCCATGCACCAACTGGTGTAAATACATTTTAAGGAGGTCACAAGCATGACCAAGTATCGTGAGATTCTCAGGCTATCCAGTCTGGGACTCAGTCAACAGAACATCGCTGACGGCTGCGGTGTTTCTAAGAAAACAGTCAATCGCGTGCTGAAGCGTGCCAAAGAATTATCTATATCCTGGCCGCTGGATGCAAACGATACTGATGCTGTACTTGCAGAAAAATTTTTCCCATCTGCACAACAAGTCGTATCCACAAAACGAATGCCAGACTTTGCGCACATCCGTAAAGAACTGCTTCGTAACGGGGTCAGCAAAAAACTCTTGTGGACCGAATACATGGAGGACTGCCGTGCAAATGGTGATGAACCGCTCATGTATTCCCAGTTTTGTTATCACATCCAACAGGATGAGCAGAAAAGACGTGCAACAATGCACATTAACCGTAAACCAGGTGAACAGGTTGAAGTCGATTGGGCAGGTGATACTGCAACAATCATCGATCCGGATACCGGTGAAATCATTAAGGCTTATATATTCGTAGGTGTAATGACTTACAGTCAGTACGCATACGTGGAAGCTTTTCTGGATACAAAGCAGAAATCATGGATCAATGCGCATGTCCACATGTACGAATTCTTTGGCGGAGTCGCAAAGATCCTCGTCCCGGATAACTGTAAAACAGCAGTTGTTCACAATGGTGGCTGGAAAGACCGGCAGATCAATGAAACCTATCAGGAAATGGCTGAACACTATGGAACTGCTATCATTCCGGCACGTGTCAGATCACCTAAAGATAAGCCGAATGCTGAAGGAACGGTAGGAAATATTTCTACCTGGATTACAGCAGCATTTCGGGATGAACAGTTCTTTTCCCTTGCTGAATTGAATCGTGCCATACGAGATAAACTTGAACTGTTCAACCAAAGGCTCTTTCAGAAGAAAGAAGGTAGTCGGCAAAGCTTATTTCTTGGGGAAGAAAAACCATTGCTGGCACCATTGCCTGCTACCCGTTTTGAACTGGCAGACTGGAAAACAGCCACTGTCCAGTTCAATTATCACATATCTGTGGACGGAATGCTATACTCAGTTCCGTTTGAATACATCAAAAAGAAGGTTGATGTAAGGGTAACAGATTTCACTATTGAGATTTTTTTCAACCATAACCGCATCGCTTCCCATCGTCGTCTCAAAGGGCGTACCGGGCAGTACAGCACCATCACTGAACATATGCCGGAAGACCACCAGAAATATCTGGAATGGAACGGCGACCGCTTT
>JAGAPO010000089.1 GCA_017623215.1 Lachnospiraceae bacterium | reverse complement strand
GTTCCATATTCTTTTGCTTTTTCCTTTACAACAGCCTTGTTCTTTTCTTTGACTATCGGCAGCCTTAATGCAGTCAAAACTTTATTCAAAAGCTTGTCCGCTGTTTTCTTCATTTTATTTTGCAGGGCATCCAGCGATTTACTGATGGCAGACTTTTTATCAGCAGGAACATTGCTCTCTTCTGTGATCCATTTCTGATAATTTGCTACAACCTCCAAATCTTGTTTCTGTGTTTCTGCAAAAACAGTTTCCGCAATTACCTCACAGGCTTTCTCATAAGCAGTATCAGCAATTTCTTAGTAAGCGCTCAATAACAGAGTGCCTACCAAAATAAAAGGAGATGGCGTATAATACCATCCCCTGACGATTTATTGTGTACATTGTTCCTTCGCTTGTTCGGACCATGGCATCAGCATATCCAGTACTCCCGGTTCGTTGTGCCAGTCACCGTCTGCCATGTTGATGAGCAGATACTGGAAATAAGCATAAACGTTGATTTCGTTGGCTTTGGCTGTTTCAGCGAGACTGTAAACCATAGCAGATGCATCGGCTCCTTTTGGTGTGTCGGCAAACAGCCAGTTTTTTCTTCCGACCGTGAATGGACGGATGGCGTTCTCGGCTGCATTGTTGGAGAGAGCACATCTACCATCCATTAGATAGTTCTCCATATATGGTTTTTGGTTCTTTGCATAGGTTACTGCCTTGCCAAGAGCAGAGCCGTTTAACGGTTCCAACGTATCAAGCCAGCACCAAAAAGCCTCAAGAACCGGTGTTTCCAGTTCAAGACGCTTCTGTTTTCTTTCTTCAGGAGAGATGTCTTTTAAGGTCTCTTCCAGATGGAATAACCGGTCGCAGTAATCTCGTCCGGTTTCTGCGGCAGTCTTTGGTGAGCCCTCCGCTTTCTTCTGCGGAATAGCTTCCACAAACTTTCTGCGCAGGTGCGCCCAGCATCCGCACCGGGTAATGCCGTCCAGCTTATGGTAGCCGGAGTAGCCATCCGAATGGACATATCCTTTGAAGTCCTTCAGATAGGTTACGGCATGGTCGCCGTTTCTGGATGGCTGGTAATCATTGATGGTAGTATATCAATAGTACAAAGTAAACGTGCCAAGTTCCATTAAATCAGGTATGATAGAACTATAAAGAGGAGGAACGACAATGGCAAAGGGAACTAAGTACTCACAACAGTTTAAAGAGGATGCTGTCAGATACCGACAGGAGCATCCTGATCTGCCGCTCTCCAAAGCAGCAGCCAATCTTGGCATCAGTGAATCTGCTTTAAAAACATGGATGCGTTCAGCGAAAGAACACGAAGGCGAAGTGCCCACCCGTGGTTCCGGTAATTATGCCAGCGATAAAGCAAAAGAGATTGCCCGTCTGCAGCGTGAACTGCGCGATGCAAAGGACGCACTTGAAGTATTAAAAAAAGCCATCGGTATCCCTATGAGGTTTATTTGTTTTGGGCATTCCATTTTTCGGAACACGAAGCATTTCAGTCATTTTTACTATCATTTCATCAAAATACAGAATCCCCCAAAAGCCTTATTTTCTAAGCTTTTTTCAATTTCCACACTTTTTATCATGGTTCGATAATTTCTACAGAAAGGGGCGTGTGAACCATACTATATATACTTCGATACACCAATTCACCGCCTAAGACATGAATACAATAGATATACCCTTTGCGTAAAATACTGCTGCCATCTTAAATGTAAAATACCCCGACATACAAAAAGACACCACTACCTATATCACTATAAGTAATGATGTCTTAAATCTTTACTATATCAAGGCTCACCATTTGTCGTAACTCTGTCGTAAAATACAAATATCAGCCTTCTAAATCGTTGAAAATACCCTATTTTCGGCTTTTTATTTATCAAGACTTTTCATCGTGGGGAAAAGCAATACATCCCGAATCGCCGCCGAATCCGTCAGCAGCATAACCAGTCTGTCGATACCAATACCGATACCGCCTGTCGGAGGCATACCATAGGCCAGCGCGTTCAGGAAATCCTCATCCATGGAGTTCGCTTCTTCATCTCCGGCCGCTCGCAGCGCCTCCTGAGCCATGAAACGCTCCCTCTGATCGATCGGGTCATTCAGCTCGGAGTATGCGTTCGCCATCTCTCTCTGCGTGATGAACAGCTCGAAACGCTCTACATGAGCCGGGTTCGAGGGCTTCTTCTTGGTCAGAGGAGAAATCTCGATCGGGTGATCCAGAACGAAGGTCGGCTGAATCAGATGCTCTTCTACGAACTCCTCGAAGAAGAGGTTCAGGATATCGCCTCTCTTATGTCTGTCCTCAAACTCGATATGATGCTCCTTCGCAACTGCCTTTGCATCCTCATCCGTTACAATATTCGTAAAATCAACGCCGGTATACTTCTTAACCGCGTCAATCATGGTAATTCTCTCAAACGGCTTTGCCAGGTCAATCTCAACGTCACCGTAATGGATAACGGTCGTGCCTAATACCTTCTCTGCCACGGCGCGGAACATTGTCTCTGTCAGCTCCATCATGCCCTCATAATCGGTGTATGCCTGGTAGAGCTCAAGCAGGGTGAATTCCGGATTATGACGAACGGAAAGTCCCTCGTTGCGGAATACACGGCCAATCTCGTATACTCTCTCGAGTCCGCCGACAATCAGTCTCTTTAAGTACAGCTCCAGCGAAATGCGCAGGAACATATCCTGATCCAGCGAGTTGTGATGCGTGATGAACGGTCTTGCAGCAGCGCCGCCCGCGTTCGCAACCAGAACCGGAGTCTCAACCTCGATGAAGTCTCTTCCGTCCAGGAAGTTACGAATCTCACGAATGATCAACGATCTCTTGATGAAGGTGTCCTTAACCTCGGGATTCATCATCAGATCCACATATCTCTGGCGATAACGCATATCCGTATCCTTCAGTCCGTGGAACTTCTCCGGAAGCACCTGCAGACACTTGGACAGCAGCGTAACGGACTTCGCCTTAACCGAAATCTCGCCGGTCTTTGTCGTAAATACCTCACCGGTTACACCGATGATGTCACCCACGTCAAACTTCTTAAAATCAGCGTACGGCTCCTCGCCAACCTCATCCTTTCTGACATAACACTGGATGCTGCCGAGCTTGTCCTGTACATTAATAAAGGAAGCCTTACCCATGACACGCTTGGACATCATACGTCCGGCGATGGATACTTCTGTTCCTTCGAGTGCCTCGAAATTCTCACGAATATCGGTCGTATGATGTGTCACATCGTACTTCATAATCTGGAACGGATCCTTGCCCGCTTCCTGCAGCGCAGTTAGCTTTTCGCGCTTTACCCGAATCAGCTCGTTCACTTCTGCTTCGGTCTGCTCCGCCTGTATATTCTGCATATTCTCTTCTGCCACGACTATTCCCTCCTGATTCGAAATCTTCTTCGAATATTCCTTATTCTCTCTTAGTTGGATCTATCAATTTCAAGAATCTTATACTGAATGACACCTGCCAGTGTCTCAACATCAACCACCTCACCAATCTTTGCCCCGATTAACGCCTTGCCCACCGGAGACTCATTGGAAATCTTGCCCTTTAAGCTGTTGGCTTCTGTCGCACCTACAATCTTGTACTCAAGGATATCTTCGAACTCCATATCCATAATCTTAACCTTGCAGCCGATGTTGATCGTAGAAGTATCCGCCTCATCCTCAACGACAACTTCCGCATTCTTCAGGATCTTGTCGATCTCTTCGATTCTTGCCTCGATATCGCGCTGTTCATCCTTCGCTGCGTCATACTCTGCGTTCTCGGATAAGTCGCCCTGCTCTCTCGCCTCTTTTATCTTCTCCGCAACCGCTTTTCTCCTGTTCAATTTCAGATCCGCAAGTTCATCCTCTAACTGACGGAGTCCGGCATACGTCAATATGTTCTTCTTTTCTGCTGCCATAAAAATACCCTTCTTTCCTTAAATACAACTTTCCTTATACAAATATTCTCTCTTCAGCCCATTCATACTTGAGTCCATCATATTTGCCCAGTTCACAGTATTATATCGTAAGAACCTCCGCTTGTCAACAAGTCAAGCCCTCTATTTTTTCACATTTTGTTGAGGTGTCAATGATTGGTTACACTTCACCTTTAACGGAATGTCAAGGGTAAGGTGGAGATTCTCGCAGAGAATACTACCTGACCTTGACATTCGATTTATGATATACTGGATCCCGGCAACAGCACACCCTGCT
>JAGAPO010000088.1 GCA_017623215.1 Lachnospiraceae bacterium | reverse complement strand
TTTCCGATGACATCATTTATTATCTGGCCTAATTTCTACTATAAAGGGTCTAACATAATTCGTCAAACCCTAAAAAGTAGACTTTTGTCTTCAGTATGGAATTTAAGTTTACATGTAGAATTTACTTTTTCATTCAACCCGGCAGTTGTGCTCCGCACGGACTTTTGGTACGGACGCCCTGGCAAAGACTTTCTATCACATACTTCTCACGAACGTTTCCCCGGACGGACTTTCCGCATGAACTTCCTGATAAGGATTGGTTTCCTCCTGTGTGTATTCCTCTTCCCCTGCATTCCGCAGTGTGCTATAATATTCAGCATATACAGACCTTTCAGGCTCGAAAGGAGGCAATATCTATTATGATAATATGGATAAGCGGGGCTTACGGTGTTGGCAAATCCACTTTAGCAGAAGCCCTTAAAGAGGAGATCGAAGATTCCTTGATCTTCGATGCCGAAGAAGTCGGCAATGCCGTGCGCGGGAATTATCCAGATAATCCCTATGGTTTTATCTTTGAAGACTATCCTCTGTGGAGCCAATTCTGCTATGAACTGTTGAAAGATATCCACAATACCTTTCATAAGAATATTCTGGTACCGATGACGCTGCTGCGTCATTCTTCCTATGCGAATATTATTGAACGGCTGCTGAATGACGGAATGGATGTCCGCTTGATCATTCTGGAAGCCTCCTATCAGAATATTCACGACAGAATCCTGGCACGGGGTGAAACGGAGGACTGCTGGTGTATGCAAAATATTCAGATGGCAAGCAGAGAGTCAAATGCCTTACGTGAAGGGTATCATATCAATACGGACGGAGCATCCATAGAGGAGTTGGTACAGGCAGTTCTTGCGTATATACAGAGCAGCCGATTCTCATAAAATATCAAAAAGAGCCGATTCAAAAATCCCACATCTCCTGCCCGACTAAAATATCCGCTTTCTTCTGCGGATACTTTAGTCGGGCAAACACCGGTTTCATCGGCAGGAATCGTACAGTACGTTCTCACATTCATTAAACTTCGCAAACCGCCTCAGGCATCCTGTGACCGCAGCCTGCAGCTTCTTCGTCTGCCTTATCCCATCCTCATACCAGATGTTCTTTACAAGCAGGCTCTGCGTCTTCGCATCATTCACCGCCTCCACACGCCCGACAAACTGTTCTCCATAGATAAGCGGCAGCACATAAAAGCCATACTTCCGCTTATCCGCAGGCGTATAGATCTCCCACGAATAGTCGAAGCCGAACAGCGCCCGAATCAGCTTTCGATCCCACATCATGCAGTCGAGCGGTGCAATCAGCTCACATCTTGGCGTATACTTCTCTTCTCTTAAAATCTCCTGCAGCAGTTCCTCGTCCTCTGCTCTGCAATACAGAGTATCCTTCAACCCCTCTGCCTGAACTGCAAGAATTCTGCCCTCCTCAAGCAGCTGCCGAAATGCTTCGCTGCGCTGCTCCGCTTTGAGCCCCCAGATATTCAGCCACGCGTCAGAAGGCCGGTTCCATAACAGGCCAACCGCACCGATTCGTCTGAGCACCCGCCACTTCTGATGCTCGAATTCATCCGGAATCGGGTCCGGCGACTGCAGCAGTTCCTGCGAAATGTATCGTTCTGCGAGGTCGTAATACTTTCTGGAACCCTTCTTATGGTGAATCAGCAGTTCTCCGTTCGAATACAGCTGTTCCAGAACGGAGCGCGCCGCATTGCTCTTACCGTGCCAGTTCCCGCTCCAGTGAATCGCGGAATGCCAGTATAGGTCTCCCTCTATCGGAAGCTCCTCCGAGCTGACCGGTCCGTGCTCCCTGATATATTCCTTTGCCTGAGCTTCCAGCGCGGCAAGCCCTTGAAACTGCTGCCCGCACTCTCTCGCCGCCCTTCGGTAGCGTTCAAAATAAGGCCAGTCCTCCACCGGGATGATTGAAAGATTCTTGTCCGGATAATCTACAAGGCTGCGTTCCTCATACAGCAGCCGATATAAGGTCTGCTTGGTAAAGCCCTTTACTCGGGACTGCAGAGTGAGCTCCGCGTTCTTCCCGCAGACATCCACCGGGTCGAACTGAATGCATCCTGCCTGGCGTACATAGGAAAGCGCCCCTTCTCCGCCGCAGAATCTGTACTTGCCGAGCAAACCGTGCTTGCGCAGAATAAATTGTCTGGCCTGTCTGTTCGTGATTGTAATCATCTTTTTCCCCTTTACATTTGTCCGTGTTTGCGTTATAATAATTGTAACAGGAACATATGTTCTTGTCAATCTGATAATTTGGAATCTGCGGATTTTCTGTCTGAACTCCGCAGATTGGGATACCTTTTTTGAGAGGGGGCTTGGAAGGCATGCGTCAGCTTTCCCTTTTTGATCATACCGAATATAATGCACCTTTGGCAGACCGGATTCGTCCGGAGACGCTGGAAGAATTCGCCGGGCAGAAGCATCTGCTGGAGAAGGGGCGAGTTCTGCGCAATCTGATTGATAAGGATCAGATATCCTCTATGATTTTCTGGGGTCCTCCGGGGGTCGGCAAGACGACACTTGCCCGGATTATTGCGGCAGGAACTCAGGCGGATTTTGTTGATTTCAGCGCGGTAACGAGCGGAATTAAAGAGATTCGTGAGGTCATGGCGAATGCGGAGCAGAGCCGGAAGCTTGGGCTGAAGACGATTCTGTTTGTAGACGAGATTCACCGCTTTAACAAAGCACAGCAGGATGCCTTTTTGCCTTATGTGGAGAAAGGCAGTATTATCCTAATCGGCGCGACAACGGAGAATCCTTCGTTTGAGATTAACTCCGCTTTGCTTTCCCGCTGCAAGGTGTTTGTCCTTCAGGCTTTGAACGCCGATGATCTGACCGGACTTCTGCGCCATGCACTGAAGAGTCCGAAGGGGTACGGGGAACAGGATATCGTCGTATCGGAAGATGTGCTGCGTATGATTGCGAATTTTGCGAACGGGGATGCCCGAACGGCGCTGAATACGCTTGAGATGGTGATTCTCAACGGAGAGCTTGATGGTACGGGGCGCGTAACGGTTACGAAGGAGACAGTGGAGCAGTGCACCAGCAAGCGCTCTCTGTTATATGATAAGAACGGCGAGGAACACTACAATCTGATTTCCGCGCTTCACAAGTCGATGCGCAATTCCGATCCGAACGCAGCTGTGTACTGGCTCGCCCGAATGCTCGAGGCCGGGGAAGATCCGCTCTATATTGCACGGAGGCTGATTCGCTTTGCAAGTGAGGATATCGGTCTTGCGGACTCGAATGCGCTGCCGCTTACGATATCGGTATATCAGGCCTGCCATTTCCTCGGAATGCCGGAATGCAGCGTGCATCTGACCCACGCGGTTACTTATCTTGCCCTTGCCCCGCGCTCGAATTCCCTGTACACCGCTTATGAGGAGGCAAAGCTTGACGCCCAGAAGAGCCTTGCCGATCCGGTTCCCCTCCAGATTCGCAACGCTCCCACCGGACTGATGAAGGAGCTGCATTATGGGGAGGGGTATCAATATGCCCATGACTTCAGTGAGAAGGTAACGACGCTCGAATGTCTTCCGGAGACTCTGAAAGATCGGAAGTATTACAGGCCGACGAAGGAAGGAGCGGAGAAAGCATTTGCGGAGAGACTTGAGTGGGTGGAGAAGTGGAAGGAATCGCACCGAATATAATCCCCCCGAAGCATAAAAGACAAGAATCACACACAAGAAGGCGGTGATCTTTATGATACAAAAATTATCTAATCCAATGGCCGTCAGTCATCTGTTCGCCGGATGGGAAGAGACTTTAATTTTTTCCTGTCTGCAGGGCATTATGGGGGACATCTATGTTCCTGCAGACGTTGGTGGCCCGGAATCGGCAGCGGCTTACTTGGGAGATTTTGCGTTTTTTGCCGGAATACCGAGTCGTGAGTTAGTGTTACATAGGCCCGATTCCCACAAGCAGAATTTTATTATTATGGTTCCGCAGAATGAAGCATGGAGCAGGCTGCTGGAAGAATGCTATGGGGAACGGGCATACCGTGTGTCGCGGTATGCAATCAAAAAAGAACCCCTGATCTTTAACCGTACGGAGTTACAGCGCAATCTCCTTGCTCTTCCGAATGACTGCGAACTGAGGTTGATCGAGGAAGAGCTCTATCTGAAGTGTCTATCACAGGACTGGAGCCGGGATCTGGTCTCGCAATTTGCGAATTATGAGACCTACCGCAGACTGGGCCTTGGCGCGGTAATCGTGAAGGCCGGTGAGATTATCTCCGGCGCTTCTTCGTATTCACGGTACAAGGAAGGGATTGAGATTGAGATCGATACCAAAGAGCCCTATCGCCGAAAGGGATTCGCTTTTATCTGCGCTTCCAGATTAATTCTGGAATGTCTCGATCGCGGCCTCTACCCAAGCTGGGACGCACAGAATATCTGGTCAGTCGCGTTGGCAGAAAAGCTCGGATACCACTATAGTCACACCTATCCGGCTTATGAAATACGGAATGCGGACTGAATCTGCGGTATGCCCTCTTCTCAAAGAACGGCCTGGCAGTGATAGACGCGTGTGTAGTAAAAGACGGCACCTGCGGCAATTCAAAGGTGTATTCGGATGTATTTCTCCGCACCCGTCCGGCACGTACCGCTCTTTCCAGTTCATCACAGATCGCCGAAACAGCGCCCCGAGGTCCAGGCCTCTCTCTGCTCCTTTGTATAATCCGCCGCGTTCACGGTATGCACCGTCTCGTAGAATAATTGCGCGGCCGCGTCCCTGTCCTCTGCCTGATATCTGCGCAGCTTCATACTCTCTCCTTTTCTTTTCTCACACCGAAGACTGATAAATTTACACGATCTACTAACACATTTTTCTATTTTCTGTTATAATCATAGCATTACAACAGGAGGAATACAATATGGTACATTTACTTTTAGCCATTATCTACCTTTCTTTTATCAGCCTTGGCCTTCCGGACGCGCTGCTCGGTTCGGCATGGCCCTCGATGTATGTCGAATTCGAGGTTCCGGTCTCCTATGCCGGAATCATTTCCATGATTATTGCGATCGGGACCGTAATCTCCAGCCTGATGAGCGATCGTATTCTCCGGCGGCTTGGAACCGGAAAAGTAACGATGATCAGCGTTGCCATGACCGCCATTGCTCTGCTTGGCTTCTCCGTAAGCAATTCATTCTGGATGCTGTGTCTGTGGGCAATCCCCTACGGACTGGGAGCAGGAAGCGTTGATGCGTCTTTGAACAATTACGTCGCGCTGCATTACTCCAGCCGCCATATGAGCTGGCTGCATTGTATGTGGGGTGTCGGCGCTTCGATTGGTCCTTATATCATGGGCTGGGCTCTGACCGGTGGACAGACCTGGAATATGGGCTACCGGTATATCGGGCTGATTCAGATCTCGCTGACTCTCATCCTGTTCTTCAGCCTTCCTCTGTGGAAGTGTCAGAATACCGTCGGCTCTTCTGATTCTGAAGTCACTCCAAAAGCGCTCTCCCTTCCTGAGATCGTCCGTATTCCGGGAGCAAAGGAGGTAATGGTTACCTTCTTCTGCTACTGCGCAATCGAACAGACTGCCGGGCTTTGGGCCAGCAGCTATCTGGTGCTTCATAACGGAATATCCAGCGAGACAGCCGCTTCCTTTGCCAGTCTGTTCTATCTTGGCATTACCGTCGGACGCGCGATCTCGGGCTTTATAACGGCCAAGCTTTCCGATACTCAGATGATTCGCCTCGGCCTTGGTATCATCAGTATCGGTATTCTTGCTCTGCTGCTTCCCTTTGGGCAGACGGTATCGCTTATCGGACTTCTCCTGGTTGGCCTTGGCTGCGCCCCCGTCTATCCGTGCATCATTCACTCCACACCGGATCATTTCGGAGCCGAACGTTCCCAGTCCCTCATCGGTGTTCAGATGGCCTGCGCCTATGTCGGAATCTGTGCGATGCCGCCTCTGTTCGGTCTGATCGCCAATCACATCAGTGTTGCCCTGTTCCCGGTGTACTTAGCGCTGATTCTTGCAGTTATGATACTGATGCATGAGAGATTAATTCAAAAATGCGGGAAACATTAATCTTTTATATTTTGACACAAAATACGGCCGTATCGCTGACATCCAACCATCAGCGATACGGCCATTCTTTTTATTTCTGCAGCGCCCTCTCCCAGACCGTAACCTCCGGCCATCCGGTCGTATCAAATCCGTCGCGGATGCACTGACAGTAATACTCCAGCTTTTTCAATAATCCGGGGCGGCTCTGAAAATATTCCGGGGCCACATACATGGACATCTCCATTACCCGCGCCCGATCCTCTGTCGCATAGGTGCATGCGTACAGATCGACAAAATATCCGCTGTCCGCATAAGCTCGCACACTGTCCGATATCTGATAATATGAGTTCGCATAACGGAACCCTTCCGGCTGCAGAGAAAGCCATGTCTCCTCGCTGTATAATGCATTGTCACGGTAAGACGCGTCCCACGCAAGCCGTTTGTCAATAATGTGCGAGAATTCGTGGAAATAGTTCCAGATATACCCCTGCGCAACATCAACCGCCATCAGATGATGATCCCATTTTTCCCAGGCAAACGCCCCCGAGGTCGTGTACTCTCCTCCCTCCGGATACTCCGTTCTTCGCAGGCTGCCGACCAGTTCAATCTGAATCTTCTTAATCCTTCCGTAGCACAGCTGCTCAAAGAAGCCGTCCGGATAGCAGGACAGCGCCTCTTCCAGACGATCTAACGCCAGGGAAAGCGTCTCGGTGTCATTGACCTCATTCGAGGTAAAACCATCGTATTCCAGCTGGCACTGATCCGCAATTCGGATATCGAGATGATATTTCTCCGACAACTCTTCTGCCCTCTTATAAAGCTCAGGCGCCGCGCTGAATCCGCCCGGAACCGTATCATCATACTCCTCAAGCGCCAAATCCTCTCCGGAGCCTGCCGCCTGAATCTCCCAAAAGAGCAGCCGCAGGGTGCCGTCTGCAGAGGAGTCCAAGAAGAAATATCCGTCCCAGATATTGCTCCACACCAGCTCGCTGTCTATGTACCGCTCCGCATCCGGCAATTCACATGCGGACAGGAATTCTCCGTCCAGATTATAAAGGCTCATCTTCCTCTTATCCGAATCCTCGATTAACAGATACTCCTGTGAAGCCTCAAGGTGTACTTCTCCATCCGTCCATGTGAACATGCTGTGCTTCTCCGGTGTTATAATATGATATCTGCTTCCTGTCCCGAATTCACCAAGCAGCCAGCTGTCCTCATAACCTGCCGCGTTCTCCCCGCTTCCCGTTAGAGAAGCTGTGCCTCCTTTCCCGGACGCAGCGCCGCGCTCAGCCCGGGATATGCTCATATCCAACGGCAGAATATCCTGCTCTCCGGTCTCCAGATTCAGCCACTTGTATACAAGCTGCTGATTATTTCCATCGTAATATTCAAATATTACTTCTCTGTCAGTGTATCCCTTCACCTGCGCGTTCGAAGCTTCTTCGATCCAGATTTCCCGCTCCCCCGATTCCAGATCGGTCCGGTATATACTGCTCGCCCAGTCAAAGGAATAGACGGTCTTCATGTCCTTGGTCAGATGCCAGCTGCTCAAATCAATCACCGCATTATATTCCACCAGCGTCTCTAACTCATGATCCAGAATCCACACGGAACCTCGTCCGGAATCACAGACTCCGATCAATACTCCGTTCTTTTGCAGCGTTACACTGCCGCTGCACGGAAGCACGGTCTCCGCCACGATACTTCTGCTGTCCGGATCATAGATTCGCAGCCGATACGCGCTGCTTCCGTCATCCAACGTCGTATATGCCGCAAATAGAATCGTCTCCTGCAGGTTATACATAGAGACAGCCGTCATTCCCTCCGGCGCTTCCTCCGACACAAGCCAGAGATTCTCCGAACCTTTCAGCCGCTGCCAGCCCGCAGTCTTAGAAGGCTCCTGCTTGTCATAGCTGACCGGATCCGAAGGCTCCGTCGGCAGAACAACTGCAGGCCCGCTCGTTCCTTCGGAGGAAGGTTTCGTCGGCTCTGTGCCTTCGGTCTGTGAAGTCCCCTCCGATCCCGATTCTGACGGCACTGTCGTTCCGTCAGGCTTCGTGCTGTCCGTATCGGAAGATGTCTCTGTATCTGTCGTCGGCTCCGTAGAATCCGTATGACCGCCCTTGCCGCAGCCGAACAGCAGCAACACCAGCAATAATAGAACCAGGGATAACAATATGTATAGCCGTCTCATAATAACCTCCATTTCTGACATTATTCCGCGAAGCTGATTCTTCTGCAGCACGCAAAATCAATTCCTGCACGGCGCCCGAGTCCAAGACCTCGGGCGCAGATCCGCCATATAAAAGTACCATTCATGGTTTATTATACCGCTTTCGACGCTTAAATACAATTCCTTTCCTCGAATTCCTCCAACTCCCAGTTCAAAGGAGCCTCTCTCTTTACCTCTTCCTTCCCCCGACCCGCTTTCTGACCGGCTGTGCCTTCGCCGTCGGATATCGGAACAGAATTCTCTTAAGCGCCTTCCAGTCGAAGGGAACAAGCGGCCAGAAATAGCTCATATTTCCAAATACCGGTGTAGTCGCCGCGGATATCAGAATAAGCACACAGCCGATTCCGAACCCCCAGACTCCGAACAGCGCGGTCGCCGCAATCAGGAAGAGTCGGTAGATACGAAGCCCGTCGCCGAATTCGATGCTGGCGAGCGAAATCGAGGTTAAAAGCGTAATCGCAGCGTAAAAGAGAATCTCAGGAGACGCCCAATTCAGATCTACCGCGATATCACCTATGATGAGGCCGCCGATGAGGGAAAGCGAGCCGGAGAACCGATCCGAGCTGACTGACGCGGAATACTGAAAGAGCACAATCAGGAATTCCACCGCCGCAACATAAAAGATAATGGTCGGCCCCGGGAGCCCGCCCGACGACAGCAGGTTCCATTCTTTGGCCGTCTCCGGAAAATATGCAGTAATCAGCAAAAATACCGGAAGCAAAAGCAGGCTCAGCGGAATACATAAGAACCGCACGAGGCGGTAGTAATTCCCCACGGCGGGATTTTTGTAGTAATCCTCGGGACTTTGCGTGAATTGAAAAATAGTGCATGGCAGAATCAGGACGGACGGAGAGTTGTCCACAATAACAAGAATATGCCCTTCCGCAAGGAAGCTACACGCGACATCCGGACGCTCGGTGTAGTGCATACTCGGAAGTGGGTGATACCAGCGCTTTTTAATCAATAGCTCTTCCAGACTTCTGGCTCCCATCGTCAGATCTGAGGCCTTCACTCCCTGCAAAGCTTCTTTCAGCTTTGTTAAAAGCGTTTCATTGACTGCTTCCTGGATGTATGTCACCGCAACATCGGTTTTACTCTCGCTCCCGACCGGGATTATTTCAAAGGTCAGCTTCGGAGAGCGGATCCGACGGCGGATCAGATTGGCATTGAACAGCATCGTCTCCACAAAGCCGTCCCTTGCGCCGTTCGTAACCCGTTCCGTCTCCGGTTCTCCGACACTTCTGGCCGGATACGTTCTGACATCAATCAGAATGGCCTTGTCGAACCCATCCACGAACAGCACGGACGGCCCGCTCACCACCTGCCCCGCGATCTGCTCCCAGCTGTCCGCAAGCGAGGCCTGCACGTAGCCGAGCTTGGCGTTCATCCACCGCTGCAGATCCTCTACCTTCGCATCCTTCATATACTGCGGATTCTGCAGATCGGAAACAATCTGCTGCAGAATCTCCACGCGGCAGAATCCGTTGATTCCAATCCAGTATGCCCTTGTCTCTCCTATATACAACTCCCTTGTTATAATATCAAAGCTCACCGCTACCGGAAATATTTCACCGGCTTTCCGTATATTCTCTTCCAGCTTTTTGGAAAGCGCCATACCCATTACCTCTCTTCCTGCCAAAAAAGGATGCCGCGCGCATGCAGCATCCCCGTTTTTTGTAGTATGTACCGGTAATCGGTAATTTATTCCGTCGGCATCCGCACATGCTGTGCATTTGCCTCATATTCCAATCAGGTCTTTTGAGCCTGAACCCCATATTTTGCCGCAAGCTTCGCCGGCATCAGACGGACGATTCCGCGAATGGGAAGCAGCCCCACGAGCAGGTTAATCATACACAGCGCCGCAATCAACAGAAGCTGCACGTACCACGGATAGAAGAACTCCATCTCCAGTGAGCGGATCGAAGCGACAAAGTGAAGGATTCCGCCCGTGAGCAGCGCCGCCGGAATTGTCGTACAGCCCGACAGCAGCAGTAATTCCACGCAATACGCCGCGTATATGGTGCGCCGTTTGATTCCGAGCAGACGGAATACCGCGATATCCGAAGCTCTGCGAATCGCAGAGGTGCGCATCGTAACGTACAGAAGCACAACCGAAATCAGAACGACGGTAATCGTTACGATCAACCGCGCGTCCAACCGGACTCTCTTGGCCTCCTGATATGCGGACAGCTGTTCCTGATAAAAATCCCTGGTCGAGAACTGAAGCATGCTGCGCAATTCCCCGCTCACCCCGCCGTCCAGGAACACATACAGCCCTTCCTTATCCGAAGTCTCCACCAGGAACTCCTTCGCCTGCGTCATCATCGCCCGGAGCAGATCCTTGTAACATTCCTCCGAGATAACAAAATCAAATCCGAACTCTGCAGGATAGGTCCCGACACAGACGAAGTCATATCCCAGGCTCGTGTCGATCCGCTCTGTCTGCCGGACAAGAGCCATCTGCTCGTAGTATTTTTCCGATACCAGAACCTCTCCGACAGCAAGCGTGACATCGTCGAACTGTCCCGGGAACTGCTTTTGCAGATCGCTAAGTCCCGCAAAATTACCAACCCAAGTCGGAAGGCTTAACCGAACATATTTATTAATGTAGAGATCCGGCTCCCCGCTGTCACAGATTCCCACAATCTTTAACGTCCATTCCTTTCTTGCAATTGTAATCTCCTTGCCGATCAGCTCCCTCGGCTCGGTGATAACGGCACTCAGCGCGTTGTCCGCTTTCAGGAAATTATTCGCAACCCGAACATCCAGAACTATCTCATCCGGAGACTCCGGCATACGCCCGTACAGCAGCTGTTCCTGCGAGATCCGCTCAAGCGGCGCATAGGAAAAGCCGCTGACCGCGGATTTGAGCCCCTCTAACTGGGCAAAGCCCTGATAATTATAAGTCAGATCTGTCTGGAAATAGAACTGAAAGCTGTCTACCAGCCCGGATGCCTCCAGTTCATCGAACAGAGCGGACACATACTCTTTATACTCGCTGGTTCCATAGCCCTGATTCTTCGCCGCTTTGATCAGTACCTGGCGTGAATCCGCCTTGACAACGGAATCAATATCAAGAGCTTTTAATGTGGTGATATCCGCCGCAGCGACGACGCAAAGCACCGCCATCACTACCAGGGATATCAGCAGTACCGCCTGTTTTTTGCCCGCCGCCCGGAAATTGCCGAACACAAGCTTGAAGAATTCCTTTCTCGTAAGTCCGGGTTCCTTTTTGGCTGCGGGCGGAAGCAGACTGTACTCGGACACGGTTTCCGCAAGCTCCTGCAGGCTTGGACGCTCCTCGTCCAGCACCTGGCGAAACCCGCCCTTTTCTATCAGTATCGTCTTGTCGTCCTCCGGCGTCTCGAGGTAGAAGCGTCCATTATCATAAATGATGCGCAGAGTAAGTCCCGGCAGGCTTCCTGCGGCGTCTGCCGCACCGGCTTCTTCCTTCCCGTGCCTCCTGTAATAGTGGAATTCCAGCCCGTCATGCCGGAATACCTCTTTTCGATATTCCTTCAGATACAGGTTCGTATCCTCATACATCTCTCCCGAAGTTCCCTGTTCCTGTACACGATCCGATATCACACAGCCATTCTCTACGCTCAGGATCCGATCCGCGTAATGCCCGGCAAGATTCCGCTCATGCGTCACCATGATAACAAGGCAGGTCTCGGATATTTTCTTCAATATATTCATGATGCGAATGGTATTGACTGAATCGAGATTGCCGGTCGGCTCGTCTGCGAAGATAACCTCCGGGGATTTGACAAGAGCTCTTGCAATCGCGACTCTTTGCTGCTGGCCGCCGGAGAGACTGCCGGCCGGGCGCTTTTTGTATTTCCACATGTCCACGGCGCGCAGCACGTAGTCGATCCGCTCCTGCTTCTCCTCCTCGCTCAGGTCGTACATATTCAGGGCAAGGCCGACATTATACCCTACCGTACGGTCTCCAAGCAGATAATAATTCTGGAAAATGTAAGCGTATCTGGAATTCCGAAGCCGCTCCAGCTTCTTCTCCTGCCCACGCCCCGCCGTAATCACGGTTCCGTCCGCATTCAGCCTTCCCCTGTCAAAATCATCCAGACCGCCGATTGCGTTCAGCAGCGTTGTCTTGCCGGAACCGCTCTCGCCCAGTATGCAGACAAATCCGGTCTCCGGAAAGGTCAGCGTAGTTCCGTTAATTACATGAACCTCGTCCGCCCTCCCCTTTCTGAAATATTTATGCATGTTCTGAATTGAAATCATATGTCCTCTCATTCTGCCGCGTCAGTCGGCACTCCTGCTTCCGCCCGCAAGCTTCTTCTGCAAATGTCTTCCGTATCCTGCCGCCGCGGCAGCCGCAGCAGCCATATGAACCGCGCACAAAATTATCGTCTGCGGCATATGATAATAGTTTGCAATCGCAAGGAACCACTGCACTCCCGTTCCAGCGGCAATTGCCGCCGCGAGCTCCATCAGCACGAATGCCGCACCGGCGCATATCAGGGTCTCCCGAAATACAATTCTTCCCGGTTCCTTTCTGCCCATTCCGATGGAACGCAGAATCAGATAGTCCTTATCTTTCAGCCGCAGCAGCGTGTGCCCAATCAGAATCCCCAGTCCCAACACAACAATCAGTGCCCCAAGCGATATTGCAAGTGAGATGAGGCGCTGTCCAACCTTCTCCGCGTTATAGACCCGCATCGACGCACGGTAAGGACTCACCGTCTCATAGCCGGATTTCTCAAGTACTTCTATCACCTGATCCACGAAGGCATAATCCTCCAGATAAAGGCTTGCCTGCGTGCTTTCATAGGGCTCTGCCAATTCTGCGAACACGGCTTCCGGCAGCGCAGCCATTATGCCGGAAGAGCTATGCGCTCCGGCCGCAACGGTCCCAAACTCATAAGTTACCCAGGAATCCGCCTGTCCGCCTTGCTGTGCGGCTCTATCCTCCTCTTCGGAAGGGACTTTGTCCGTAGTATCCGCAATCGTTTCTCCGAAGATATAGGCTCCCGCCACGTTATAGTCTATGTAATCCGCCCTTGTCTGAGCCGTGAACATCACCAGCTCTCCCTCATTCCAGGCAAGCGTATCATCCGGATACAGAATAAAGCTGGTCTCCCGCTTCCCCCTTGTATCCGCATCCGGCATCTCCCAGAAGAATCCAAGCATCTCACCCGCCTTTGAATATCTCTGTCCGTAGCCCATCGTCAGCGCTTTTGCGAACAGTTCCGACACATACAGCTGCGTTCCCTCTCCCGCGACAATTCCGCACACCGTCATCTCTTTCCTGATAAAGGAGCCGCTCTGCCACACCCGTTTGTTATTGAAATAACAGGTAATCGTCTCTCCGAGATACGAATCATCCTGAGCCATAATTACAATCTCTCCCGAGTTCTCCGGAAGTCTCCCCCACGCAAGATCCTCCTGCTCCATTCCTGCCACCGACCGCACGAACTTGGTGTACTGATCCAGATAAATCTCAAACGAATAATGTATCTGCCCGTTAAAGTCTTCCTTTCCCGTGACCACCTTTTTATAATCGTTCCCCTCTTCCCAGAAATAGTACACATCGTTCACCAGGTCATACCTATCGACCTCTTCCACGTGCGCAAGCCCCCGGAAATACGCGATATCCTCCTTAGTAATTCCGGATCCGTCTGAATGCCGCACCGCAAGCCGGAATGAACTGTTATTATAAAAATAACTGCTGCTGTACTCCTTTGCCGTCACATCGTCAAGCCCTGATAAAAAGCTTCCAAAGAACACATAGGAAGCACAGGCCGTGAAGAAGAAAAACAGAACAAGGAACAGCACTCTTCCGGGCTGTGAGGTCAGATTTCTCTTTAAAAAGCTGTATGTAAGCTGCCTTCCGCGTGCCCTGTGAGTCACTCTCTCCTGCTTTACTTCCGACTCCTCCCTTCTTCCAAGCTCCGTATCCTCCGCAAGCTCCGAATCATGAATCACAAGCTTCCTCGTCGCATACGGTGCCGCCTCTTCGTAATTATGGGTTACCACAATAACAAGCCTGTCCTTCGACAGCCCTGAAAGAATCCGCATAATCTCTCTTCCGTTCTCCGGGTCCAGATTGCCCGTCGGCTCGTCTGCAACAATGATATCCGTATCCTTCGCAAGCGCTCTTGCAATTGCAAGCCGCTGCTTCTGGCCGCTTGAAAGCTTCGCCGCCTTCCGGTTCCGATACTCCGAAAGTCCAACCTTGGCCAGGTACTGGGCGCACTCCTCCTTTGCCTCCTTCCCGGAATGCCCGCGAAGCAGCAACGCCGACTCTACATTCTCCCCAACCGTATAGCTTTCGATCAACTGATACGACTGAAATACGAATCCAATCTTATCCCGGCGGTACCGTTCCCAGTCATCTGCATCATAATGGGAAGTCGGTTCCCCGTCGATATACAATTCTCCTTCCTCGTACGGGAGCAGACCGCTGATTACATTGAGCAGGGTACTCTTCCCGGATCCGCTCTCGCCGGTGATGACAACGAACTCGCCTTTTTTCAGTTCCAGATTGATCTTCCTAAGGCCCGTCGCTACCGTACCTGCGCTGTAATAATATTTTGACAGGCCCTGCAAGCTTATCACTGTATGGTTTCTCATATTTCGCCTCTTTCTGTCTGTAGTAGGACATTCCTGTTTCATCCCTTGTAATACAAAAACTGTGTCAATAACCGGAAATCCCCGCCATTCCCGATCCCGGGAAGGCGATACCGTTATTGGCACAGTCTTTTCGATTCTGATTCTATTGTAGCGCAAACTCAACGGGGATGCAATCACCCTTTCTTAATAATGATACTTTCTTTTCTTCCCAATCAAAAATAACACCGTTACCGCCGCTGCAATCAATTCCGCAGCAACAA
Source organism: Lachnospiraceae bacterium (assembly GCA_017623215.1). GTDB lineage: Bacteria > Bacillota > Clostridia > Lachnospirales > Lachnospiraceae > Caccomorpha. The sequence goes on along the minus strand of JAGAPO010000088.1, from coordinate 15,031 downwards.
TGGATACCCAGATCCCGTCCAGGCCCCAGACAAGCGGCAGAATCATCACAGCCGCTACCTGAAAGACCAGTGTTCGAAGGAACGAGATCAATGCGGAAGTCAGACCGTCGTTCAGCGCGGTAAAGAAAGACGAACCGTATATCGCAATTCCTGCAAACAGGAAGGAGAATGAGAAGATCCCAAAGGCTCTGGCCGTCATATCCATAAGCGCGCTGTCATATCCAACAAACATCCGCGCCAGCGGTCTTGCCAAAAGCTCTGCCAGTCCGAGCATTCCCACAGAAAAAGCTCCGATAATCACACAGCTTTTCTTAAGGAGTCCCGTTAGCTCCGAATGATTCTGTGCCCCGTAATGGTATCCGATGACGGGCGCAATTCCGGTGGAATATCCAATAAAAGCCGCAAGGAAAATCATATTGACATACATGAGCACACCATATGCCGCCACACCGTCCTCACCCGCATATTTCATAAGCTGCACATTGTACAGCATACTGACAAGCGACATTGACACATTGCTCATCAGTTCAGAAGAACCGTTCGCGCAGGCCTTCGCAAGCGCCCTTCCGTCAAAATTCGTCTTTATAAAGCGAAGCAGACTTGAATTGGGACGCCAAAAATAGATCAGCGGAATCACGCCTCCGATCAACTGACTCAGTGCAGTTGCTGCCGCGGCTCCGACCAGTCCCCACTCGAACACTGCCATGAACAGCGCGTCCAGAACCATATTCGCAACTCCTGAGACAACCGTAACCGCAAGACCAAGCTGCGGCTTCTCCGCTGTGATAAAAAAGCTCTGGAATTCATACTGCAGCATGTAGAACGGCAAGGCAATAATAATAATCCGTCCATAGGTCACACAATCCTCTAACATCGTCCCTTCCGCACCAAGCCACGCTGCAATCGGCCGGATAAAAAGGAAGCTGAATACCGCAATTACGATTCCGCATACCGCAGTCACCAGAACGAACAGCGAGAACAGCTTCTTTGCTTTCTCCGTCTTTCCTTCCCCAAGCGTCTTTGCAATCAACGCGCTTCCTCCCGCGCCGAACATAAACCCAATCGCTCCAAGAATCATCAAAAACGGCATAATAAAATTCACCGCCGCAAAGGGCGTCTTCCCTACAAAGTTTGATACAAAAAATCCGTCCACAACCCCGTAGATTGAGGTAAATATCATCATAATGATGGACGGCAGTGTAAAACGAAATAGTCTCTGATAATTAAAATGATCTGAAAGCTGAATCTTCATAGCATTCTCCCTCCCTGCAGAACAGCGGCAGTTCCCTCCTTATATTATCTTATCTTTCCAGTCTTCGAACACCCTCCCTGAACGCATCCAGGTACTTCTGCATCAGGCCCAGATATTGTTCCCTCTCCTCCCCGGACCAGGAATCAAATATCCCGTTTTCAAGCGCAATCAAGCGGCCCACCGTATCCTCTGCCGCAGCCATTCCTTTCTCCGTCAGATACACCTTCTTCTTTTTGCCCTGAAAGACCGCAAGCTCTACAATCTCCCCGTCTGTCAGCTTCCGAAGTCCCGAATGAATCGTCTGCTTGCTGACCCCGGACAATCGGCAGATATCGCTGAGCAGACACTCTCCTCCGCTGCTGTAAAGTGCATACAAAATGATCAACGCGCTGTCAGAGAGCCCAAGCCTGTTTGCCGCCTCATGATACGCCGCATCAATCTCACTTATCAGATAATTGTACCGCTTTATTTCCACCGCTACCATATTCTTCATACGCACCCTCCATTCCTGCTGACCTCCATGTCCGAAATCATACTTACGCATTATAGTATGATTTCAGACATAAGTCAACAGATTTTTAAGAATCGAAAAAGCTGCGGATATTCGTTCTCCTTTCAGAGGAATATCCGCAGCCATTCCGAGCTTACCAACTATTCAGCTATAATTATAGCATTCGTATCTTCTTAGATCTCCGGAATCTGAATCTCAATCTCTCTTCCGCACTCCGCCGACTTCACGATACCATCGAGAATCGCCTGGTTGTAGAGAATCTGACTGGTCGGCACCGGAGCCTTTCCGCCTTCCTTGACGGCATCCAGGAAGGAACGAATCTTCTGATAGAACAGTCCGCAGGGCGGATTGCTGCACATCGGAATCTTGGTCTCAACATGATTGCCCGCCATATCATGGTATATGGTCATCGGTCCGCCAATGCTTCCATTCCAGCAGTCTGTGGAAGGAATGCGCAGTGCTCCTTTGGTTCCCATGATGATCGTATCACCGGGCGTATCCACATGCATCGCCCACGCGATTCGGAAGTCCAGAACAATATCTCCCTCCAGACGAATAAATGCAGCTGCGAAGTCATCAACATCGAATCTTGCCGCATCCTTCGGGTTATTGTACAGCGGATTGGTTCCAAAGTAATTGGACTTATAGCCGCTGACCGTCAGGGGCTTCGGATATCCGATTGCGTTCAGAACCATATCGAGGGAGTAACAGCCGATATCGCCGAGTGCTCCGATACCCGCGGTCTTCTTCTCAATGAAGGTGCTGTTCGGAATTCCTCTTCTTCTGCCGCCGCCCGTCTGGATGTAATAGATCTGACCCAATTCACCGGACTGCACGATCTGCTTTACCATCTTCATGTTGTTGTCCAGTCTGGGCTGGAAACCGATCGAGAGAATCTTGCCGCTCTTCTTCTCTGCACGCATAATCTCAACCGCTTCCTCGGTGGTAACGCACATCGGCTTCTCCAAAAGTACGTTCACGCCCTTCTCTAACGCATAAATAGTACATTCTGCATGTGTTGCATTATAGGTACATACGCTGACCGCGTCCAGCTCCTCCGCATCCAGCATCGCCTTGTGATCCGGATAGCAGCGAACTCCCTCTACACCGTATTTCTTGAAAAATTTCTCCGCCTTGCCCGGGATCAGATCCGCACCGGCCACGATCTCAACGTCGGGCATCTGCTTATAGCTTTCAATATGCGCCTCGGCAATCCAGCCCGTTCCGATAATACCTACCTTGAGCTTCTTCGAAGCGTCAATCTTGTTCTCTTCCTCTACTGCCTGTGTAAACTGATTTAATACCGCATCTGACATAAGTACACCTCTTTCCGGCGCTTCGCGCCATTCTATCGCCTTTTCCCTGCCCAATCCTCCGACCGTTCTGACGGCTCCCGGCCGCCCGGAATCCGGCTCCGGATGGGTGGGCCAAATTGCTCTGCGTCTTATTCCATAATCGTCTTCAGGTAATCAATACTCATCTTTGCACATTCCAGCGAATTCTTGCCCATGCTCGGATTATCCTGCTCTACGACAACCCAGGAAGCCCCCGCCTCCTCGGACGCCTTTAAAATCTCTTTAAAATCCTGGACACCGTATCCGTTCGGCCGGAACTCGAACGCACCGCTTTCTTCCTCTTCCGGCTCCTCGCTCTCAACTCCAATCAGTTCGAACAGGTGCGCCGGCTGCTTGCCCGGCATCACGAAATCCTTCAGATGGACGATCGGTGCACGGCCTGCGTATTTTCTGATGTAAGCGGCCGGATCCTCTCCCGCCACGTTCACCCAGCAGGTATCTAACTCGGTCTGCAGCAGATCCGCCGGAATCTCCTCGTACAGTTTGTCCAGCGCGTATTCGCCGTCTACCAGTACGAATTCGAAATTATGATTGTGATACAGCAGCATACCGCCCTGCTTCTTCATCTCTTCCGCAATGGTACGGATGGCCTTTACAATATTCGGATAGTTGGGAGCACCCGGGCGATCCGCCTCGGCAAGCCACGGGATTGCAATATATTTGCAGCCGATCTCACGATACACTGCAACGGTTCCCGGAATATCCTTAAGTAATTCGGGAATTGCCACATGCGCGGACACCGCCTCCAGCCCAATCTCCTCCAACATCTTCTTTACTTCCGCCGGAGAATGTCCATAAAGTCCCGCGAATTCCACGCCCTCATAGCCCATCTCCTTCACCTTCTTCAAGGTTCCGTAAAAATCCTTTTCCGCAAAATCTCTCACGGAAAACACCTGTAACGCAACAGGAAATTTCATAGTCTTAGCCTCCTTTTGCTGATTTGCCATCTGGTTATTCCATTCTCCAAAATCGTCTCTTCGTGTGCTCGTCTGCTTCCTTACACGCTTTCTTTTCTTGCATTTTCTTTATAGCTCGATTATAATAAAAGCACCTGGAAATGTCTTGTCATATATTTACCCGATTGTGCCAACTATTGCTAAGGAGGAGAGCCTGCTATGTATCAGAACGGTTATTATGAATTATCTCGGGACAACATTACGCTTCCCAACTGCGGCGAGACGATTAACGACTGCTTTCCTGCACATTTTCACAAAGCTCTGGAGATATATTATGTAATTGATGGTGAAATTGACGCAACCATTAACGGGCAGACCTATACCGGAACGCCCGGATGCTTCTTTTTATCCTCCAGTTACGCAATCCACGGCTATAATACCGGAAAGTCCTCCCTGGGTTATGTTATGATTGCGCCATATGATATTGTCAAACCTTATCATTCTTTATTCGCCAATAAAGTCTTCGCCTCCCCCTATCTTCCGGCTTCTCCCGAGAATGAACGTCTGGTCAGCGCAATGAAGGAATTCCATCAATTCTACGCAGCGGATCCGCACCCCACCTCTCCGGTACGGGTATCGATCATGAATTCTTATGTGAATCTGATTATCGGCCTTCTCATCGATCTGGTTGGTCTGACTGAGGCGCACAGCGATAAAGGGACACTGCTTTCGAAGGATGTTCTGCGTTATCTGCAGGAGAATTACCTGGAACCGCTTACTCTGGCCTCGATATCCACACACTTTGGCTACAGCAAGAGCCGATTTTCTCATATCTTCAACCAATACTTCGGCTGCAGTCTGACCGATTATCTTAATACGCTGCGCTGCAGACATGCCTGCAGACTGCTCTCGGAAACGGGCGGCGCAGACGCCACCATTACAGAATTGTCCCTGGCCTGTGGCTTTGACAGCACGCGGACCTTCTATCGCGTATTCAAAAATTATACCGGCCTTACTCCGACCGAATACGCCAAACACGGCGGGGCCCTGCCGCACTGACTCCCTCACGGACAGACGTTCCCCATGTATGTTTCCGGCGCTCTCCCGAACGCCGGAAGGGACACGTAAAAATGTCAAAACATTGTCACAAATGCGGCAAATAAACGGTTTTTTCCTGAATTCTTTCTTTCGTGTCTTAACAATTTATTACTTTTCTATTACATTCAAAACATTTGCACAAAACCTATTTACTATTTCAAAATTTTCTGTATAATGGTATTACAACGATCATTCTCCGTCCGGTTCGGAGAATGGCACCAGTAAACCTGCGGTTATGATACCTGCGGTTACACCACTATTTAAGGAGGAAAAGCAATGAAGAATCTCATCAAGAAACTCGCTTTTGTAATGGCTATTGCACTGGTTCTTACTTCACTGGCTCCCGCAGCGTCGGCATCCGCAGCCGCTTCGGACATGAAGATTAATGTTTCCAGTAAGAACCTCTACTTAGGAGAAAGCGAAATTTCTGACACAGCAGCAGAATACGACTTCTACATCAAGAATAAGCCTTCGAATTATAAGAAGCTTTACAGCTTTACGTGGACATCGTCCAATACGAAGGTTGCTACGGTAGACAATGCGGGTCTTACCAAAGCGGTTACGACAGGTACTGCAACCATTACCTGTACAATTACCAGCAAAGAGACCGGCAAGGTAGTAGCACAGCCTACTACAAAGGTTACTGTTAAGCAGAACGCAAAGGCCGTTACGATTTATAATTACCCGGATGACCAGACCGCTGAGGTTGGCGAGACCGTGGACTTCAACCGCAAGATGACCCCTAAGACCGGTAAGGGTTCTGCTACGGATAAGACCAAGTGGATTCTCACAGACAACACCGCAGGCGCTAAGGTTACTCAGTCCAACGGTAAGGTTACCACCACCAAGGCTGGTTCTTACACAATCACAGCTTATACATATCAGTCCGCTTCCTATCCGTTGGAGAAGGATGATGACGGTAATTACATCAACTACACCTCGAAGTCCGAGCCCGTTACCATTACGGTTGTTGATCCGGACGCGGCTCCGACTCCTACCCCTACTCCCGCTGCTACTCAGCCTGTCGTTACTCAGCAGTCCGTTTCCGCTTTTAAGATTACCTTTGGAACGGATATGAGCAGCACCATTACGAAGAACAGCCTGATCATCCGTGACCAGAACGGCATCAGCCAGTTCATCAAGAGCTTCACGTTCTCCGACGGCGGCAAGGTTCTTTCTATCGAGCTGTATAACCAGCTTGTGAACAAGACCAATTACACCATTACTTACGGCACAACCACCCTTACCTTCACCGCTTCCGCCGGTGACGTAGCGATGATTGAGCTGACCGGTGTTAAGGACAACGGCAATCGCGTAGCTCCTGGCGAACCCGGTACTCTGGAGTACACCCTTCGCGATGCGAACGGCGTCATCGTATCCAAACCGGATACCGGATATATTACCTATGAACTCGTGAATGATAACTACAGCGCAGTTCTGTATGACAATCAGATCACTCTCTGGGAGGCAGGCAAGACTGCAACCGTAGTTGCAACCTACCACACCAATAATTACAGCACTACAACCGGTATTGAGATTACTTATAAGAGCAATCCGTTCACCGTTGTCTGCGTAGAGACCGTAGCTCCTACCGTAAGCAATATCGTTGCTGCAACGGTTGCTTCCACGAACGTAGGTGAGACCGTAAGCTTCACCAATCCCAGCACAACCATATCCTTAAGCGATGACGGAACCCGTTATCTGGTTGTTAAGGCTGTTGATACTGCCGGCAATATCGTATACCTGAACGAATTCAGCTCCGCTGATTCTTCCAGGTTAATCATTGATAAGACGACCGGTAAGTTATATCCTGTAGCAACCGGTGCCACTGAGATTCTCTGCTATAAGGACGGCGCTGTTGTCGGCGTTGTTACCGTTACCGTAACAGACTACCGCAAGGCAACTTCCATTTCCGTAGATAAGACCGGTATCGTTCTGTCCAATTCCTCTCAGATCAACGATACTGCAACGGTTACCGTTACGGTAAAGGATCAGTTCGGCGCTGAGATGGCGATTGATTCCATGTTCGTAACCAAGCTGAACACCAATCTGAGCGGATATTTGACAACAGAGGGCACTGTATACAGCAACAAGCTTACCTTCTCCGGTACTGGCGCAGATTCCGGTACATACACTTATAAGATTACCGTTGGCTCCCTGAATACGGTTGTCAGCGTATCTGTAAGAAAGGCCGGAACAGTGGCAACTTCTTATCGTCTGAGTGCGAGCAGCTCCACTCTGGATATGAAGATCACCTCCAATACGGATGAGAACCGTTCCATCGTTCTGTCCCTGAACGGATATGACAGTGCAGGAACCAAGGTTAACGCTTCTGCCGGAGCAACTCTGGCCGTAACTTATCCGGATAACACCGTTCATACTTATACGACCAATTCCGACGGTCAGGTTTCGATTCCGGTTGTTCAGGGCGGTTCCAAGCTCTTATCCACCGGTATCTACCGTGTAACCGCAACCGTTGGCTCTACCGTAATTCAGCCGATCACCTTCTCGATTACGGATACCCAGCCGAAGCCCAGCGTAGGTCTTTCCACTACCAGATTCGAAGTTACCGCCGGCACTTACATCTACAGCAATCTTGTGAATGCAATCAAGGCTACCAGCAACGCTGGCGCTGACAGCATCACCGTAGAGATCACTGACGATTGCGTAACCGGTACTATCTTTGGCGGCTACTGCTCCACTCCCGGTACTTATTACCTTGCTATTAAGCAGGTATATGTAACCGAGACTTTCGGCAACAGCACAGTAAAGACCACCTACACCTTCTCGACTCCTCAGTCCGTAACGATTATTGTAAAGTAATCCTTGTCGGATATGAAAGTCACGAATTGCGTGATCAACTTTAATATCCAGTAAAATGACACCGCCGCACTCCTGCTATCGGATGAGGCGGTGTCATTTTTGATTCCTTCATTTTGCTTTTCTTTTTATTTTCCACCTTTCTCCGCACTCTGTGCTTGTAATTTTTCCCAAAACTGATATAATGGAGTATATACCTATACACTTCAATCCGGATTCTGAACCGGATTATCCACACAATTCTGAACCGTTCGGAACAGGGGGAATGAGATGAACCAATACACATTAGATCATGCCTTGTCGATTTCAAAAGAGGCACGTTACGACGCGGTCTGTAAAGCCATTTTACGCAACCGCATTATTTTAGCCAACATCTTAAAAGAAGTGGTCGAAGAGTACAAAGACTACGATGTTGAGACCATAGCCGAACACTTTATCGAGCCGGATACTATCAGTTCATCTGTTCCAGTCGGTCGGAATATTGAATTTGGCAAAACACCCGAGAATATCGTCGGAGCTGCCGGCGAAGACTCAACCATTACGGAAGGAACCGTATAGTTTGAACAAAGACGGCCGGAACGGAAGATTCCGAATCCTAAACCTGCTGCAGGATCTCTTCAGCAGCACATTAGGCAGCACTGAAAAGAAAGAACGTTTGAATCACTATGGAATTCTTACAAACAGCAGTATAGAAAAGGAGGTTGATGCTATGTGTAACCTAAGTCAGGGAGTCATGCAAAAAGGAATTGAAATCGGTAAATCGCAGGGTATGGCACAAGGCGAAGCCAACGGTATCGCCCTGAAGTCCAAGGAAGTCACTCTCAACCTGCTCAAAAAAGGCTTCTCCTATGATGACATTTCTCAGATTGTCAACGTTGACCTTGCTACGATTGAACGTTGGGCAAAGGAAACCTCTCAGTCAATCTGAACCTGCATCATACGAATATTTTATTTCCTTAAAGGTGACAGTAAGCGTATTACAAGACCTGTATTACCGCGAATATACCGGAATCTCTGCTGACGATATGAATCTCCCTGATCAGTTAGACCAACAATTCTAACTGAGCGGGGTACATCAATAATCTGAAATATCAATAGGCAGATATCATCCGGCCTTTTTCTTTAGAATTTTTGGCCGTCTTCGTTTTGGAAGTGTTTTCTCCCTTATGTTTTTTCTTTTAGTTTTGTTTAACCCTTTTTATTCGCGTATAATATTGTATTTTTTTCCATCCCATTAATAAAATTGTTGACATTTTATCAAATATACGCTATGATTATTTTGCAGCATGTAAACAAAATCTGAATCGTATCGGCTCAGGCACTCCAATCAGGTCCGTAATCTTTTCCTTATTGGTATGGCTTCCGAATTATTCCGATTATTTGTTTACCTGTAATATTTTTATGAAAGGAGAGTTTGATATGGCAAATTATGGTCTATTGACCGAAACAGAATTCGAGGTATTATCCAAGATGTGGGACCTTGATACCAAGGTTACCGCAAAAGATCTGCTGGCGATCTTCAACGAACAGGGCAAGGATTGGAAGCTTCCCACTGTCAACACCTTCCTGTCTCATCTCCTGAATGCGGGATATCTGAAAGCCGGTCTTGGCAAGCGTGCCTACGTGTACTGGCCCTCAATGAGCCGTGCTGCGTTTGAGCAGAAGAACGCACAGTATTATCTGGACAAGATGTTTGGCGGTTCCTGCCTCAACTTTATTACCGCTCTGTCCGGCGGCGCGCCTCTTCCTCAGAATCAGGCTGACGAATTGAACGACTGGATTTTAAAACATCGTTAGGAGATGCATATATGCTGCAACTATTATTCGCTTTTATAGGAATGAACGTTACCGGCTGTTTGCTTTTATTACTGCATTGCGTATTGCATAAGTTGACTTTACAGAAGCTCGGATACCGCTGGAATTATTATGTGTTGAAGCTGACTCTTTTCTTCTTCTTTGTTCCAGTTGGTTTCCTGGTGAATCATATTATAGATACTACGGCCACTGGTCCGGTCTTCGATCATGTGATAACGTTTCAGTCTTTATTGAACACCGCATCAGTAACATCGGATTATCTCCCGGTTATTGTATCGAGTCCGGATGCTTTCTCTGCGAACAGACTCAATGCGATTCTGATCGGTATCTGGTTGGTTGGATTTATTACTGCCTGTATCATCCAGATCTGGAATCACCTTATGTTCCGCAATGCGTTTTATGCTGATAATGAATTAATTTTAGATGAAGGTATCCTTCAATTGTGTGACGAGCTGAAATGTGAGTTGAAGATTACCCGGGATGTTCATCTGATCCGCTGCGGATTCTTGACCAGTCCCGCTACCACCGGTATTCTGCATCCCACAATTTTACTTCCTAATGATTTCCTTAACATGAAAGACCTCACTGAGAACGATGTACGATATATCCTGACTCATGAACTGATACATATCAAACAGCACTGCCGCCTGGTTCGTATCATTTACCTGATCGTACAATGTCTTTTCTGGTGGAATCCGGCAGTATATCTGCTCTTCAGACGTTTTGTAATGTATAACGAATTTCAATGTGACGATGCTGTTACCCAATCTCTTAATTTAGATGAACGCAAGCGATATGGTTGTTTGCTTATTAAGTTCTCCACAGCCAAGCAAGCGCCCTCGTATGTCACCTGCTTTGGAGGGGAAACAGCCAAAAAACTTTTTATGGAAAGGGCTGATTTATTTATGTATACACGGAAACCTAAGAATATCGCTGTAAAGGCAGTTCTCTTAGCACTTCTGCTGGTAATTTCCGGACTTGGAGTCGAGACAGCTTCGGCTTGCTCTGCTTATCATCTTGCAGGAGACACCATTGCATCCGAGAACTCGTTGAAGGTTGTTTCAGTTGTCTATAATTTTGGTAATAATTCTGCTGTTGACGCAGCTTCGACCTCCTCGGACGGCACTGTCCGGATCGAAATTACCGATGTTCCGGAAGAACTTCTGATCCCTTCTGAGCGGGACGATATTGTATCGAAAACCTATTATCTGATTGTCAGCAATACGGACCTGCCCGTTTCTTCCGAAGAAGAGGTTCAGCCTGCTTTAATATTCTGTATCCATACATACGGGAACGGCATTATGGAGGAACATTTTCTTCACGATGACGGAAGCTGTACGACCAATTATTATGATGTAATCTACTGCACCAAGTGCAACCATGTAGATTCCGCAATCTTTTCCTATTATACCTTCATGTCTGTTTGCCAGCATGATTATTAATTCGTTCTACACGATTTTCCACTTGCATTTTATTCATACACTATCATAGCAAAGTCGTGTGGCACAAAATGCGTAAACCCAGATTATTCCGAGTTTACGCATTTTTTTGTTGTGCAGCGGCAGCTCCATTCTGCCGTTCGCAGAGACCGGTATCCGATGTGCTGACACTAATTGCTTGTTACTTGTAATTGTATCACCATATCGTAACCGAAGCAGATCCCTTCGGGCAGTCATAATGCCCATTCCGGATTTCCATTCCGGATTCCGCTTACGAGATCTTCTCTACCAGCGCGTTCACCGCGTCAGTCATCGCTTTTGCCTTAACCTCAGCGTCCTCAAGGGAGCTTCCAACGATACCGAAATAGAACTTAATCTTGGGCTCGGTACCGGACGGTCTTACGCAGAGCCATGCATTATCGGTCATATCATAATAGAGAACGTTGGACTTCGGAAGTCCGGTCGGAACGATCTCGCCGGTCTCAAGATTCCGGATCGTATCTGCCTTATAGTCTCTTGCGGATAGAACCTTGTAGCCGCCCACCTCAGCCGGAGGATTCTTTCTCAGCTCGTTCATGATGTTCTGGATCTTGTCCAGCCCCTCGATGCCCTTCATGGTGATGGAGGTTACAACATCCTTGTAGTAGCCGTATCTCTCATACATTGCAATCATCGCATCCCAGAGTGTCATATTCTTTGTCTTATAATAAGCTGCAGCCTCACAAAGAGCCATTGTAGCGACGATCGCATCCTTATCCCTCGCGTGTGTTCCGATCAGGCATCCGTAGCTCTCCTCGAAACCGAACAAGTAAGTACCCTTTCCGGTATTCTCAAATCCAAGAATCTGCTGACCGATATACTTAAAGCCAGTGAGAACCTCAATCAGCTTCACACCGTAGTATTTCGCAATCGCATCCGCCATGTTGGAAGTAACGATGGTCTTAATCAGCGCGCCATCTGCCGGAAGTCCGCCGCCGATCTCCTTTCTCTGACTGAGCTCGTAATCAGCCAGGAGACATCCGGACATGTTGCCGGTCAGCGAAATGTACTCGCCGCTCTTGGTATCCTTTACATATACGCCAAGACGATCCGCATCCGGGTCGGTCGCCAGAACCAGATCTGCGTCCTTCTCCTTCGCAAGCTTTAACGCAAGCTCAAATGCTTCCGCCGCCTCGGGGTTCGGATAGCTTACGGTCGGGAACTCACCGTCCGGCAGCTCCTGCTCCGGAACTACATATACATTCTCAAATCCAAGCTCTGCAAGCACTCTTCTCGCCGGAATATTGCCGGTTCCGTGAAGAGGAGTGTATACAATCTTTAAATTCTTTCCCTCCGCTGCGATGCTGTCATGATGAACTACCTGCTTCTTCAGCTGTTCGATATACTTATCGTCAACTTCTTTGCCAATCACTTCATACAGACCAGCCGCAATCGCAGCTTCCTTGTCCATCGTCTTTACCGTCGCATAGTCGGTTACTGCCTTGACCTCAGCCATGATTCCGGTGTCGTGAGGAGGCGTAATCTGAGCACCGTCCTCCCAATATACCTTGTAGCCGTTGTACTCCGGAGGGTTGTGGCTCGCTGTAATATTGATACCCGCGATACACTTTAATTCGCGCACACCAAAGGAAAGCTCGGGCGTCGGCCGAAGTGTCTCGAAGACATATGCTTTGATCCCGTTCGCAGCAAGGCAAAGTGCCGCAACATCTGCGAATTCCGGCGACATTCGACGGGAATCGTATGCGATGCATACTCCTCTGTTCTGATTGCCGGACTTGATAATATAGTTAGCCAGCCCCTGGGTAGCCTTTCGAACCGTATATATATTCATACGATTGGTACCTGCTCCGATTACACCGCGCAGACCTGCTGTACCGAACTCAAGTTCCGCATAAAAACGCTCCTTGATCTCGTTCTCGCCATCTTTAATGCTTCTTAACTCCTCCTTGGTTGCCTCGTCAAAATACGGGTTGTCCAGCCATTCCTGATAAATAGCTTTATAGTTCATCTTACTATGTACCTCCTTTTACATTTTTGCATACCGAGCACTATGGGGGACCGCGCCGGTTCGGGCGCTGGACTCCTTTTCGTCGTCCCCGGCGCGGCGCTGGTATAATAGCCGCTTTGCGCTATTATTCCTTGGCCGCTTAACGGCCACGGCAGCCGCCGGCGGATGCACACGCGCCGGTTCGGGCGCTGGACTCCTTTTCGTCGTCCCCGGCGCGGCGCTGGTATAATAGCCGCTTTGCGCTATTATACCATATCTCCTTTTATATTTCTATATGTATTTCAGACTGTCTGCGGTGAGATCTGTTTGTATTTGTGATTTTAGACATTTGTCTGGATTATTTTATCCAGCTCTTTTAAGAACAGTTCCTTTGCTTTCATCTGATCGCGCAGAGCCAACAGCTTCTCGATATTTTTCTGAGGGATCCAGGTTTTCTTGCTGTTATAGTAGCAGTTCGTGATCTTCCAGAATTTCTCCGGGTAGAGCAGGAGGATGTAAAGAAGGCGCAGTTCGATTTTTCTTAGAGGACGGATCCGGTCATATTCCTCGATTAACGCCATCCCGTATTCGGTATCCCATTCGTTCTTCTCCATCGCCTTGCGCAGGAACTGGTAGAGATCCGTAACCTGTGGGCCATATACAGCCTTTTCGAAATTGGTCGTTGCATACTCCGCTGTTCCCGCAAGCTCCGCCGCAGTCAGACGGCCTGCCCATCCATATTCCTCCCTTTTCAGTATCAGGATATTGTGGTAATTGTAATTGCCATGGCAAATCAATTTTTCCTCCGCCGCTTCCTCCCAGAGCACACTGCACTCCGATTCCGCAAATTGTTCCATGGCAGCGCATGCTTCCTGATAAAAGGTGTCCCATATTTTTAAATACTGCGTTTCAAACAGGTTCTTCTGACGTTTTTCCTTCATGTACGTTTTTACCCGTTTCAGTTCCCGGTTTCTTCTTGCAAATATCTCCTCCTGCGGCCGCATGCTCCCGTTTTCCATTAGCTCAGAAGGAATCTCGACCCCCTTCAGGTTCTCATGAAGCCACGCAAGATTGGATGCGGCTCCGCAAGCCTTCTCTCTTTTTTTCAGACTGCATTCTTCTCCGTCAAACCAATCCCGGATCACATACTTTTCCCCAAGGGAATCGACGCTGATTAGATTTCCTTCCCGGTTTCTGACAAATCCATCCACATTCCGATACTCTGTCCGATTCAAATGCTGCTTCACACAGTCCTCGAATTCCAGCCGCTTTTCGCTGCCTGTGAAGGTTCTGCAAAGCTTCAGTCCTTCCTCCGTTTCCAGTATCACGGCGCCCCTGGCCCGATACGTATTATAAATCTTCAGTTCATATTGATCATATATTTCCTGAGTCCTGTCTTCCAACACCAATCCTCCATTCCAGCCAGCAATCCGCGAATCTCCGCCGCCAGGCACAAATTTGAGCTCCGCACCTCTCCTCTAATCATATGAAATCGAAACGGATTTCATGTTACAGAAATGGATGTGGCATTAAAAATTTTCCCGCATATACTGGAATATACATTATTGTCTGAAAGGAAGAAACTCCTATGTATACCAATGGAATTATGCTGAAACCAGCTCTTGCTTCCCGGCTTGCCAGGAGCATGGAGCTTCCCAATCAGCCAGCGGCTCCCACGCCTCCCGGTATGGAGACCACTCCCCCCATGACTGTTGAGCCGGAGTTCGAGATGAATCAGCCCGCCGCTCCCGCTCCTCCCGGCATGGAGACCACCCCTCCCATGACTGTTGAGCCGGAGTTCGAGATGAATCAGCCCGCCGCTCCCGCTCCTCCCGGCATGGAGACCACCCCTCCCATG
>JAGAPO010000087.1 GCA_017623215.1 Lachnospiraceae bacterium | reverse complement strand
CTTCCACCTCGCCTTTCTATAAATGTCGCAGAAGGCAGCCGCTTAACACTGCCGTCCGGATACCTCAGGGCACACTCCCAGAGGGACCCGTTTTTCCATACGCCCGCCAATTATAGCACCGCCCTAATATATGAGTCAAGGAAGAAATCATACTCACATTCATTTTATGATGCTGGGGTCAAAAGGTGACCCAGTTGCACTTTGAAAACTTCATATAAATACAGATACAAGGTGATTTGACAGCCTGAAAATGATATAATAGAACCATCAAGATTACGAGGTTTCTATCATGTCATTTCGAAAAAATTCATCGCAGCAAATCAGCCTGTTTGACAGCTTCCGGAACCTAACACCCAGAGAGCAACGGGTTCTTGAAAAGTCCTGGGCAAAGACTTTTTCCGAAGAAATCTTCACGAGCATCGATGAGGATCGTTTTTCTGTACTCTATTCGGAAAAAGCTTCCCGCCCGAATACGCCGGTTAATGTCATTATCGGAGCGCTTGTCCTAAAAGAACTATTTGATCTTTCCGATGATGAAATGGTGGAAAACCTGATCTTGGATCCCCGATTTCAGTATGCCCTTCATACCAGTAGTTGCGATGAACAGCCGATCAGCGATAAAACCCTGACCCGCTTCCGGCAGAGATGCTACGATTATGAACAGCTTCACAGGGTTGATTTGTACCATGACTGCGTAACAGACCTGGCCGCAAAAACAGCAAAGCTGATGGGAATCGACGGACGTATCCGACGGATGGATTCCCTGATGATCGAGGCAAACATCCGAAAATTGTCTCGTATGGAACTGATTTACCGCTGCATCTCAAAACTTGTAACGCATCTGCATAAAAATGGCCATGACAATCTCCTCAATGGCCTTGAACACTACTATAACCCGAATGATTTCAACGCCGTCATTTATCACAGCCGGCCAACGGAATCCGACGACCGGATAGCAACACTTTTGAAGGATGCGGACACGCTTCTTACCGTTTGCTCCGGAAAGTTTGAAGATGTCACGGAGTATCAACTTCTGGTGCGCTGCCTTTCAGAGCAGACCATTCAGGAAGCAGGGGGTCGGAGGCTTCGCAACAAGGCAGACGGCGGAATGAACTCATCGATGATGCAGAGCCCTACTGATCCGGAAGCGACATTTCGCGAGAAAGCCGGGAAGAAGCACAGGGGCTACGTAGGCAACATTGAAGAATCCGTAGGCGAACATGGTTCTGTAATTACGGATTATCAGTTGGAAGCCAACAATGTCGGGGATAGCAGCCTTTTAAAGGCACATCTTGAAAGCATGAATACAGCGGACGAACCGGTTACCATGGTGACGGATGGGGCTTACGCCGGAGAAGAAAACACCGCACTTGCTGCAGAGAAAAATGTGACCCTGATTACTACCGATCTGCCGGGACAGGATGTTTCTTCGATACTTGCCGGGTTTGAGCTGAACGAAGAGGAAACCCGAGTAATAAAGTGTCCGGCAGGTTATACGCCTAAATCCAGCAGCTATATCCGACAAACCGGAACCTGTACAGCATCCTTTGATCGTTCATGCTGCGCGAATTGTCCGCATAAGGATGAATGTCGTGCAAAAATCTACAAAAGAGTTGCCAAAATCAGGGTGACTGCTAAACAAATCCGAAGGGCAGCGCTTCAGGAAAAAATGAAGAGTGAGGAGTATAAGCTCTTTGCCCGTATACGCAATGGTGTAGAGACCGTTCCATCGATCTTGAGAAACATCTATCATGCGGACAGGATGCCGGCACGCGGGAAGATACGAAACAAGTTCTTCTTCGGAAGTAAAATCGCAGCGTTGAACTTTAGGAAGCTCCTCGGTTACCGCAGGGGAACGGAAAACTATGCCCAAAATCCGCTGCTTGTATCCGGATGCTGCTAAGATAACAGGTAGGTATCCCTGTCTTCGACTGTCATTAGAGCAAAATCTGTACTTATATGAAGTTTTCAATGTGCATCGACCGGCAAAGCCGGCTAGAGACTTTATAGATTCAGGGTTTTGACCCTGACATCATCTAATAAGAGTATTGTCTATGAAATCTTTTTCCTCTTTAATTCTCACAATAGCCAAGTTAACAGCCTGATTCCGATTAAGGTTTTTCAAATAGACATAAGGTGTATTATGACTGCCAGCGATAT
>JAGAPO010000010.1 GCA_017623215.1 Lachnospiraceae bacterium | reverse complement strand
TCGTTCTCCCATTTGGATACCGCCTGAAAGGTGACCCCGACCAGGGATGCAAGCTGATCCTGTGTCATCCCTCTCTCCTTTCTAAGTCTTGCGATTCGTCTTCCGAGAGACTCATTTGCCTGACTCGCGGCTCCCGTGCTGCTGTCTTTGAATACTCCGGCGTTCGGATTCTCCTTCATCGCCTGTACATCCTGATTCATAACCTGATTCTCATCCATAGTCTTCTTTCCTTACCTTTCTGTAATTGTGGTACGGCTGCGCAGCAACTTGCAAGTGAAAAGGCTTTGCTTTTCGCTTTCTGCCTTAAAGTCTAAAAATATTTGCCCTAAATAGCAATCAACTATTGGGAGAATCCTGCTATTTTTCAGGTTTTCAACCAATAGTTGAATAAAAATCATGTCTTTTCCAAAGCACGGATATTCCCGCTGCACCGATATGATCTGCCCGTTCGTTCCTTCTGCCTTCGATGCGTTCTGAACTGCTAATTCATCCAAAGAATCTGCTGCTTTTTCTGAAGCGGATATTCCTTCAGTTCCCGTGCCTTTAGATTCTCTCGATGCATGTCCACGGCGGTCAGCTGGTTATTGCCGTAGGTCTTATAATAGAAGATTCCTTTCGCCGCATTGATGCAGCAGGAATAGCTGGTAATCTCATAACGCCCTGCCGATGCGGTAACGCTTCCCCTCACCATCGACGCTGCATCAAGCAGGTGGAAGAACTGCGATACGCTGCTCGCCTCGTCATCCTCACATACGGAGTTCAGCTTCAAAAAGGAGGTTCTGACAAAACGCGACGCCGTCGAGGTATCCCCCGGCAGTCCGATTCCTCCAAAGCCCCATCCAAACGGCTTCATACCCGTCTTCTCTTTAAACTGCTCCTCCGGATCCGTCGTTGTCAGGTTCATATACTGCGACAGGTTCAGCAGATGAAAATCAAAGGTCGGATTGTTCGTCATAACCCCAACCGGATTCTCGTATATCGTAATGCCCGCCTTTGTTGACTCCAGTACAATTGAGCGCTCCCGATCCGCGATGTGCCAGTGAAGCGGCGATAACGGTGTCTGTTCACTGAACGGAATTCCAATCAGATTCACCCTCTCAAGGCGTTCTCTTGCCTCTGCAACGGTCGAGCAGGAACCAAGCAGCCAGGGAATCAGCTCGAACGGGGATACGTTTGCCTTATCCGTTGCTTCCTCCGGCGGATAGTATGCATTTCCCGGAAAATTCAAGCCCGCCATGCACAGCCCCTTTTCATTCGCCGCTTCCGCATAAAGCGGGTAGCCCTCCAGAACCGTACCGATTCCAATCAGAGCATAGTGCTTCGGCAGCTCGCCGGCTTTCCGAAAGGAAAACGGATAATTCCTCGGAGTTACAATGACGCGTTCTCCAAATTCATATTCCAGGTCAAGATTGCGGCCAAAGTAAAAATCTTTTGTTGTCATTGCGATACTGGTACACATGATTACGCCTCCTTATATGCATCTCATAAGATGAGCCAGCGTCCTTTGCGGTTAGCTGTTCCAATTACAGTTTTCCTATAAAGCTTCTGATTATTCCTCCGCCAGCTCTTCCCACTTCTCCATCAATTCTTCCAGCCTCGCCTCAGCCGCCTTCTTTTCATTGTTCAATTCCAAAAGCTTCGCCGGGTTCGTAAATACCTCTTCTCTCGTCAGCAGCTCATCAATCTCCTGATCTCTTGCCTCAAGTTGATTGATCTCCTCCTCCAGCTTCTTTAAGTCATTCTGACGTTTGCGGATTCTGGCCTGTTCCTCCTTCTGCTGCTGCCAGGAGAGCTTTCCCTCGGATACCGGCGCGGCCCCCTTTGGCTCCGCTCCCTTTCCGGCCCAGACGGTTCCCGTAACGGTTCCGGTGCTCTGATTGATGCGCAGCCCCTGAACATTCCGGTCATTCACACCGGAAAGCCCCGCTCCCGCGTTCCCTCTCTGAATTCCGAGCTGTGCATATTCCACGTCTGCCTTCTTCTCCAGATAATAGTCGTAGTTACCAATATAATTCACTAACGAATGCGCGGTCAGATCCAGAATTCTCGTCGCCGTCCGGTTAATAAAGTAACGGTCATGTGACACATACAGCACCGTTCCCGTATAGCTGCGGATCGCATTCTCCAAAATCTCCTTTGAGGTAATATCCAGATGGTTCGTCGGCTCGTCCAATATCAAAAGATTCGCCTCGGACAGCATCAGCTTTGCAAGCGAGACCCGGCCTCTTTCCCCGCCCGATATCGAACCAATCAGCTTGAACACGTCATCGTTCGTAAATAAAAATGCCGCAAGGGTATTGCGAATCGCGGTGTCATTCATATGCGGATACGTATCCTGAATCTCCTGAAAGATTGTCTTCTCCGCGTCGAGCACCTGATGCTCCTGATCGTAATAACCAATCTTTACGCGGGTTCCGAGCTTAACCTCGCCCGCATCCGCCGGGAGCAGCCCGTTGATGATCTTTAACATCGTCGTCTTTCCGGTTCCGTTATTGCCGATAATCGCGACTTTTTCCTCGCGCTTAATATCAAATGTAATATTTTCAAATAAATGATTATTCCCGAAGGACTTCGCGAGGTCCTTCACCATCAGAACATCGTTGCCGCTCATGACATGGGGCTCAAGCCTGATATCCATCTTGGAATCAATCTCAATGGGCTTCTCAATCCGCTCCACCTTGTCCAGCATCTTCTCGCGGCTCTCGGCACGCTTGATGGACTTCTCCCGGTTAAAGGAGCGGAGCTTCGCGATTACCTCCTCCTGGCGCTTGATCTCGCGCTGCTGATTGAAGTAGTGCTTCAGCACCGTCTCCCGCATCGCTTCCTTTTTCTCCGCATAGGCCGTGTAATTGCCCTCGTACATCTGCGAATGGCCGCCTTCTAACTCCACAACCTTGGATACCACCTTATTCAGAAAATACCGGTCATGCGCAACAACTACCACTGCTCCGTTATAATTCAGCAAAAATGTCTCGAGCCACGCAATCGACTCCATATCCAGATGGTTCGTCGGCTCGTCAAGCAGAATCAAATCTGGTGTGCTGAGCAAAAGCTTACCGAGCGCAACTCTCGTCTTCTGACCGCCCGAAAGATTGGTAACCGGCTTTGCGAATTCTTCTTCTGTAAATCCAAGTCCCTTTAAGACTCCGACCACCTCACTCTTATACGCATATCCGTTGCGATGCTCGAACTCATGCGTCAGTCTGGTATACGCGTTCAGCATCCGCTCCAGCTCCGCGCCTTCGGCCGTCTTCATCTCTAATTCAAGCGACCGGATATTCTCTTCCATCCGAATCACGTCCGCCTTTACGCTTACCATCTCGTCATAGATGGTGCTGCTGCTCGAAAGCTCCTGATGCTGCGCCAGATAACCGACGGTCGCGCCCTTGGCAAGGATCACTTCCCCCTCATCCGCCGCAAGCTCCCCCATAATAATCTTTAAGAGCGTCGATTTGCCCGCGCCGTTAATACCGACGATCGCCGCCTTCTCCCGCTCATTAATATGAAACGACACCTTGTCCAGAATCACATCGGTCCCGTAGCTTTTACTGATATTTTTACATGCTAAAATCATTGTACTCTCCATTCCCGCAGGTCAGCTTCCCTCGTCTCCAATCGGATTCCGGCAATGCGCCCCTGCTCTGCCGCGTGCTCCTTCATCCTTCCTGCACGCGAGCCTCTGTTATCGTTCCTGTTCTGTGCCGTTCCACCGGCATATATTTTTTTTATTGTATCACAGATAGGTTTCGAAAGTCAATCCGTGCTGCAGGAATCCGCCTTTGGCCATTTGAGTCTTCCCGGACTTTCGAAGCCGTAGTCAGCTGTCCTTTGGAGCGAACGAAGAGATATTGACTCAAGAAAAAGAGGACATTCCGCGGCTTTACGCCAAACGGACTGTCCTCTTTCTGAACGGTTATTATTATCTGTTATTATTATCTGTTACGTTATTTGATCCTGCCGGCTGTTTTCTTTGGCCTGTTCACGCATCCTGTTCTCAGATCTTCTCCATATGCGCGACTTCCAGCACAAAGATGGTAGCGCCTCCGACCTTGACCTCTTCCTGAAGGCTCATATGCTTCAGGCCTGCCCCAAAGGATGCTGTAGGAGAGCTTACCTGCTTGCGGGTGTTGCAGTATTTCTTCAGAATCTCCGTTACTTTGGCAACACCGTCATCATCCGTACCGATTAATAATGTCGTATTGCCCACCATCAGGAATCCGCCGGTAGTGGAAAGCTTGGTGACAACGAAGCCGGCCTCTGTCAATGCCGAGGAAGCCAGAGCACTGTCGTCGTTGTTAACAATCGCAAGAATCAGTTTCATAGTGATTACTCCTTTTCTATAATTAATGTATTAGAACTCTTACAGGAACGAATCGATAAGCATACGGCTGCGCTTATCAAGCTTCTGCAAATCCGGAATCTCATATCGGTTATCGTTGCCGTCGCGCAGCAATACGCGGCTGCCGTAAAGTAATTTGAGTCCATGAAGGATGTTGCGGATCTCGATTACCGCATGTCCTCTGTCCGTCTCCACATCAATGGACAGCACGCCGTATTTTTCCTCACAGGTATTGATACAGGTAACCTTTGGAATCAGATAGTATTCCCGCAGACAGCCTTCAATAATCTCCCGCTCCGAGGGCGGCAGGGTACGAACATCGCGAATAATTGCCCTTTCAATTCCCTCCTGATCAAGCAGGGTTATGTACTTATCCAGACCGGATATCGGGAACAGACGTCTGGGCTCCAGGTTCTCATATTTGCGGCCGTCATAAAGCTCCATATCGACCAGAGTAATGTCTTTGCGTGTGAAGCGGGCCATATCGTGTTCAATATATAGACGATTCATCAGTCAAACCTCTCTTCCTCTTTGGTCTTCCGGATCTGGTCGGACATTGTCTGGATCTGAATCAGCTTATAATATTTGCCCTTAAGAGCCATCAGCTCCTCCGGAGAGCCCATCTCAATAATCTCGCCCTTGTCAACAACAATAATCTTATTCGCTTTGCGCAGGGTCGAAAGACGGTGTGCAATCATCAGCGTAGTTCTTCCGCGAATCAGACGGTCAATCGCATCCTGAATCAGACTCTCCGTCTCGGAGTCTACGGAAGCGGTCGCCTCATCCAGGAACAGAATGCTCGGATTCTTTAATACCGCGCGCGCAATGGACAGACGCTGGCGCTCACCGCCGGAGAGTCCGGTACCGCGCTCTCCAAGCACCGTATCATACGCATCAGGAAGTCTTGCAATGAACTCATGCGCGTTGGCAACCTCAGCTGCATTAATAACGGCTTCGACCGGTACATTATCACAGCCGTAAGCAATATTCTGGAAGATCGAATCATGGAACATCATAGGCTCCTGCTGTACATAGCCGATCTCCGAACGGTAGAATTCCATGTCGATATCCCGGATGTTAATTCCATCCACCAGAATCTCGCCGTCATAATTATCGTAATAACGCATCAGCAGATTAATCAGCGTCGACTTTCCTGCTCCCGTCGTACCTACGATACCCACAATATCTCCCGGCTCAATTACCAGGCTGACGTTCGAAAGCGTCTTCTTGGAACGATCAAAGGAGAAATTCACGTTCCGGAACTCAATTTTACCCTGCAGCTTATCCGGATGCTTGCCCTGTGCAAAATCCGCTTCCGGCTCTGCATCAATAATATCCAGAATTCGCTCTGCGGAATTCAGCGCGTTCTGATACGAATCATTAAAGTTCGCGAAGAAATTCACAGGCCCGTAGAACATGGAGGTATAGGATATGAACGATACCAGCAGACCGGTTGATATGAAGTCCGGATTATCAATAACCAGCTTGCCTCCGACACCCCAGATCAGCAGAGAACCGCACGTCACCACGAAACCGACAATATTCGGGAAGAGTGTGGTAATTCTGGATGCGCTGATATCGGTCTTTAACCACTCATTATTATATGCCTCGAAGTTCTGTACGCTTCGCTTCTCATTGGTAAATGCTTTGATAACGCGGATTCCCGGGATCGTATCCGTCAGAATCGACGACACGGCGGACCATCTGCGCCAGATTCTGCGGTAGAACGGATGAATCTTCTTACCAAAGATTCTGGAACCGACTACAACAAACGGTACCGGCACTAAAGAAAGCAGTGCCAGCTGCCAGTTCATAACAAACATGATCACAATAATACCGATCAGCAGGAAGAACTGAACCACAACCTCCTGAGTCACACGCAGGGTAAATGCCTGAATCGTCGAGGTATCTCCGCTGATTCGGTTAATCACGGAACCGGTAGAGGTCCGGTCATAGAACCGCATCGGCAACAGCTGCGCCTTTTTGTATACATCATTTCTCAAATCCGCCACAATCCGGTCACCGCTGATCTTAAGCAGATAGGAACGGACGCTTCCGACACCATACTGAATCAAATAGGTACCGAGCAATACCAGAACACAGCCAATCAGCATGTTCTTCTTTCCATTCGGCAGAACCTCATCCACCAACATCTGCGTCATGTACGGCGGTACCAGGGACACTGCCGTAGTAACCAGGGATAAAATCATACAGAACAGCAGCATCCACTTATACGGCATAACATAAGCTGCCAGCTTCTTAATAATCTTGTTCTTAGACTGACAATTCATACAGGGCGCACCGGGACGAATCAGGGTACGTCCGCACTTGGGGCAGACACAGAACTGCTTTTCAAAAGCAGCCTCCATTACCTGCATCTCATCGTCCATATTCTTTCCGGCCGCCACACTCTGAATAAAGTTGGCTGCGGCATCATACAGCGATGCAACCTTATAAGAGAAACGAATAAAATTGACATACTCCTTGCTCAGGTCGACGAATTCCTTGCCATCCTCGTCCATGGAGAATACCAGTATCGCGTTGCCGTAGCAGCGCTTGACATAGGCCTTTTTTACCTTGTCATACGTATGGGTCTTTACCCCGCCCTCAAAGGAGTCATCGAATCCGTAGATCATCTTATTCGTGACCGCCAGGAAGGACTTGGCGTACCTGCTGTGAATGTTCAGATCTCCCATGATGACGAACTTCAATTCCTCATCCTTTGGTATCCGTTCTTCCAGCTTCTGCAAATCTTCATCGGTCAATTTCTTATTCGATGAATACTTCACGCCGCGAAACGGAGCATTTCCAACGAAATTGCCCTCCGTCTGCTCTTTCATCTGATTTGCGTCGATTGTCATAGTTGTACCTCCTCGTGTCGCTTATTCATTCGCGAATTTGGAAAACTTGCTTTCGGCAGAGTCCCTCCTCTTCAATTCGGATCGAACCGAACTGCAGACTCAGCACTGTGGATAAATATCTACAAATCATTTGTTTTGGCAAGTCTATCATGAACACTTCAGAAAAGCAATAGTGTTTTTTCATAAAATATCCCTGTTTTTTTGTGCCCTATGCCCGAGCATTTTCTGATATAATTTTGTGTTATAGAAACTTATATGTTTTTCCAGGCAAATCGCCATGGACTCTCTCATGAATCCATGGCGATTTTGATATTCCTATCCAATTGTACGACGCTCTGCTAAGGGCGTCATGCATCATTGTCCCTGCTTGTTGATATTCTGTATCGTCTTAATAATATGTTCATGCGCCAGCGTCTCCGCCTTATCGCCGTCCCGCTGCTTAATCGCTTCCAGAATCAACTTATGCTCTTCAATTGTCGCTGCCGCACGCCCGCTTTTGGCAAGGCTGCTTTTTCTGGCTCTCTCCACGTAATGGTGGAAATCAGACAAGACATGATCTAACATCTTACTGTCGGAGGCGGCATAAATCAGCTCGTGAAATTTGTTATCCAGCTCCACCAGCTGCTCCTGATGCCCCTTCTTCGCATGAAATTCCGAAAGATACACCGTCTCTTCCAGCTCGTCAAGCTGCTCCTCCGTGATATGATCACAGGCCCATCTTGCACACAGCCCCTCCAGATAGGATCGAATCACATAGATATCGTGAATATCCTTCTCCGAGATTCCAGTCACATACGCCCCCTTGTTCGGGATAATATTGACAAGTCCCTCTAACTCCAGCTGTCTGAGCGCCTCGCGAACCGGAGTCCGGCTAACGCCGAGCTCCGCCGCGATCGTATTCTCTTTCAGTTCCTCATTCTCTTTGTATTTTCCGGATAAAATATTCTCACGGACTTTGGTAAATACGCGTCCCCGCAGGGAATATTTATCACTTACTTCGTCCACATTTTCCTCCTTACGGAACGGGATTCGCCCCGTTATCCGCATACCGCCGCTTTCAGAAGGCTTCTCCAGGCTCGTTTGATGCTCTGCTATCTTCCGAAAGAGCGCTCTTTCTCTGATTTAGTTCAGCTTCTCAATCGTCTCCATAATGTAATCTGCGAACTGAGCTCCGGTCGCACCGGTATCTCTTCCGGTCAGAACCAGCTTCTTCTCGGTAATCGTGCAGATATCCAGAGCCTTATAGAGCTTATCCGCCTCTGCCACATAGCCGATGTGGGACAGAAGCATCGCACCCGCGCGGATCATACTGCAGGGATCCGCATAGATGTCGCGACCCTCCTGTACCATACGGGGTGCGGAGCCGTGAATCGCCTCGAACATCGCGTAACGCTTACCGATATTGGCGCTGCCCGCGGTACCAACGCCGCCCTGGAACTCGGCAGCCTCGTCCGTGATGATATCGCCGTACAGGTTCGGAAGCACCACAACCTGGAAATCCTTTCTTCTCTTCTCATCCACCAGCTTCGCAGTCATGATGTCGATATACCAGTCATCGGCTGTGATGCCCGGATATTCCTTCGCGATCTCGCGGAACATATCCAGGAACTTACCGTCGGTTGTCTTGATGATATTCGCCTTGGTAACAGCGGTTACGCGGGTCTTTCCATTCGCCTTCGCGAATTCAAATGCCGCGCGGATGATTCTCTCCGTTCCCTGGCTGGTTACCACCGTGAAATCCACGCCAAGATCCTCGGTTACGTGAACGCCCTTGCTTCCTACCGCATAAGCGCCCTCGGTGTTCTCACGGTAGAAGGTCCAGTCGATGCCCTGCTCCGGAATGCGCACCGGTCTTACATTTGCAAACAGATCGAGTGCTTTTCTCATTGCAACATTCGCACTCTCCACGTTCGGCCACGGATCGCCCTTTCTGGGAGTCGTGGTGGGTCCTTTCAGGATCACGTGGCACTGCTTCAGCTCTTCTAATACGTCATCCGGAATTGCCTTGCCCTCAGCCGCTCTTCTCTCAATGGTCAGTCCCTCGATGTCGCGGAACTCTACCTTTCCGGAAGCGATCTCATCCTTTAAGAGGAACTTTAAGATTCTCTCCGCCTGAGATGTGATGGCCGGTCCAATCCCGTCGCCGCCGCACACACCGATGATAATCGGCTTTAATTCCTTGTAGTTGATAAAATCGCCCTGCGCCTTCATCTCCTCGACTCTTACCAGCTGCTCTTCTAACAGACGGCCGAACTTCTCCTTTGCCGCCTCAATCTTTGCATTCCATTCTGCGTTCATAATTGTCCTCCATTACTGCGGGGCTCCCCTGATACGGGAGCGGGTTCCCGACCGTTACTTTATTTCTCTCCTAATCCCGGAAGCTTAAAACCGCATTCCTCCTGATGCAGGCCAATCTGCTCGATCAGCTCTTCATCCGTAATAACCGTAATACGTCCTTCGTCGTACTGCTTGTCTACCCAATCCTTAATCTTCACAACCAGCGGATGGGACTTATCAATCGCCGCATCACCCTTGAGACGATAGTACGTGTTGATCCAGTGCGCGATACCTGCAAGACCGGAGGTATTCGATACGGCTACCAGAACCGGACGGTTCAAAAACTTCTCTGTATCAAATATATTATAAATCTCTTCATTTTTCAAGAGGCCATCCGCATGAATTCCGGCTCTTGTCACATTAAAATTCTTGCCGACGAACGGAGTTCTGGACGGAATCTTGTATCCAATCTCCTTGGTATAATATTCCGCAAGCTCTGTGATTACCGTGGTCTCCATACCGTCCAGTCCGCCCTTTAACTGCGCATACTCAAATACCATTGCCTCCAGAGGCGTATTGCCGGTTCTCTCTCCGATACCGAACAGCGAGCAGTTGATGCCGCACGCGCCATACAGCCAGGCAGTTGTCGAGTTCGATACCGCTTTGTAGAAATCGTTGTGACCGTGCCACTCTAAGAGCTCGGACGGAACGCCCGCGTGCGTCGTAAGGCCGTAGATGATACCCTGTACGGATCTCGGAATCACCGCACCCGGGAAGTTAACGCCATATCCCATGGTATCGCAGGCACGAATCTTAACCGGAATTCCGTACTCCGCACCAAGCTTCATCAGCTCAAAACAGAACGGAATAACGAATCCGTAGATATCCGAACGGGTAATATCCTCCAGATGACATCTCGGAGCAACGCCCGTCTCCAGACACTCTCTTACTACGCTTAAGTAATGCTCCATTGCCTGCTTTCTGGTCATCTTCATCTTATAGAAAATGTGATAGTCCGAGCAGCTTACCAGAATACCGGTCTCTTTCAGGCCAATCTCCTTGACAAGCTCGAAATCCTTCTTGCTTGCGCGAATCCACGATGTAACCTCCGGGAACTGATATCCCCTCTCCATACACTTATACACCGCGTCCCGATCCTTCTTGCTGTAAAGGAAGAACTCACTCTGCCTTACAATACCGTTCGGGCCGCCAAGCTTATGCAGATAATCAAAAATCGTCACGATCTGCTCCGTTGTATACGGTGCTCTCGACTGCTGGCCATCACGGAAGGTTGTATCCGTAATCCAAATCTCCTCCGGAAAATTATGAGGAACGACACGGTCGTTAAACGCAATCTTCGGAACCTCTTCATACGGGAACAGATTACGGAATACATTCGGCTTCTCGACATCGACGAGCTTGTACATATACTCCTCGAGGGATAACAGATTATTGTGCGGATTAATATACACTTTTCGGTTTTCCATGAATAACCTCATTTCTGCGCTGCTTACTAAGTAGTTAATAAAATAAGTAAATCCTGATGCGTCTGAACACAGTTTGTACTATAATAAATAACGGTATCCGCGATAACAGCGCTGACGCGTCCCGTTCCTGCACGTCCTGCGGAAATACTTGACCGGCCGACCGGCTTTCGCCGCCGTACATCATCGCTTTTCCGTTCTAACGTGTTAAAATTGTATACAATTATACATAGCCACATGTATGTTGTCAAGAAAAATTTTTAATTTTTTTGTCGTAAAATTTTGCTCCCTATTCTGCATCTGCCAAGCCAAATTTACATATTTTTACGGTTTCGTAATATTTCCCATAAATTTCCGCAAAAAGCCGGCCTTACGAAATCACTTCGTCAGACCGGCTTTTCGACTTCTATTCTCTTTTCTTTTGCTTTTCTTCTTGAATTCGAATCGCTCCTGAATTCAAATCGTTCCCTTTTACTTTCTGCTGCATCCCCCGCAGCCCGCGCAGCGATCCCCGCTCTTATATTCTCCTGTTGCCGGATCGTACTCCGCCGCGAGTCTGCTCTGTGTCCTGTCAGAATACACCTCTTCCAGCAGACACACCGCCTGCGAGGAGATTCCCTCTCCCGTACCGGTAAAGCCGAGTCCTTCCTCGGTCGTTGCCTTTACGTTGACGCGGTTCTCTTCTATTCCAAGCGTGCGCGCAATATTAGCCGCCATCTGCGGAATATACGGGGCAAGCTTTGGCCGCTGTGCGATCACCGTCGCGTCAATATTACCGACGATAAATCCCTTCTCCTCCAGCAGCCCCTTTACATGCTTTAACAGCTCAATACTCGAGATCCCGCGATATCGCTCGTCCGTATCCGGAAAATGCTTTCCGATATCACCCAGTGCCGCTGCTCCAAGCAGCGCGTCCATAATCGCATGAAGCAGTACATCTGCGTCCGAATGCCCAAGCAGTCCGAGCTCCCACGGAATCTCAACCCCTCCTAAGATCAGCTTTCTTTCCTTTACAAGACGATGTACGTCATAGCCGATTCCAACTCTCATCGTTCTCCTCCTGTCTGATTGCTCTTATCCGTTCTCTCCGGATAATGTTCCTCATTGTTGAGCATTTCATTCTTTTTTAATTCCTTACTCAGTTCTTTCCCCATCATCGAGCAGTACATTCGTATCGTCAGAATGCATCCGTAAATTTTTCCCATATTTCACTTTTTCTCCATGCAGAGCGCTTTTAGCTCTTCCATACTCTGCACCCGGTAAACGGCCGGATAATCCGGATAGAATCCTTCCGGATCAAATAAGATTCCCGCAATTCCCGCATTCTTTCCGGCATCCAAATCGATCGGCCGATCTCCCACCATAACAGTCTCATCCGTCTCCAATCCGTACGTCTCTAATATATGTAATATCGCATCCGGAGCCGGTTTCGGCGGGAATCCGTCTAACGCCGTAATCTTCCTGGTAAAATAGTTTTCAAAATCCGCCTTCCGCAGAAAGCGATATACCGTACCGTTCCGATGCGTATACAAAAAATGCTTTCCGCCGTTGCTCTTTATTGCTTCCACACATTCCCTTGCTCCCGGATATGGACATACCGGCAACACCGGCTCTGCATTCTCAATCTTGTCATATCGGCTTCGAAGCTCAGCGGTCTTAAGGCCGTACTTCTCTGCAAAATATTGATTCGCTGCTCCGACATTTTTCTTCAATTCCCGCATCACCGGTTCCGTCTCTTCCCGAATTCCGAATTCCTTCAGCGCTTCGAGCAGCGAATACGCAATATGTGGATACGTGTTGAACAATGTTCCGTCAAAATCCCAAATATAATTCTGATATAACATAGCTTTCTCCATTCTTCTCCCACATGCTCTAATCTTTTATTCCGAACTTTTCTTTCATTAGGAAAGAAAAGAGCCGGGAAACCTTCACTTGTTCCCGGCTCTTTATTGAGTAGCGAAGGAGGGATTTGAACCCACGACACCACGGGTATGAACCGTGTGCTCTCGCCAACTGAGCTACTTCGCCATATTTTTGCAAAAAGAATGGGACCTATAGGGCTCGAACCTATGACCCTCTGCTTGTAAGGCAGATGCTCTCCCAGCTGAGCTAAGATCCCATAGCTTGATGTCATGCTCTCGCTGACACTGTAACTATTATATGCAACGACGTGCATTTTGTCAAGCACTTTTTTCAAATTATTTTTAATTTTTAATTTTGATTTGCCCCCGTAACAGTTCAGACGGCATCTGCTTAAAAAAGGCGATGATACTTGCATCGATAACTGCGGCGGTAACAGGGAGAGCACTTCTCCTTGCTTCCGCTTTTCCGCGTTAAAGAAGTAGAAAAAGTCACATTTTTATGATATAATTACTCCAAACCATTCGATGCAACCTGAAGTTTACATATAGAAACGCCGAATTAGTGGTATATTTTAGCTGACTGTTCTACAATAAAAGCAACGCAGCGTTAGAAAACAGAATGGAGCAAAGATCATGACACTTGGTGAAAAGATAGCAAAACAAAGAAAAGAATTGAATTATACACAAGAGCAGCTTGCCGCTATTCTCGGTGTATCCCGACAGTCGATTAGCAAGTGGGAGTCAGATATTGCCTACCCCGAAACCGATACGCTCATCGAGCTTGGCAAACTGTTCGACTGCTCGATGGACTATCTGCTGAAAGAGGAAATCACAGAAAAGAACGGTATGCAGACATCTGGCTTCACCGAAAAGGTTGAAGAAATCAGCAGAAAAGTAATGACCGATAAAAACAAGGTCAAAGCGAAAAAAATATTGAAAATAATCGGTATCATATTAGCAGTATTTTTAGCAGTTGATATTATTTCAATGATCCTATATTTTTGTGTTTTAGGAACACCACATTAATACAAGGGTGGGCTGTTGCGAAACAAGCATCCGGCACAAAACTTTGCATGTGCATATGCGGATGAATTCAATATTTTGTTCCGTACTTTGATTTTGCAACAGCTCCTGACGCTATTCACTTTTTAACCTTGGGAGCGTAATATAAAACGCTGCCCCCGCTCCCGGTGTGCTTTCGACCTTTATCGCTCCCTTGCAAAGATCAATGATTCTTTTTACCAAAGCCATTCCTAACCCGTTCCCCTCAGTTTGCCGTGAAGAATCCCCCTGATAAAATTTTTCAAAAATATGCTTTTGGACTTCCTCCGTCATTCCGTCACCGTCATCCGCAACAGATACACAGATATTTTCCTGCTATATATCAATCGCAATACGAATGTAACCGCCTATCGGCGAGTGCTTGATTGCATTGTCGATAATGTTATTCCATACCTGCTCCAAAAGCGATTCACTGCCGTAGTAATATATTTTGGGCAGCTCCATATCAAACTCAATTTTTTTAGGCGACCATTTATGCTCCAGCATAAGAATACACTTGCGGATCTGTTCGTCCAGCCGATATTCCGACTGGTCTAAGACCGTCTCCTGATTCTCCAGTTTGGACAACATAAGAATGTTGCCGGACAGATTGGAAAGTCTGCGGGAGTTTTCCAATATTTTTCCCACATAATGATCGTGTTTTTCCCTGGAAAGGTTGTGGTTCTGCAATAAAGTAGCATAGCCCTCGATGGATGCGATCGGGGTTTTGAACTCGTGGGATACATTGGCGACGAAATCGCTCCGCAAGGTCTCTATGTGCGATAAATCATAAGTCATGGCATTAAACCGTTGTGCCATTTCTCTAATTTCGATGACCTTTCCGTGTTCGGCCACACGCACATTGAAATTTCCTTTGGAAAGCTCGTCAAAGGCATTACTGATACTCTGTATGGGACGAATAATCAGTTTTCCCACGAACAATGCAATAACGGTACCCAACAAAAGGCTGCCTAATGCCAAAACAACGATAGGTATATGCCTATCCTTCGGACTAAGCTCAATCACATTCAATTCAAACAATATAATCCAAAACAGAGTAATACATATAAATACAACAAAAACAGTTGCAAACACAACACCGGTAAAATACAGCCACAGCTTTGAATGAGGTTTTCTACTCAACATGCTTCACCGCCTTATATCCAAGTCCCCGAACTGTTACGATTTCAAAATCCGTGCACCCTTCCAATCGGTCACGCAAACGATTGATATGCGTATTGACGGTGCGCTCATCTGTTTCGGAAAACATGCCCCATATCTCATCCATCAGCTGCTGGCGGGTAAAAATCTTGTTGGGATAGGCCAACAGCTTGTAAAGCAGATAAAACTCTTTTTGCGGCAGTATGCTTTCCACGCCGTTCCGTGTGACCGTTAAAGCATCGTAATCAAGAATCGTGGAACCGACTACGATTTTCTTTTCACTTGATATCTTTGCCCTGCGCAGCAGAGCCTCCACCCGCAGAAGTAGCTCGTTGACATTGATCGGCTTTATCATATAATCGTCCGTACCGATTCGAAATGCCTTCTGCATATCGGAAAACTGATCCTTCGCTATTACAACCAATATCGGCAGATCGTAGCTTGCATCACGCAGGGACTTAATAAGC
Organism: Lachnospiraceae bacterium; assembly: GCA_017623215.1. Lineage (GTDB taxonomy): Bacteria > Bacillota > Clostridia > Lachnospirales > Lachnospiraceae > Caccomorpha. The sequence continues at coordinate 8,106 of JAGAPO010000010.1, read as the reverse complement.
CCATATCCGTCCATATTCGGCATCATAATATCCGCAACGATCAGGTCAATATATTCTTTATCCATGATTTCCAGAGCGTGCAGTCCATCTGAGGCCGGAATGGCACGATATCCGCCATCGGAAAGAACGGTGCAAAAAAGCTCACGCATATCTGCGTTATCCTCAACAACAAGAATGCTAAACATATGACTGCCTCCTGACTCTTTTTTTTCTTAGATTTCAGGCGCGTTCTTTGCGCCTGTCACAAGTTGCGCAGCAACTTGCAAGGGCCTGCTCAAGCAAGCTTGGCTCTTGACGGACGGGCGGAGTCACTCTGGGAAAAGCTGCGCTTTCCCCTGAGTCGCTTCGCTCCTTCAGAGCAGGCAAGCAAGGCTCTGCTCAAGCGAGCTGGGCAGGGCCTTGCTCGTCTGCTCTGACTCCGCCCTGTACGCATTATACCATATCAAAGTAACATCAGGGTAAACAAATTTCGGTATTTCGGTATAAATGTTCGAGTTTACGTTCGGTTTATCCTCGTGTGTCCGTGAGTTTATCTTTGTGTGCTATACTGTAGCGACAATAATAGGAGGTGTATTTCATGCTGCAATTAAAAGATATTGTAAAAACTTATATAACCGGAGAACTGAAACAGGATGCCTTAAGAGGTGTCAGCATTTCCTTCCGGGAGAGTGAATTTGTTTCCATTCTCGGGCAAAGCGGTTCCGGTAAGACCACTATGCTCAACATTATCGGCGGGCTTGACCGTTATAGCAGCGGCGATCTGATTATCAACGGCGTATCTACCAAAAAATATAAGGATGCAGATTGGGATTATTACCGCAATAATTCTATCGGTTTCGTATTCCAAAGCTACAACCTGATTCCGCATCAGACAGTGCTTGCCAATGTGGAAATGGCACTGACTCTTGCCGGCGTTTCCAAAAAGGAACGCAGGCAAAGAGCTATTAGCGTACTGAAAAAAGTTGGTCTTGGCGATCACATCCACAAAAAACCAAATCAGATGTCAGGCGGTCAGATGCAGCGAGTAGCCATCGCCCGTGCACTCATAAACAATCCGGATATTCTGCTTGCCGACGAGCCTACCGGTGCGTTAGACAGTGAAACAAGCGTGCAGATCATGGAGCTGTTAAAGGAAATTGCAAAAGATAAGCTGGTTATTATGGTTACGCACAACCCGGAGCTTGCCGATCAATATTCCACCCGAATCGTCCGGCTCAAAGACGGTCAAATCACCAGCGATTCCAATCCGTACAAAGAAAACGAAGCAGAGAAAAAGCCGGAAAAGAGAAAGAAAATATCCATGTCCTTTCTTACGGCTTTGTCCCTCAGCTTTAACAATCTGCGTACCAAAAAAGGAAGAACCCTGCTTACATCCTTTGCAGGCTCCATCGGCATTATCGGCATTGCGCTTATCCTTGCTCTTTCCACCGGTATGAACGCCTACATTGCCGATATTCAAAAACAAACCATGTCCGCCTATCCAATCACCATCAGTTCCGAGGCGATCGATGTTTCGAGCGTAATGGGAATCAGAGGGGAGATTGTCGGCAGGGCCCGTGGGGAAAAGCCGGAAGAAGATACAGACCGCACCGGTGTATATGCGGACTATACAGCAATTGAAAACAGCGAGAAAATTTCATCCAGTATCGTAGAAAATAATTTGACAGCATTCAAACAATATCTGGATGATGAAAACAGTGAAATTCGTCAATATCTCGGCGAAAATGGCATTATTTACACCTATGATGTGAACTTTTCGGTCTACTCCTATGATGCCGACGGCAAGCTTATTGACAGTGACAGCGAGATTGGAGAAACCTCTCCCATGGTCGGCAGCAACGGTCAGGTCGGTATTCTGAACAAATTAAAAGGTGCCGCAGCGCTTACCGGCGGTTCTTCCACCGGTGCGGAGAATTTTTCAGAGCTCATGGTTGGTTCTGAGGGGAACACGGTCAGTCAGGTTGTAACGGACAGTTATGATGTGCTGTATGGTTCCTGGCCGGAAGAATACAATGAAGTCATCCTTGTTCTGAATGAGGATAACGGAATTTCTGCCGGAACCTTATATCAATTAGGACTTATAACGGAAGGACAGTACGAAGCAGCAGCCGCGAAGATTGAAAATGGGGAAGAAGCGGACGAAATCAGTTTTGAATATGAGGACATTTGCGGACATACGTTCTATCTTGTTGCTGCCTGCGATCACTACATCGAAAATGAAAACGGCACCTTTACCTATATTGAAGATATTACGCTGAACGAGGAACAGCTGCTTGAAAATGCGGTAGAGCTTAAAATCACGGGTGTGATCCGTCCCAAGGCGGATGCTGATAATGCAAGCATCTCCACAGCTGTGGCATACAATTCTAAACTAACCGACTATATCATTACGCATACCAATGAAAGTGCAGTTATTACGGCACAGGAAGCGGATGAGGAGATCAATGTTCTGACCGGTATGAAATTCGAATCCCCCGATGATGCATCTAAGGCAAACGATGCTAAGGAGTATTTGAGCTCACTGGGCATTTCGGAAAAAGCATCCTTCTATCAGTTGATGATGTACTATTCCCAGCAAAGCGGTAATAGTCCGACCGGAGCGCAGGGCATGGCGGCCGATGAAAATTCTATGGCGCAGGCGCTGGACATGTGGCTTGCAAATGATCCGCGTCAGGAAATATTGCTTAAGGTTTATGATGAATATATCGCGGGGGCAACCTACGAGGACAATATGACAGCTTTCGGTAAGGTCAGTTATAATGCGCCGGCATCCATCAGCATCTATACCGACAGTTTTGAAAATAAGGATGCCATTGCCGAATGTATTGCTGCTTATAATGAAACAGCAAACGAGGAGGAACAGATTACCTATACCGATTATGTGGCTATGCTGACCTCTTCGATTACCACAATTATTGACGGTATTTCCTATGTGCTTGTGGCATTCGTGGCAATATCCCTTGTCGTGTCCTGTATTATGATCGGAATCATTACCCATATTTCCGTTATGGAGCGTACAAAGGAAATCGGTATTCTGCGTGCCCTCGGTGCCTCTAAGCGGAATATATCTCAGGTATTCAACGCCGAAACCTTTATTATCGGCTGCTGCGCCGGACTTCTTGGTATCGGCGTATCGCTGCTGGCGTTGTTCCCGATCAACAGCATCATCCAAAGACTTTCGGGCATTTCCGACCTTCGCGCACAGCTCCCGCTGGAATATTCGGCCGTACTGATCGCAATCAGCATTGTTATTACCATCATCGGCGGTCTGCTCCCTGCTAAAAAGGCTGCAAAGAAGGATCCCGTTATTGCGCTAAGAACAGAATAGGAAGGAACACCGCACAAGTCCAGGACGGCTGAACAAGTCAGCAATGCAGCTGGAAATCAACAGAAGTATCCTCTTCTTTGGGAAGGGCGGAGGCAAAGTCTCCGCCCTTCCCTCTTTCATCCCGATCAGGCTGCCCGCTTTACCGCCCTTTGTGTTCTATTCCCGGTTCAGAATCTCCATGAATTCTTCCCCGGTAATCGTCTCCTTCTCATACAGATACTGGGCGAGCTCATTCAGCTTCGCGGCATTCTCTCTCAGGATGCCGAGCGCCTTTTCATGCGCGGATTTTACCAGCTCTACCACTTCCTCGTCAATCTTTGCCGCGGTTGTATCCGAGCAGGCAAGCGACGCGTCACCGCCAAGGTATTTGCCATTGAGCGTCTCTAATGCGACCATGTCGAATTCTTTGCTCATGCCGTATCGCGTCACCATCGCTCTCGCTATCTTGGTCGCCTGTTCAATATCGTTGGAGGCGCCGGTGGTAAAGGTGCCGAATATCAGCTCCTCCGCCGCCCGGCCTCCTGTCAGGGTTGCAATCCGGTTAAAGGCTTCTTCCTTAGTCATCAGATTCCTCTCGCCCTCTTCTACCTGCATGGTGTAACCGAGCGCGCCGGAGGTTCTGGGTACAATCGTAATCTTATGGACCGGTGCTGATTCGGTCTGCTTTGCCGCAACGAGCGCATGACCGATCTCGTGGTAAGCCACAATCTGCTTCTCCTTTGTGGAGATCACCGCGTTCTTTCTTTGATAACCTGCAATAACGACCTCAACGCTCTCCTCCAGATCGCTTTGGCTAACTGCGCTTCTTCCCTGCCTTACCGCGCGCAGAGCGGCTTCATTTACGATATTGGCGAGCTCCGCGCCGGAGGCCCCGGACGTTGCTCTTGCAATCGCATTCAGGTTGATCGTATCCTGAAGCTTTACCTTCTTGGAATGAACCTTAAGAATCTCCTCACGGCCCGCCAGATCCGGAAGCTCCACCGGAATTCTGCGGTCAAACCGACCGGGACGAAGCAGCGCCGGGTCTAACATCTCCGGACGGTTCGTCGCCGCAAGGATAACAACGCCCTTCTTGCCGTCGAATCCGTCCATCTCCGTCAGCAGCTGATTTAAGGTCTGCTCGCGCTCATCATTGCCGCCCATTCCGGAGGTATCACGCTTCTTACCGATTGCGTCAATCTCATCAATGAATACGATACAGGGCGCTTTCTCCGTCGCCTGCTTGAACAGATCGCGAACCTTCGCCGCGCCCATTCCGACGAACATTTCCACGAACTCCGAACCCGAGATTGAGAAGAACGGCACCTGTGCCTCGCCCGCAACCGCCTGGGCAAGTAAGGTCTTACCGGTTCCGGGAGGTCCTACCAGAAGTGCGCCCTTGGGAAGGGTTGCTCCGATCTCCGCGTATTTGCCGGGGTTGTGAAGAAAGTCCACGATCTCCTGTAAGGCCTCCTTCGCCTCTTCCTCACCGGCCACATCCTTGAACGTCTTTCCGGTCTGTGCCTTTACATATATCTTCGCATTGCTCTTGCCGAAGCTCATTGAATTCCCGCCCATCTTCTTGCTCATCATACGGGTCATGGCCTGACCGAGGATCACAAAGAGCAGAATCGGGAAGATCCAGGAGATCAGAAAGGACAGTAACGGGGAATTCTCCTGCGGAATCTCCTCCGTAAAGGTAACGCCCCTCTCATACAGCCATTCCTCTATGTTTTCCTGCTGCGTATTTGCGGTGTAATAATACTCCCGCTTTCCCTCCGCATTCTCATAGGTTGCAAAATCAATCTGCGTATCCGAGATTTCCACATATTCAATCTCCCCCTCATTAACCTTCTTCATGAATTCACTGTAGGGGACCTCGCTCACGTCCCGATTCATCAGCGCCGGGACTACAAACGAATTGAGCAGCATCAGAACCAGAAATGCGATCAGATAATAAAAGATAATCGGTTTTTTCGGTGATTTCGATTCCTGCATAATTAGTTTCCTCCGTGTGTAAGTTATGGTATATCCAAAATATCATGCTTTATTCATCATCCATGATATCGATTCTATCAAACAAAGTCAATTATCTTACCGGAAAATCACTGAAAATTCTCTTAACTTTCTATTACCTTTTTCTTATTTTTTTATCAGGCGCACAAATTTCTTTTTGCCGATCCGAAGTACTGCTCCCTCTTCAATACCAGTCTCAAGCTGCAATATCTTTTCGCCGTTCAGCGTTACTCCGCCCTGCTTTATCAGGCGGCGCAGCTCACTTCCGGACGGGATCAGACCTGCCTCGATTAGCGCCGGCGCCGCATCATACAGTGTCTGTGCGTCAGATGCAACCGTAACCTCCGGCATCTCGTCCGGAATTCCTCCGTCCCGGAATACCTGCTCAAAATATTCCTCCGCCTTCCTCGTCTCTTCCTCAGAGTGATACAGACCGGTAATGGTTCTTGCAAGAAGCAGCTTAATATCTCTCGGATTCCTCCCGGCCTCCAGCTCTTTCTTCCACTGTTCGATTCGGTCCGGATGCTCGTCGGTCGCAAGTTCAAAGTAGCGGATAATCAGATTGTCCGGCACCTCCATAACCTTTTTAAAGCATACCTCGGCCGGCTCGCTTACCCCAATATAGTTGCCAAGGCTCTTGCTCATCTTCTCAACTCCGTCCAGCCCCTCCAGAATCGGAACGAACATCGCAATCTGCGCCTCCTGTCCCAGCGATTTCTGCAGCGTGCGGCCCATCAGAATATTGAAGGTCTGATCGGTGCCGCCAAGCTCGATATCCGCGTGAATCCGGACCGAATCATATGCCTGCATTAACGGGTAAAAGAACTCATGAAGCCCTATCGGCTCGCTACTGCGGAACCGATTCTGAAAATCATCCCGCTCCAGCAGCCTTGCAACCGTTGTCTGCGCCGCAAGCTTCAGAATCTCCTCAAAGGTAAGCCCTGCCAGCCACTCGCTGTTGTAATGCACCTCGGTCTTCTCCCGGTCGATTACCTTGAAAATCTGCTCCATGTAGGTTCTCGCGTTCTCTTTTACCTGTTCCTCGCTTAATGGCTTTCGTGTCTTTGATTTGCCGGTCGGATCACCTATCTTGCCGGTAAAATCGCCGATAATGATCACGGCTCGGTGTCCCATATCCTGCATCTGGCGGATTTTCCGAAGGACTACGGTATGGCCGAGGTGAATGTCCGGCGCGCTCGGATCCAGTCCAAGCTTGATGGTCAAGGGACGGTTCTCCTCAACGGAACGTTTCAGCTTTTCCGCCAGCTCCTCCTCCTGAATCAGCGTCTGCAGTCCCTTTTTCATAATTTTTAACTGCTCCTGTACTTCCAACATAAGTTTGCTTCCTTTCGTTATTCGTATTTCATAAACATAAGAAGCAGGTATGAAAAAAGCCCCCAGAGTAAATTATTACTCTGAGGGCAAGAATTCTTGCGTTACCACCTCATATTCACTGACTGCTCACACAGCCAGCCTCTTCAAGTACGCACAGATTCCGAACGGCCGTCTTAACGGATCTGTGGTGATACTCTAGCACGATAACGGGTGCGATTCCCGGATTCCTCTGGAAATGTCCTCTTCGGACTTAGGACCGTCACATCCTACCAAAACCGCCGAATTACGCAGTCTCTTCAGTGTGAAGCTCAAAGATGTATTTCAGAACCGGACTCCCGCGCCTCTCATCACCCGGCAGCTTTCTGTTGGATTCCTGTGTTCCTACTTCTTCTTATCACAGCCTGTTTCTTCATTTATGTGAGTAACAGGATACCAGATTCCCGTAAAAAAGTCAAGGACGAATTACTCTTCCGCCGCGAACTGGCTGTTATACAGATTCGCATAGAACCCGCCCTTCTCAAGCAGCTCCTCATGAGTTCCCTGCTCGATGATCTTACCTGCGTTCATAACCAGAATCCGGTCGGATTCCTGAATCGTAGACAGACGGTGTGCCACAATAAAGCTCGTTCTTCCCTCCATCAGACGTTTGAACGCCTGCTGAATTCGAATCTCGGTACGGGTATCAATGTTGCTCGTTGCCTCATCGAGAATCAGCATAGGCGGCCTTGTCAGCATGATTCTTGCAATGCACAAAAGCTGCTTCTGGCCCTGAGAGATGTTGCCGCCGTCTTCGGAGATTACGGTATCGTAGCCCTGGGGCAGACGCTGAATAAAGCTGTGCGCATGAGCTGCTTTTGCAGCCTCTATCATCTCTTCCTCTGTGGCATCTTCCCGCCCGTAGCATATATTCTCCCGGACCGTTCCGTGAAAGAGCCAGGTCTCCTGCAGCACCATTCCATACATACCGCGAAGGGTCTTTCTCTTCATATCCTGAATTCCGACGCCGCTTACGCTGATCCTGCCGCCTGTCACGTCGTAGAATCGCATCAGCAGATTAATCAGGGTTGTCTTGCCGCAGCCGGTCGGTCCCACGATTGCAATTCTCTGTCCCGATTTTACCGAAAGGTTAAAGTTCTCAATCAGCGGCTTTTCCGGAACATACGAGAAATCCACGTTCTCCGCCGTCACACATCCGTCGCATTCCACCTCCTCCAGCAATTGTGCATCACTGCGTTCTGCCGGCTCGTCAATAATCGCAAAGACACGCTTTGCCGACGCGATTGCCGCCTGAAGCTCTGTAATAACTCCGGAGATTTCATTGAACGGCTTGGTATATTGATTCGCATAGGTGAGGAAGCTTGAGAGCTGGCCGACGGATACGCGCCCCGAGATCGCACTCAGAGCTCCGAAGATGCCAACAGCCGCGTATACAACACCATTTACAAACC
>JAGAPO010000086.1 GCA_017623215.1 Lachnospiraceae bacterium | reverse complement strand
TCAGAATCAGCATTGATGACAAGAAGTTCTCCCCACAGGAAATTTCCGCTATGATTCTGCAGAAGTTAAAGGCAGACGCGGAGAACTACCTTGGCGAGAAGGTTACGGAAGCGGTTATTACCGTACCCGCATATTTCAACGATGCACAGAGACAGGCAACCAAGGATGCAGGTAAGATCGCAGGCCTTGATGTTAAGAGAATTATCAACGAGCCTACCGCAGCAGCGCTTGCATACGGCCTTGATAATGAGAAAGAGCAGAAGATCATGGTATACGACCTCGGCGGCGGTACGTTCGATGTATCCATCATCGAGATCGGCGACGGCGTTATCGAAGTATTGGCAACCTCCGGTGATAACAGACTCGGCGGCGATGACTTCGATGAGAGAATCACCAGATATATGATTGATGAGTTTAAGAAGGCAGAGGGCGTTGACTTATCGACTGATAAGATGGCTCTGCAGAGATTAAAGGAAGCAGCTGAGAAGGCGAAGAAGGAGCTCTCCTCCGCAGCAACTACGAACATCAACCTTCCTTTCATCACTGCAACCGCAGAAGGCCCGAAGCATTTCGATATGAACCTGACCAGAGCAAAGTTCGATGAGCTGACGCATGACCTCGTTGAGAGAACGGCAGTTCCGGTTCAGAATGCATTAAGAGACGCAGGTCTTAGCGCTTCCGAGTTAAGCAAGGTTCTGCTGGTCGGCGGTTCGACCCGTATGCTTGCTGTACAGGATAAGGTAAGACAGTTAACCGGTCATGAGCCGTCCAAGACTCTGAACCCGGATGAGTGTGTTGCAATTGGTGCTTCCGTTCAGGGCGGTAAGCTCGCAGGCGATGCAGGTGCAGGCGATATCCTTCTTCTGGATGTTACCCCTCTGTCTCTTTCCATTGAGACCATGGGCGGTATCGCAACCAGACTGATTGAGAGAAATACAACAATCCCGACCAAGAAGAGCCAGATCTTCTCCACGGCTGCAGATAATCAGACAGCGGTTGATATTAATGTCGTACAGGGTGAGAGACAGTTCGCGAGAGACAACAAGAGTCTCGGACAGTTCCGTCTGGATGGAATCCCGCCGGCAAGAAGAGGTGTTCCGCAGATCGAGGTTACCTTCGATATTGATGCGAACGGTATCGTTAACGTATCCGCGAAGGATCTGGGAACAGGCAAAGAGCAGCACATCACCATCACCGCAGGCTCCAACATGTCGGATGATGATATCGAAAAGGCAGTTAAGGAAGCTGCTGAGTTCGAGGCACAGGATAAGAAGCGTAAGGAAGCTGTTGAGACCAGGAACGACGCAGACTCCATGGTATTCCAGACCGAGAAGGCTCTTGGCGAAGTTGGAGATAAGCTGAGTGCAGATGACAAGGCTAATGTGGAGGCTGACCTTGCTCACTTAAAGGAGCTGGTTGAGAAGGCGAATCCCGAGGTTATGTCCGACGGCGAGGTTGCTGACATCAAGGCTGCAAAAGAGAAGCTGATGACAAGTGCACAGGCTCTGTTCGCAAAGCTGTATGAGCAGAACCAGGGTGCGGCAGGCGCAGGCCCTGATATGTCCGGTGCACAGGATGCTGGTTCTCAGAGCTACACAAACAGCGCGAATGATGATGTCGTAGACGGCGATTACCGCGAGGTTTAATTCCGAACAGAATACGGTTGGTCAAAAAGAAAAATCTTCTTGACGAATCGCAGATGATTCAGTATAGTGGTTATGGATTCGTCCATAGCATAGCAAATAGGCGGTCTTTTAGAGACTGCCTATTTGCAGATAATGCGAAAGAAGATACAGGGGCTTTTGTTTGACCCCGCGAAAGAGCTTCTGCGGTGCCGGTGCACGGTAGCGCACAGGGACAGCAGGAATGGAGGGTTTAGGAATGGCGGATAAACGCGATTATTACGAGGTGCTCGGCGTCTCAAAGAGCGCTTCGGAGGATGAGATAAAGAAAGCATACAGACAGCTTGCCAAGAAGTATCATCCGGATATGAATCCGGGTGATAAAGAGGCGGAGGCGAAGTTCAAGGAAGCATCCGAGGCATATGCGATCTTAAGTGATCCGGAGAAAAAGAGGCAGTATGATCAGTTCGGCCATGCCGCATTTGAGCAGGGCGGCGGTGGCGGAGGCGGCTTCGATTATTCGAACATGGGCGACATGGGAGATATCTTCGGAGACATTTTCGGCGATCTGTTCGGTTCGGGATCCCGAACCAGACGTGCGAACAACGGCCCTATGAAGGGGGCGAATGTGCGTGCGGGAATCAGGATTACGTTTGAAGAGGCCGTATTCGGCACAGAGAAGGAGCTGGAGCTGAATCTGAAGGATGAGTGTGAGAAGTGTCACGGAAGCGGTGCAAAGGCAGGAACCAGCCCGGTTACCTGTACCAAGTGCGGCGGCCGCGGCCAGGTTACATTCACGCAGCAGTCGTTATTCGGTATGGTGCGCAATGTGCAGGCATGTCCGGATTGCGGCGGTACCGGTAAGATTATTAAGGATAAGTGTCCGGACTGCTACGGAACCGGTTATATCAGCAGAAAGAAGAAGATTCAGGTATCGGTTCCTGCCGGTATTGACAACGGACAGAGCATCCGCATTCGTGCAAAGGGCGAGCCCGGCGTGAACGGAGGCGAGAGAGGTGACCTGCTCGTTGAGGTTGCAGTCAGCAGACATCCAATCTTCCAGAGACAGGAGTATGATATCTATTCGACCGCTCCGATCAGCTTTGCACAGGCGGCACTCGGCGGCGATGTTCGGATCAGCACCGTTGACGGAGATGTGTTATATAATGTAAAGCCGGGAACGCAGACCGATACCCGTGTAAGATTAAGAGGCAAGGGTGTTCCTACGCTTCGGAATAAGAGTGTGCGTGGCGATCATTATGTAACACTGGTGGTACAGGTTCCGACCAAGCTGACGAACGAGCAGAGGGAGCTTCTGCAGAAGTTTGATGACGCGATGAACGGAAAGGCGCCGGAAGAGGATTCCGACAAGGACAAAAAGAAGAAAAAGTGGTTCGAAAAATAAAGATAACAGGAGACCCAGATGAAGTGGAGAAAATTAACGCTTAATACGACGACAGAAGCAGTTGATTATATCAGCGCGATGCTTCTGGATATGGGAATTACCGGTATCGAGGTCGAGGATAAGGTGCCGATTACCGAGGAAGAGAAGCAGCAGATGTTCATTGATATCCTGCCGGAGCTTGCACCCGATGACGGAAGCGCAAGAATGAGCTTCTACATTTCCGAAGATGACGATGTTCAGGAGATGATCGCGAAGGTGAACGAGGGACTTGACGATTATGCGGAATTGGTAGACCTTGGAAGCCGTACCATCGAGCTTTCCGAGACTGAGGATACGGACTGGATCAATAACTGGAAGGCATTCTTTAAGCCGTTCCGGGTGGATGATACGATTGTAATCAAGCCAACCTGGGAGGAGCTTCCGAAGGAGTGGGAGCAGGATCTGGTAGTTGAGCTTGATCCGGGGACTGCGTTCGGAACCGGAGCACATGAGACAACGAAGCTCTGCATTCAGGGAATTAAGAAGTACATCAAGCCCGGAATGAAGGTGCTGGATGTCGGCTGCGGAAGCGGAATCCTTTCCATTATCGCATCCATGCTTGGCGCAGAAAGCGTCGGAGCGACGGATATTGACAAGAATGCGGTAAAGGCGGCGCTTGAGAATGTGGAGGTAAATCATATTAAGGCGGTGCTGGCGGAAGGTGACTTCACACTTACACCGGGAACCGTTACGCTTGCGGCGGGCAATGTAATCGACAGCGAGGAGTTCCGCAGACAGGTCGGAATCGGTGTGTATGATATGGTCGTGGCCAATATTCTGGCTGACATCATCATTCCGCTCTCGGCTGTAGTCGGAGAGCACATGAAGAAAGGCGGAATTTTCATCAGCTCCGGTATCATTCAGTCCAAGCGCGCAGAGGTGGAAGCAGCGCTTCAGACGAACGGATTTACGATGATAGAAGTATGTGAGATGGGCGACTGGGTTTCGATTGTTGCTACGAAGTGAACATAGATTGCAGCAGGGAGTGTACAGAAGGTAAGCCTGTGCCTCCCTGTTTTTATGTCTGATAGAACAGGAAGCTGACAGAGGAAGGAGCTGGCAGGGCGAGGTCCGAAAAAGGGAACCGCAGCTGCAGTTTTATCAGGCCAGTCGGAAAGGAGGGCATATGCCGCGTTTTTACGTTACGGAAGATGCTGTGCAGGGGAATCAGATTCAGATTACCGGGGAGGACGTAAATCACATCAAGAATGTGCTTCGTATGAGACCCGGAGAAAAAATTACAATTTGTAATGGACAAGATAAAGACTACCGGTGTATAATAAAAGACGTATGCGACAAAAGCATTCTCGCAGAGATCGTGGATACGGCAAAGACTGGTACAGAGCTTCCGGTTAAGCTGTATTTATTTCAGGGACTTCCCAAAAAAGACAAGATGGAGCTCATTCTTCAAAAATGCGTGGAGCTTGGCGCGGCCTGTATCGTTCCCGTGATGACAGCGCGGTCGATCGTGCGCCTGGAAGACGCAAAAAAAGAACAGAAGAAGAGAGAGCGCTGGCAGCTGATTGCCGAGGGCGCGGCAAAGCAGTCGGGACGCGGAATCATTCCGACGGTGGAGCGGGTGCATACCTTCAAGGAAGCGATTGCGCTTGCGAAGACGCTCGACTGCGCGATTATACCGTATGAGAACGCCGAAGGAATGCTCGGAACAAAGAAAGCGCTTGCAAAGCTTGCAAAGAGAGGAAGCGCCGGAATCTTCATTGGCCCGGAGGGCGGCTTTGAGGAATCGGAGATTGCAGCGGCCTCGGAAGCCGGAATTCGTCCGGTTACGCTTGGAAAGCGGATTCTGCGCACGGAGACGGCGGGACTTGCGGTTTTGTCAATGATTGTATACGAGACGGAATTACAGGAAGAACAGAGCAGTTCTGAGCATAACCGGGAGCAGGAGTAAGCTGTCCGGAAGCGGAATGCGCGGGAGCGTGAGCCTGTCAGGCTGCGGAAGAGAGGAATTATGGAAAGCTATCTGGATAATGCGGCGACGACCCGGGCGCTTGCATCAGTAAAGGATGTTATGAATCAGGTTCTGACGGAGGATTACGGCAATCCCTCCTCGCTGCATATCAAAGGAATGCAGGCGGAGAATTATATAAAGGATGCGAAGGAGACGATTGCGAAGAGCCTGAAAGCGGATCCGAAGGAGATTATCTTTACCTCGGGCGGTACCGAATCCAATAATATGGCACTGATTGGAGCGGCGCTTGCGAACAGGCGATCCGGGAACCATATTATTACGACAAGATTTGAACATGCGTCCGTCCTGAATCCGGTGCTGTTTTTGCAGGAGATGGGCTTTCGGGTGACCTTTCTGCCGGTGGATGCAGAAGGGCATGTCATCTTAGCCGAGCTGGAAGAAGCGCTGACGGATGATACGATTCTGGTATCCGTGATGCATGTGAACAATGAGATTGGAGCGGTTCAGGACATTAAGACGATTTCCGGAATCGTTAAGGCAAAGAATCCGGAGATCCTCTTTCACGTTGACGCGATTCAGTCCTACGGGAAATACACAATATGTCCGAAGCGAGAGGGAATCGACCTGCTTTCCGTCAGCGGACATAAGCTTCACGGACCAAAGGGAAGCGGCTTTCTCTATGTGAGGGACAAGGTAAAGATAAAGCCGATTCTGTACGGAGGCGGCCAGCAGAAGGGAATGCGCTCCGGAACCGAGAATGTCCCCGCGATTGCGGGACTGGCCGAGGCGGTTCGGGTATATTATACGGATCACGAAGAAAAAGTGAACCATATGTACGAATTAAAGGCGCGTCTGCTAAAAGGTCTGTCCGAGCTTCCGGGCGTTCACGTGAACGGTCTGCCTGCGGACGGCGATATCAGAAAGACAGCGCCGCACATCGTAAATATCGGTTTCGAAGGCGTTCGCAGCGAGGTTCTGCTGCACGCCCTGGAGGAGAAGGGTGTGTATGTATCGTCCGGTTCCGCCTGTTCGTCCAACCATCCGGCTTTAAGCGGAACGCTTCAGGCAATCGGAGTGGAGCAGGCGATGCTCGACTCCGCCATTCGCTTCAGCTTTTCCGTGTATACGACGGATGAGGAAGTGGATTATGCGGCAGAACAGGTGAAAGCGCTTGTGCCGATGTTAAGGCGATATCGAAGAAAATAATTTGTGCCTGCGGCCTGATTCGCGGGATGTGGAATAGGAGATTAGTATGCTGTACAAAGCTTTTTTAATTAAATACGCAGAGATCGGTTTAAAGGGAAAGAACCGCTGGGTATTTGAGAATGCGCTGCGCGACCAGATCCAGTTCAATCTGGACAGACTCGGCGGGTTTACGGTATCCAGGGAGCAGGGAAGAATCTTTGTGGAGTGCCCGGACGGATACGACTACGAGGAGGCGGTTGCGGCCCTGCAGAGAGTGTTCGGCGTGTCCGCAATTTGCCCGGTATGTGTGATTGATGACAGAGACTGGGAGAATGTCAAGGTTAAGGTCGGCGATTACGTGGAAGCCGTATACGGAACGAGAGAATTCACCTTTAAGGTTGAGGCAAAGAGAGCGGACAAGCAGTATCCGGTGGAGTCACCCGAGATCTGCGCGGGAATGGGCGAGTATCTGCTGAACCGTTTTTCGAATATGAAGGTGGATGTAAGGAATCCGCAGGAGAGAATTACCGTTGAGATCCGCAATAAGGCCTATGTATATTCCGAGATCCTTCCGGGCCCCGGAGGAATGCCGGTCGGAACGGGCGGAAAGGCGATGCTTCTGTTATCCGGCGGAATCGACAGCCCGGTTGCAGGATATCTTGCGGCAAAAAGAGGTGTAACGGTCGAGGCGGTCTATTTCCACGCGCCGCCCTATACGAGCGAGAGAGCAAAGCAGAAGGTGGTGGACCTCGCAAAGATTATTTCAGCGTACACCGGCCCGATGAAGCTGTACGTGGTGAATTTCACCGATCCGCAGCTCTTTATCTATGAGAAATGCCCGCATGAGCAGCTTACCATTATCATGCGCCGCTACATGATGCGGATTGCGGAGGCATTTGCAAAGAAGGATGGATGCATGGCTCTGGTTACAGGTGAGAGCATCGGCCAGGTTGCGAGCCAGACGCTCCACAGCCTGTACTCGACCAACGCGGTCTGCGAGATGCCGGTAATTCGTCCGGTCATCACCTTTGATAAGCAGGAGATCGTAACGATTGCGCAGAAGATTAATACCTATGAGACGTCCATTCTTCCGTTCGAGGACTGCTGCACCATCTTCGTTGCAAAGCATCCGGTTACCAAGCCGATTCTTTCGATTATCGAACGGTCGGAGGAAAAACTGGGAGAAGAGATGGAGCAATTAATTGAGACCGCAATTAAGACCGCAGAAGTGATTACGATTGAGCAGTAATGGAGGGAAAAGAGGGACTAAGGCGTCCAAAAGACGCCGTCCAAGTCCCTCTGCGGCGTAAAATGCCGATTCACTCGGCAGCTTGGTGCTGCAAGCACGAATCTGCTTGTATGCGAAGACAGGCTGATTTGAGGGAGAACAAAAAAAGAGGACACCTTCCGGTATCCTCCATAAGTAACAATCATAGAGAACGATGAGATTACTCAACGATGTAAGGCTTTAATACCTCAACGATCTTATCAACGCTGTCCTCGCTGTGGATGTTAAGGTCGATCGGCTTGGATAAGTCAAGGCTGAAGATACCCATAATGGACTTAGCGTCGATTACGTATCTGCCGGATACCAGATCGAAGTCGGAATCAAACTTGGTAACATCGTTAACGAAGGACTTAACCTTATCGATAGAATTTAAAGAAATCTTAACTGTTTTCATGTGAAAACCCTCCTGTACATTTTTGTGTTTTTGTTAGGGATATGATATTATCCCTCCGTTACAGATATTATACTACAATTTAAAGGGTAAAAAGTCAATATGCAATGTAGCGAAAATTACCTGCCAGAATGGGCAGTTTCTACGAATTTCGTTTTTGATACATTGGAAAGATAGGAATACGATAGTGAATATGAATAATAATTGGGAAAATAAGTCAGAAGAATTATGCCTGGCCGGAAGAAGAGCCGCCTTTCTTTCGCTTGGCTGTAAAGTGAATTCTTATGAGACGCAGGCCATGCAGGAGCTGTTTGAGCAGGCGGGAGCCGAGATCGTGGAATTCCAGGAAAAGGCGGATATCTATGTGATTAATACCTGTACGGTAACGAACATTGCGGATCGCAAATCACGCCAGATGCTGCACCGAGCAAAGCATCTGAATCCGGATGCGATTGTCGCGGCGGCGGGCTGTTATGTACAGGCGGCAGGGGAAGCGCTGCTTTCGGATGCCTCGGTGGATCTGATTATCGGCAATAATCAGAAGAAAGAGATTGTGTCGATTGTGAAGAATTATCTGGAAGATAAGGCCTTTCAGAACAGCCTGGCCGATATTGGAACAGAGAAGGAATACGAAGATCTTGAGATTGCCTCCGTTACAGAGAAGGTCAGGGCGTATATCAAGATTCAGGACGGCTGCAATCAGTTCTGCAGCTACTGTATTATTCCATACGCAAGAGGCCGAATCCGCAGCCGCAGTGAGGAATCCGTTATTTCCGAGGTGGAGCGTCTTGCGGCGGCCGGTTATCAGGAGATCGTACTGACCGGAATTCACCTGTCCTCCTACGGGCTGGATCAGGGAGAGGAGAGATTGCTCCCTCTGATTCTGAGGCTCTGTAAGATAGACGGAATCAAAAGAATCCGCCTTGGATCGCTCGAACCGCGTATAATAACAGAAGAATTTGTCAAGACTCTTGCAGGAGAAGAAAAAGTATGCCCTCATTTTCACCTGTCCCTCCAGAGCGGCTGTGATACCGTATTGAAGCGGATGAACCGTAAATACGATACCGCGCAGTATCTGGCAGGGTGTGAGCTGCTCCGGAGACATTTCGAGCATCCGGCCCTTACAACGGACGTGATCGTAGGCTTCCCCGGGGAGACGCAGGAGGAATTCGAGGCTACAAAGGAATTCCTGCAGAAAGCGGCGTTTTCGCAGATGCATATCTTCAAATACTCAAGACGCGCCGGAACGGCCGCGGATCGGATGCCCGATCAGGTTCCCGAGCCCGTGAAGGCGGTTCGAAGCGATGAGCTGCTTGCACTTGACGAGCGGATGAGAGCAGCGTATCAGGAGTATTTTACAGGAAAGCCCCAGACTTTGCTGATTGAGGAGTCCGTCGAGATCGATGGAGCGCGTTATGCGGTCGGTCATAACGAACGTTACGTTAAGATGGCCGTAAAGACGGATGAAAACCTGGAGAATCAGCTGGTTAACGTGATCGTACAGAAAGCGAAGCGGAAAGATATGATACTTTGTGAAAGAAAAGATTGAAATTTTCGTCCATTTATATTAATATATAGGAATAGGGGCACAGGTGCCAGATGAAAAAAGGACGTGAGAGTATGCAGGAATTCAATAACACTCAGTACTTCAGGGTACAAAAGGAACCGGAGGTTGTCGTTAGAGAAGTCATTGCCACGGTATATCAGGCGCTGACGGAGAAAGGCTACAATCCGGTTAACCAGATTGTCGGATATGTGATGTCCGGCGATCCGACCTATATTACAAGCCACCGCGGGGCAAGAAGCCTGATTATGAAGGTGGAACGTGATGAGATAATCGAAGAATTGTTAAGGGATTACATTCAGCAGAATTTGGAATAGCGCACGACGGAGTACCGTGCGCGTTTAAGTTGTGCCTTCCGACAGAGCCGGGAAGAAAGAGGAATGAGCGGAAGAAGCAATGTTCTGCGGATAAGGAACACGCTATGAGAATTATGGGACTGGATTACGGTTCCGTGACGGTCGGGGTTGCCATCAGCGACAGCCTGCTTTTGACTGCCCAGGGAATTGAAGTAATTCGCAGAAAGCAGGAGAACAAGCTCAGACAGACGCTTGCCAGAATTGAGGAACTGATTCGTGAATATGAGGTGGAGCGTATTGTGCTTGGATATCCGAAGAATATGAACAATACGATTGGAGAGCGCGCAAAGTGTTCGGAGGAATTCGCCGAGATGTTGAGAAGAAGAACGGGACTTCCGGTGGAATTATGGGACGAACGGCTTACGACGGTTTCGGCTCATCGAGTCCTTGATTTGGCGGGAACGGGGCTGAAGAAGAAGCAGGAGGTCGTAGATAAGCTGGCAGCGGTTGTTATTCTGCAGGGGTATCTGGATTATCTGTCCCTGAAGAATTCCGCGCCTGAGGCAGCGAATGAGGAGAACTAATCCGGTTTCGATTGTGACTTGGAACGGAAGAAAGACGGAACGCTATGTCGGGAAGATGCGGTGAGACCAGGAAAAGGAGCAGTCCGGCTGTTAAAGTGCGGATTTCTTTTTCATGCGCACCGGTAAGAAGCGACTGGCGTACTGGTATCTGGAGACCCGAACAGGCGGGAACCGTCTGGCCCGGTAATCGGGCGATTGGAAAGGAATGCGTATATGGATAAGAAAGATGAATTTATCACTTTTACCACGGAAGACGGAGAAGAAGTCTGCTTTGAAGTGATTGAGCAGACCAGACTGAACGGTGTGAATTATCTGCTGGTGGCAGAGAGTGAGACAGAGGAAGAGGAAGCGGATGCTCTGATTTTGAAGGATGTGTCTTCGGAAGATGACCCGGAAGCAATATACGAGATCGTGGAGAATGACGAGGAGCTTTCGTTGATTGCCTCTATTTTTGAGGAACTGATTGACGATATGGAATTGCAGGAATAAGGATTGCCTGCAGCTGGATTCGCCGGCTATTGGCAGGAATGGAGATTAAGATGACTGGAAACCCGGAACAGTTTAGAGAATTATTGAAAAAGAACGGACTGAAGGTAACGACGCAGAGAGCGGCAATTCTTGAGGTTCTGGTTGACAGGCCCGGAATGCATCTGACCGCGGAAGAGATTTATGATTTTGTGAAGATCCGTCATCCCGAGATTGGGCTGGCGACGGTATATCGCACGATTCAGCTGTTCTCTGAGCTTGGGCTGGTTGATAAGCTGAATCTGGACGATGGATTCGTGCGTTACGAGATCAGTAAGGAGAGCGCGCCGGTACATGGACATCATCATCATCACCTGATATGCCTGGATTGCGGAGCCGTATTCGCATTCCAGGATGATCTGCTGGAAGCATTAGAGACGAGGATTCTGGAACAGACCGGTTTTGTGGTTCAGGATCACGAAGTGAAGCTTTATGGCCGCTGCGAGGCATGCAGAGCAATGCAAAGCAAAGCAGAATAAAGAGAGAGGTGCGGTTTTTGAGAGAACGTAGAATCAGAATGACAAATAAGGAGCTTATGAAGGAGATTAAGGAGAATATGGCTCCGATTGCAAAAGAAGATAAAAAGATGGAGGTCGGAAAAGAGCCTGAGAAAGAGACTTTAAAGATTATACCGCTCGGAGGTCTGGAACAGATCGGTATGAATATAACCGCGTATATGTACGGTGACAGCATTATCGTCGTAGACTGCGGACTTGCATTCCCGGAGGACGATATGCTGGGAATCGACCTTGTCATTCCGGATGTAACATTTTTAAAAGACAATATTGATAAAGTAAAAGGATTCGTCATTACACACGGACATGAGGATCATATCGGATCGCTTCCGTATATTCTCAGAGAGATTAATGTCCCGGTATATTCGACCAGGCTGACGAACGGAATTATTGAGAATAAGCTCAAGGAGCATAATTTATTAAAGACAACGAAGCGCAAAGTGATCAAGTACGGACAGTCCGTGAACCTTGGATGCTTCCGAATTGAGTTCATTCGTGTGAACCACAGTATTGCAGACGCGGCGGCGCTTGCAATCTTTACACCGGTCGGAACCGTGATTCAGACCGGAGACTTTAAAGTGGATTATACGCCGGTATATGGCGATACGATAGATCTTCAGAGATTTGCAGAGCTCGGAAAGAAGGGCGTTCTGGCTCTTTTATGCGATTCTACCAATGTAGAACGCCCGGGCTACACGATGTCGGAGCGCACGGTCGGGAAGACCATGGACAGTATCTTCTCGGATAATCCGAATTCCAGGATTATTGTCGCAACCTTTGCTTCCAATGTGGATCGTGTTCAGCAGATTATTAACTCCGCGGTAAAATATAACCGCAAGGTTGTCATTGAGGGACGCAGCATGGTCAATATTGTGACCACGGCAAAAGAGCTTGGATATATCACGGTGCCGGATAATGTATTGATTGATATTGAGAATATGAAGAATTATACGGACGAGCAGCTCGTTCTGATTACAACCGGAAGCCAGGGCGAGTCCATGGCGGCGCTTTCGAGAATGGCGGCTTCGATTCACAAAAAGGTATCGATTAAGCCGGGAGATACGGTGATCTTCAGCTCGAATCCGATTCCCGGCAATGAAAAGCAGGTATCCAAGGTGATTAATGAGCTGTCCATGCAGGGTGCGAAGGTCATCTTTCAGGATGTTCACGTATCCGGACATGCTTGTCAGGAGGAGATCAAGCTGATGTACGCGCTGACCAAGCCGAAATACGCGATTCCGGTGCACGGCGAGTACCGTCACCTGATTTGCCACGCGCAGCTGGCACAGACCATGGGAATTCCGAAGGAGAATATCTTCCTGCTTTCCTCCGGAGATGTGCTCTCGATCTCGGATGAGAAGGCAGAGGTTGTTGACAGCGTTCCGGCGCAGGGAATTCTGGTGGATGGTCTTGGCGTCGGCGACGTCGGCAATATCGTTCTTCGCGACAGACAGCATCTTTCGGAGAACGGCCTGATTATCGTAGTCCTGACTCTGGAGAAATATTCCAATCAGCTGCTTGCGGGGCCTGATATTGTATCAAGGGGCTTTGTCTATGTCAGGGAGTCCGAGAACCTGATGGAGGAGGCAAGAGAGGTTGTGTATGAGGCAGTGGAGAAGTGCTTAAGCCGCAATTCTTCCGATTGGGGCCGAATCAAGAACGAGATCAAGGATTCGCTGAGCGATTATCTCTGGAAGAAGATGAAGAGAAATCCCATGATCCTTCCGATTATCATGGAAGTATAATCCGGAAAGCGATCATTTGATAAGTGCAGGAATAAAGGGAGTAATTTGACATCATGGAAAAGGTTACGAATGTGGCTGAATATGCGGCCGGAATGATTGAAATGCTGCGATCCAGCGAAGAATACCGGAATTATCATGCTCTGTTAAAAAAAGTAATGCAGAATCCGGAGCTTTATGATAAAATAAACGTATTCCGAAAGCAGTCCTTTGCAATGACTTTTACTGGTGAGAATCCGGATGATAAGAAGGAGGGAAGCCAGGAGCCGGGGGAAGAGCTCGGAACGATACTGAATAATCGAACCATTGCAGACTTTCTGCGCAGCGAGCGCAGTCTCTGTCAGATGGTCAGACAGATTAATTACGCGGTTGTGGAGGCAGCTGATCTGGATGTCAGTTTTCTGGATTAGCTGTGGATCCCAATTGGAAAGAGGGTAATCAGATGGCAAAGCAGTCAGCAACATCCAAGGCAGTATTGAATGTCCTGTCAACCTTCATCAGACTGGTCTTAAACCTCATCTTTTACGGGGTTGTAGCCATATTGCTGATAAAGGCGGGACAGTATGCGTATACCTTTACGTATGATGTATTCGGTGCGAACACGATGTCCGAGGCGCCGGGGCGTCAGGTTGAGGTTAAGATTCTGAAAGGCGAGTCCACCATGAGCGTGGCGGAGAAGCTCGAGCGCAACAAGCTTATCAACGATAAGAACGCATTTTATATGAAAGCAAAGCTGCTCGGAACGAATATTATGCCGGGAACCTTTGTATTGAGTGATGCGATGACCTATGAGGAGATTCTGGATACAATTTCCGACGCAACTCTTTCGATCGAGCCGGTGGAGGAGGAGACTTCGGCAGCGGAGACGACGAAAGCGACTCAGGAGGAAGCGGGGAAGGAGACTTCCGGGTCGGATAACGCTTCAGAATAAAGAATCAGGAATCACCGGAACAGAGACGCGTCTTTCGGCCATTTCCGCTGCCTGCGGGCGTCGGAAAGGCCGGAAGACGTTTTTTCGTCCGAGGGGACGGAGAGGATTCCGGAAGAAATGGAGACAACATATGGAAGCAGAGAACAGAATGGAGGGGTATCTGCGGTCCCTTTCAGGCAGTCTGCCGGAGCGGCTGCGCAGAATGGAAGCGGAGGCTCTTGCAGAATATG
The DNA here is from genome assembly GCA_017623215.1 of Lachnospiraceae bacterium. GTDB lineage: Bacteria > Bacillota > Clostridia > Lachnospirales > Lachnospiraceae > Caccomorpha. The sequence goes on along the minus strand of JAGAPO010000086.1, from coordinate 103,590 downwards.
TCCCGATCATCCGCAGGCAGACGCAGGAGTTCCTTCGGTTCCTGCTTCGGATGAAAAGGCCGGAGAGGATACTTGAGCTTGGAACTGCCGTTGGATTCTCCGGGAACTTTATTGCGGAATACATGCCGGAGAACGCGGAACTATTAACGGTCGAGAAGGTTCCGATGCGGATTGTGAAAGCGAAGGTCAATCTGGCATCGTCACCGCATGCGAATCGGATTAGGATGCTTACAGGGGATGCCCTGCAGGTACTTCGCGCACTGAACGGGAAAGAGCCGGAGAGCAGTATCGGAATCTATTATCCGGGCGGGAAGCCGGGAACGGCTGAAGCGCAGGAGCCTTTTAGGGGCTATCCGATGCAGAACGATCAGCCGGATGGATGGCTGGATGACATTTACGAGTGGAACGCTTCCGGAAAGGAGGATGCATTTGATCTGATATTTCTGGATGCTGCAAAGGCACAGTACATGAGTTATCTTCCGGAGATATTGGAACTGATGAGGCCGGATTCGATTCTGGTAACGGACAATATCCTGCAGGAGGGGAGCGTCGCAGATTCCAAATTCAGTATTCCGAGGCGCGACCGGACGATTCACATGAGAATGCGGGAATATTTATATGAGATTACACACTGCGCTGCGCTTGATACCGTTCTTTTAAAAGAGGGAGACGGGATCGCGCTCAGCCGGAGGCGATAACAGGAGGAGAAGCATGAGTCAGAAGAAACCGGAGCTTTTAATGCCGGCAAGCAATCTGGAAGTATTAAAGACCGCAGTACGCTACGGAGCGGATGCGGTATACATTGGCGGAGAACTGTACGGACTTCGCGCACAGGCCAAGAATTTTTCAAAGGAGGATATGGCGGAGGGAATTCGGTATGCCCATGAGCATGCTGTCAGAGTCTATGTGACCGCCAATATCACAGCGCATAACAAAGATTTGAAAGGAATCCGCGAGTATTTTGCGGAGCTGGCACAGATCGGCCCGGACGCGCTGATTATCTCGGATCCCGGCGTGTTCGAGATCGCAAAGGAGACCGTTCCGGAGACGATCGAGCTTCATATCAGTACCCAGGCGAATAATGTCAATTACGGAACCTATCGTTTCTGGCACCGTCTCGGAGCAAAGCGCGTAGTATCCGCAAGAGAGCTGTCCCTGGAGGAAATTGCGGAGATCCGTGCCAATATTCCGGATGATCTGGAGATTGAGACCTTTATTCACGGCGCAATGTGCATCTCCTACTCGGGGCGCTGCCTGCTCAGCAATTACCTGACAGGAAGAGACGCGAATCTCGGCGCGTGTACGCATCCGTGCCGCTGGAAATATTACCTGATGGAGGAGAAACGTCCGGGGGAATACCTTCCGGTATTTGAAAATGACAGAGGAACCTATATCTTTAACTCCAAGGATCTGTGCATGATTGATCACATTCCGGAGCTGGTTCAGGCCGGAATCAACAGCTTTAAGGTGGAAGGACGCATGAAGACCGCACTGTATGTCGCGGTTGTCGCAAGAGCATACCGCCGGGCGATCGATGATTATTTCGAGTCGGAGGAGCTGTATCGGCAGAATCTTGACTCCTACCGCGAGGAGATTGTACAATGTACGAATCGTCAGTTCTGTACCGGTTTCTTCTTCGGAAAGCCGGGAACGGATTCGCAGATCTACACGGATAACACGTATATAAAAGAATATGTCTATTTCGGAACCGTTCTGGAAAAGAGGGAGGACGGACTTGCGCTGTTGGAGCAGCGAAATAAGTTCTCGGTCGGCGATCGGGTCGAGATTATCAAGCCGGACGGAAGCAACCATATTGTTACGGTCGGCGCAATGTACGATGAAGAGGGAATACCGATGGAGAGCTGCCCGCATCCCAAGCAGAGATTTTATGTGGATCTGGGGGAGACGGCTGAGATCGGAGATCTGATTCGGACAAACGGCCCGGAATAGAAGAGAGGCGAATCATTTTGTTTTATCACAAAATAATTCGGAAAAGCACGAACAACCTTCCTTCCGCATAGATTAAAAGGAAACCCGGTTTTAAGAGGTGCTTCCCCAGTGAAATCATTTCCGAAGCCACTGAGCACCAAGGAAGAAGCAGACCTTCTGGACGAATGGAGAGCCGGCGACAAGCGTGCGAGAGAACTTCTGATTGAGCACAATCTTCGGCTGGTGGCACATATTGTCAAGAAATACAATACCGGTGAACGTGACAGCGACGATTTGATTTCAATTGGAACAATCGGGCTGATTAAAGCGATAGATACCTTTGATGAAAGCAAGGGGAGCAGGCTTGCTACGTACGCGTCGCGCTGTATTGACAACGAGCTCCTGATGATGCTGCGAAGCGGAAGAAAGCAGGCAAGAGAGGTCTATCTGTATGAGTCCATCGGTTCCGACAAGGAGGGGAATGAGATCAGCTTTCTTGATATTATAGAGGCCCCCGATATTGATATCGTATCGGAAATGGAATATCAGGAGAATGTGGTCATTTTATATCGGCTGATAGGGTCAGTGCTGAACGACAGAGAACGTGAGATCATCCGTCTGCGCTACGGCCTCGCGGGAAGCTCGGGGCGGGAGGTTACACAGCGGGAGCTCGCGGGAAAACTTGGGATCAGCAGAAGCTATGTGTCGAGAATCGAGAAAAAAGCGATTAAGAAATTAAGGGACGGATATACGGAATACCAAAAATAGATGGGGAGAGGATCGCGCAGAACAGGGATGCAGGAATGCATGATTTTTGTTGCGGAACCGAAATTTTGGTGGTAGTATAAAAGACATGGGAGATATCAATAAAAGCCATCCGAACGCGGCATTCCACGGTCTGTGGGCGTATGGCGCGTTCGGAGTATCGGTGCGGCTTGCGGACGGTGACGCAGAGGACGTACTCCTGAGGCAAATACCGTATTGACAAAAAGGAATAAAAACGATATAACATTGACAAAAGAATAGAAAGACAGCAAAGGAGAGCACTATGAGATTTACAAAGATGCAGGGCTGCGGCAATGATTATGTGTACGTCAGCTGTTTTACAGAAAAGGTGGAAGACCCGAACGCGCTTGCAAGAAGAGTAAGCGACAGACGATTTGGAATCGGCTCGGATGGATTGATCCTGATCTGCCCGTCCGACAGCTGCGATTTCCGCATGAGGATGTTCAACGTAGACGGTTCCGAGGGCGAGATGTGCGGCAACGCGATCCGCTGTGTCGGAAAATATGTCTATGACAAGGGAATGACCGCAAAGAAGCAGATTAGCGTGGAGACGCTCGGCGGAATTAAGTATCTTAATCTGGCCGTAAGAGACGGCAAAGTCTATGAAGTAACGGTAAACATGGGTGCGCCGATCTTCGAGCCGAAGAAGATTCCGGTCATTTCCGAGCTAACTGAGGTGATCGACCAGCCGGTGACTGCCGCAGGGGCAGAATTTAAGATGACCGCGGTATCTATGGGCAATCCGCATACGGTTGTGTTCGTAGAGGATACGGCTTCCTTCGATATTAATACATACGGACCGGCGTTCGAGCATCATCCGCTCTTTCCGGAGAGAGTCAATACGGAATTCGTCCAGGTACTTGACAGAAACAGTGTGAATATGCGCGTCTGGGAGCGCGGTTCGGATGAGACACATGCGTGCGGAACCGGTGCCTGTGCGTCGGTTATGGCATGCATCCGCAATGGCTATACCGAGGATGAGGTGACCGTACATATGCTGGGCGGAGATTTGAGGATCCGTTATGACAGAGAGGCCAATCTTGTGTATATGACAGGTCCGGCTGTTACCGTATTTGATGGGGAATTATACGACTGATTGGAGTTCGTCGGCGGTGCGGCCGCGAATCGGAATGGAGGCTTGGAATGGCAATTTTCCCGGATAAACTATGTCCCGGTGATACGATTGGTCTTATCGCGCCGTCGTCTCCGGTTGCTCCGGAACGCGTGGATCGGTGCATTGCGCTGCTGGAATCCATGGGATACCGCGTAAAGGCGGGCGAGGGACTGAAGCAGAATCTGCACGAATACCTTGCAGGACCGGATGAGGTGCGTGCGGCGGACGTGAATCGGATGTTCGCGGATCCGCAGGTAAAGGCGATATTTTGCATCCGCGGCGGCTACGGAAGCGGCAGACTGATGGATAAGCTAAATTATGATGTGATTCGCCGGAATCCGAAGATCTTTGTCGGATACAGCGATATTACGAATCTGAGCATGGCGTTTTATTCTCTGTGCGGGCTTGTAACCTATCATGGACCGATGGTGTCCTCGAATATGCTGGAGCATTATGATGCCTATACCAGGGAGTGCTTTGAAGGCGTTCTGAATATGGATGAGGAATACGAATACCATAATTATGATGATGCGGCGCTGGTAACGCTGACCGGCGGAAAGGCGTCCGGGGAGCTGATCGGAGGCAATCTTGCACTTTTGGTTAATCTGCTCGGTACGTTCTATGCGCCGGATGTCGCCGGAAAGATTCTTTTTATTGAAGACATCGGCGAGAGTCTTCCGAGAGCGAACCGGATGTTCGATCAGCTGTTCTACACCGGGATTATGGATAAGGTCGCAGGGGTTCTGATTGGGGATTTTTCGGATTGGAGCTACGCGGGCGAGAAGGAATATACGATGATGGATCTGATCCGGGAACGGTTTACAAACTGCGGTGTTCCGGTAATTGCGGGACTTTCCTGCGGTCATTGTTATCCGACGGGAACTCTTCCGATGGGAGCTTACTGTGAGATGGACGCGGATCGAAAGAGAATTCGGTTTGTAAGACAGGAGTAGAATCGGAGAGAAGGGGTTGTTGGAATGAAGCAGGAGATCCATATGAATCTGGATGATGTCCAAAAGCTGGTGCTGTACGGCAGAGCATTTTCCGCGGAGGCCAGAATCGAGATTCTGAGGCTTTTGTGCAGAGGGGAAAGGAATATTAATGAGATTGCGGAGACGTTAAGCCTTCCGGCTTCTTCGGCTGCAGCGCATGTAAAGGTCTTAGAAGAGGCCGGGCTGATTACGACCTCTCTGCAGCCGGGGGTACGCGGTTCCATGAAGGTATGCGAGAAGGCTCTTGATACGCTGAAGCTTGAGCTCACCAGCTCGCATCGGGCGGCGGAGCGGATGGAGATTATTAATATGCCGATTGGAAGCTATGTGGACTGTCTGGTGGAGCCCACCTGCGGAATTGTCGGGGAGAAAGGTCCTATCGGGCAGGAAGATGAGCCGCGGTGCTTTTACGAGCCGAACCGTTCGGAAGCACAGCTTCTTTGGTTCGGAAAGGGATACATAGAATACCGGTTTCCTAACAGCCTTTTGAAGAAGGTACAGGAAAAGCGGATGGAGATATCTTTGGAGATATGTTCCGAAGATCATGAATATAATATGGCGTACCCGTCCGATATCACGCTTTGGGTGAATGGGATAGAGGCAGGGACCTGGACCTGTCCGTCGGATTACGGCGGCCGGAGGGGAATGCTGAATCCCGCCTGGTGGCCGGATAAGAATACGCAGTACGGGGAGCTGAAGACCTGGAGATTCGAGTCGGATGGAACCTGGATCGACGAGGAACGCGTGAATACAAGAAAGATACAGGAATACGGTCTTTCCGATCAGGATTATATATCCGTAAGAATCGGAATCAAAGAGGACGCCGCACACCCGGGAGGAATTAACCTGTTCGGGGACGGTTTTGGAGATTACAGTCAGGGAATTCGGTTAACGTTCTTTTACTGACAGGAAACGAATTAAAACGAAAGGAAATAGAAATTATGGAGCATTTGGTAATTCCGGAAAGCTATCATTCCGAGCTTTCCATCAAACAGACACAGGGGGCGATTAAGCAGGTCAAGGACCATTTTGAGCGTCAGCTTGCAAGACAGCTGAATCTGACGCGTGTATCCGCGCCGTTATTCGTTCGTCCGGAGAGCGGTCTGAACGATAATCTGAACGGCGTTGAGCGCCCGGTGAAGTTCGGAATCAAGGAGCAGAACGAGGCAGAAGTCGAGATCGTACATTCCCTTGCGAAGTGGAAGCGCATGGCGTTAAAGCAGTACGGCTTCGCATATGGAGAGGGTCTCTACACCGACATGAACGCAATCCGCAGGGATGAGGACACCGATAATATTCACTCGATCTTCGTGGATCAGTGGGACTGGGAGAAGATCATCTTAAAGGATGAGCGCAACGAGGAGACCTTAAAGTCGGTTGTCCGGAGCGTATACCAGGCGTTAAAGGACACCGAGCATTACATTGCGGACAAATACGAATATATTCATGAGATTCTGCCGGAGCAGATTTCCTTTGTTACCACGCAGGAGCTTGAGAATATGTATCCAAATGCTACGCCGAAGGAGAGAGAGTATAAGATTGCAAAGCTCAAGGGCGCAGTATTTATCATGCAGATCGGCGGAGCGCTTGCCTCCGGTGAGCGTCACGACGGCAGAGCTCCGGACTATGATGACTGGAATCTGAACGGGGATATTATTGTGTATTATCCGGTCCTGGATATCGCGCTTGAACTGTCCTCCATGGGTATCCGCGTTGACGAGGATTCCCTGGTGAAGCAGCTTGCGATTGCCGGATGCATGGAGCGCTCTGAATTACCGTTCCAGAAGGCTCTGATTCAAAAAGAGCTTCCGTATACGGTAGGCGGCGGTATCGGTCAGTCCCGAATCTGTATGTTCTTCTTACGAAAGGCTCATATCGGTGAGGTGCAGTCCTCGATCTGGCCGGAGGATGTGGTGAAGGAAGCGCAGGCAAAGGGATTGATCCTGCTGTAACAGCAAAGAAAGAATTCCGAACGGAAAGAATGCTCGGAAAGAATGGACGGAATGGAAGGGTGGGATTCCCTTCCTGGTGAAAGGAGCAGACAATGAAGATCAAAGGTGCGATTTTCGATATGGATGGAACCTTAGTTGATTCCCTTATGCTGTGGGATATTCTTTGGGAAGAGTTTGGAACACGATATAGAAGCGGTGCCTGTTTTCGGCCGGATCCGCAGACGGAAAAGATGATTCGGACGTTGCCTCTGTATCAGGCAATGGAGCTGCTGCACGAGCGCTGTGAAATTGGGAAGAGCGCAGAAGAACTGACAAGAGTAACGACACAGGTGTTCGAGGAGTTTTATGCGTCAAAAGTAAAGCAGAAGGAGGGCGTGAGAGAGGTTCTTGATTACTGCTATGAGAATGGCGTCAAGATGTGTATTGCGTCGGCTACCGATCCCAAACTCATTCGGATTGCGTTAGCGCATTGTGGATTGGAAAAATATTTTTCACAATTATTCTCGTGCAGTGAAATCGGTAAGGGGAAGGATGATCCGGAGCTTTATCTTAATGCATTAAGATATCTTGGAACCCCCCTGGAGGAAACCTGGGTCTTTGAGGATTCCTATGTCGCGATTCATACCGCCGTGCAGACCGGTATGCCAACCGTAGGAATATATGATGATTACAACTCGGATCAGGAACGAATCCGGGATGAGGCAACGATATACGTTGCAAAAGGTGAGAATCTTTGGAAGAAATGGAGTGCGCAAATATAAAATCTTTACTTGCCGTCTAAAATAACACTTTACATCACCCGGCACGGCAAGTATAATAACCATATGAACAAAGATTTTGTTTTTAAACAGAATATTTAGAACAGATAAAAAAAGAAAAGAATTTCAGGAGGTCAAGGATGAAGGACGCAGTGAAGAAGAAATTTATGGAGCTGTACGGCGGCGCAGAGCCGGACGTATTCTTCGCTCCGGGGCGCGTGAATCTGATTGGAGAGCATACGGATTATAACGGAGGACATGTATTTCCCTGTGCGCTCACGATTGGGACCTATGCGGCGGCAAGAAGGAATGAGGACGGGGTGCTTCGTTTTTATTCGATGAATTTTGAAAAGCTTGGCGTGATTGAAGTGGATGCTGCAGCTCTCGTGTATGATAAAAAGGATAACTGGTCGAATTATCCGAAGGGCGTGATCGATGTATTAAGAAAGCATGGTTACGCGGTAGAGGGCGGCATGGATTTTGTATACAGCGGCAATATTCCGAATTCTTCGGGACTTTCTTCCTCCGCGTCGATTGAAGTTCTGACCGCGTTCATTGTAAAGACACTGTACGGGCTTGAGTTAAACTTTATCGAGATCTCGAAGCTTTGCCAGGAGGCAGAGAACAAGTTCATCGGCGTGAACTGCGGTATTATGGATCAGTTCGCAATCGCAATGGGCAGGAAGAATCATGCGATCTTCCTGGATACGGCGACTCTGGAGTATGAGTACGCTCCGATCGACCTGGGAGACTGCAAGATTGTAATCGCGTGCAGCAACAAGAAGAGAGGCCTTGGCGATTCCAAATATAATGAGCGCAGAAGCGAGTGCGAGTCCGCACTGGCATCCTTACAGACCGTACTGAATATCAGGGCGCTCGGCGAGCTGACCGAGGAGGAATTCGAGGCGAACCGCGCTGTGATTGCCGATCCGGTGAAGGAGAGAAGAGCAAAGCATGCGGTATACGAGAACAGAAGAACGGTTCGCGCGGTAGAGGCGCTGAAGGCGGGCGACTTAAAGCTTTTTGGTGAGCTGATGAACGCCTCCCATGTATCCCTTCGTGATGATTACGAGGTTACCGGTATTGAGCTGGATACGCTGGTTGAGACTTCCTGGGAGCAGGAGGGTGTCATCGGTTCCAGAATGACCGGAGCGGGCTTTGGCGGCTGCACGGTCAGCATCGTGAAGGAAGACAAGATTGACGCTTTCATTCGGAATGTCGGTGAGACTTATAAGAATAAGATTGGCTATGCGGCCGATTTCTATGTAGTAGAGATTGGCAACGGTCCGGTCGTTCTGTAAGGAGGCCGCTTATGATTCATACATATATCAGTCAGCTCGTGGCATACGGACTTGACACGGGGTTAATCAAACCGGAAGATAAGGTATATACCACGAACAGAATGCTGGAATTATTTGGACTGGAGGAATATGAGGAACCGGCGAGCGTACCCGCGGCCGAGCTTCCCGAGATTCTTTCAGGACTCCTGAATTACGCGTATGAGGCCGGTCTTATGAAGGAGAACACGGTGGCGTACCGCGACCTGTTCGATACAAAGATTATGGGGCTTCTGACTCCCAGACCAAGCGAAGTAATCGCGGAATTTAAGAAGCGGTATGAGGAATCTCCGGTAAAGGCGACGGACTATTTTTACAAGCTGAGCCAGGATTCGGACTACATCCGCCGCTACCGCGTCTGCCGCGACAAGAAGTGGATGGTTAACACTCCTTACGGAGAGATTGATATTACAATCAACCTTTCCAAGCCCGAGAAGGATCCGAAGGCGATCGCGGCCGCGAAGCTGATGAAGCAGAGCGGTTACCCGAAGTGCCTGCTCTGCAAGGAGAACGAAGGGTATGCGGGACGGCTGAACCACCCGGCAAGACAGAACCACAGAATCATTCCGGTCCGTATCAATAATTCAGACTGGGGATTCCAGTATTCTCCGTATGTCTATTACAACGAGCACTGCATCGTATTCAACGGAGAGCATACTCCGATGAAGATTGACAGGGCAGCATTCGGTAAGCTGTTCGACTTTGTTAAGCAGTTCCCTCACTATTTTGTAGGATCCAACGCGGATCTTCCGATTGTGGGCGGTTCGATTCTGACTCACGACCATTTCCAGGGCGGACATTACACGTTCGCAATGGCGAAAGCGCCGGTGGAGAAGGAGATCACCTTCGCAGGCTACGAGGATGTGAAGGCCGGAATCGTAAAATGGCCGATGTCCGTAATCCGGCTGAGCGCGCCTGATACGGAGCGCATCATCGAGCTTGCGGATAAGATCCTTGGCACATGGCGCGGCTACACCGATGAGGCGGCATTCGTATACGCATTCTCTGCGGAAGACGGAAGACTCCTGAAGAATGGCGAGACCGACGCGAATCCGGAGCCGCATAACACAATCACGCCGATTGCCAGAAAGAACGGCGGGAACTACGAGCTCGATCTGGTCCTTCGCAATAACGTGACCACCGAGGAGCACCCGCTCGGCGTATACCATCCTCACCAGGAGCTGCACCACATCAAGAAGGAGAACATCGGCTTAATTGAGGTTATGGGCCTTGCAGTACTTCCTGCAAGACTTGCGGCGGAGATGGAGACCCTTGCGGATGCAATCGTGACCGGCAAAGACCTGCGCGCAGACGAGAGCATTGCCAAGCATGCGGACTGGGCAGAGGAATTCCTTTCGAAGTATGATAAGGTGGATAAGGACAATATTGACGATATCTTAAAGAAAGAGATCGGCATTGTATTTGCAACCGTATTGGAACACGCGGGCGTGTATAAGCGGGATGCGGCCGGTCAGGAGGCATTCCTCCGATTCGTGGAAGCTGTGAATCGGTAAGCGGGAACGTCCTCCCTTGACAAGTGCACAGCCAGCCGTTATGATAGTTCATATAAGCTTAGAGTTCAATCATATGCGGCAGCAGCCGCGGAAACGGAGCGTATATGAATATCCGAAAAGAAGCAGGCGGCTGGCTTGTGCTCGTACTTCTTGCCGTCGCACTTGCATTTGTGATTAACTATATGATAATTATGCGGGTGGAGATTCCGACAGAATCCATGGAGAATACCATTATAGCGGGAGATAAGGTGGTGGTTCTGCGGGTATCCTATCTGTTTGCGGAACCGAAGCGCGGAGATATGGTAGTGTTCCGGTATCCGGATAATGAGACGATAAATTATGCAAAGCGTATTATTGGTCTTCCGGGCGATACAATTGAGATACGGGACGGGCTGGTCTATGTGAACGGGGCGGACGAGCCGCTTTCGGAACCCTATCTGAAGGAGACACCGACCGGAGATTACGGACCGTATACGGTGCCGGAGGACTCTTATTTTATGTTGGGAGACAACCGGGAAGAGTCTGAGGACTCGAGATACTGGAGACATACGTATGTGCAACGCGACGCCATCATCGGGAAAATATGGTTCCGGTATTATCCGTCGATTCTGTTTTACGATTAAAAAAGCGGCCGAAGCGGCAGAAGGAGGAGAATATATGAGCACCGTACAATATGCTGCGGTAACCGGTGCATCAGAAGGAATCGGCCTTGCAATCGCCAGATTGCTGGCAGAAAAAGGCTATTCCCTCATCCTGACTGCAAGGAACGGAGAAAAGCTGCAGCAGCTGAAAAAAGAATGGGAACCCAGATACGGAATATCGGTCGAGCCCTGTGCCTGCGACCTGACAAAGCAGGACGACGTTCTTCGCTTTTTTCAAACCTGCGTCCCATATGCTCCAACTGTCTTTATCAACAATGCAGGAATGGGCAAAGTGGGAGACTTTGCGGACACTCCGTTAAAGGATGACCTTGCAACCCTGCGCCTGAACACCGAAGCCGCCCACGTGCTGTTAAAGCTCTTTGTTCAGACAATGGAAAAGGGGCGAATCCTGAATACCGCAAGCCTCGCAGGCCTCCTCCCGGGTCCAGGAATGGCAGCCTATGCTGCAAGCAAGTCTTATGTAATCACACTCTCCCGAAGCATCAATTACGAGCTGAAACGCTCCGGAAAGAAAATCACTGTCAGTACCTTCCTGCCTGGCCCGGTCAATACCGGATTTGACAAGAAAGCCGGTGTAACCAGGACGCGAACGGGAATCTTTGCCTTCGGAAGCCTGACACCGGAGACCTGCGCCAAATATGCCGTAAAAGGAATGCTCCGCGGCAAAGAACTCATCTGCCCCGGCCTTCCAAACAAAATCCTTCATCTTGGCTCAAAATTCCTTCCAACCGGATGGCTCCTTCCGATCGAATACCGCATTCAAAAAAACAAGACAAAGTCCTGACTCAGGCAGTTTCCCCATCCTCTGTCTATCAACGCCAATGCGCAGGAGAGGCAGGAATAACCGTCCGGACAGACGAATCCCCTTTCAAACCCGACATTTCAGGCAGGCGGTGTTTGGAAGGGGATTCGTCTGTCTGGCGTCCCGCCTCCAAGACCTGTCCGTAAAAACTTCTTAAGAAGATATGAATTTTCTTCAAAGCATATTGACAGAATGATATTATACGTTGTATAGTATTGATAAGAAAACAATATTGTTAGGGAAAATAATATTACGAAACTCTCTTCCCCTGATCCGATTCTGCGAAGATGCGTTCGGAGCGTATATGGAAAGAGAGGTAAGAAGGGATGTTTCAGAAAGGAAGTGGCTGCATGGTATTCAATACAGGTGCCGCGCTGTTGGACGCGATTGTACTGGCTGCGGTATCGAAAGAACCGGAAGGAACCTACGGTTACAAGATTACACAGGATGTCCGTGAGGCGATTGAGATATCGGAATCGACGCTTTATCCAGTCCTGCGAAGACTCCAAAAGGACAGCTGCCTTGAAGTCTATGACCGGGAATTTAACGGAAGGAACAGGCGGTATTATAAGATAACGGACGAGGGCCAGGCGCAGCTTCGGCTTTATAGGGCCGAGTGGAAGGCCTATTCGGACAAAATTAATCGAATATTTCAGGATACTTGCTCGGGTGCCTTGCCTGGAGCGGAACGGAGGGAAAGAAAAGGATGAATCGTCTGGAATACATGCAAAGACTGAATGAGCTGCTGATGGATATTTCATCCGATGACAGGAAGGATGCTCTTCAGTATTATGAGGATTATTTTGAAGATGCGGGAGCTTCGAACGAGGAGCAGGTAATCAGGGAGCTTGGAGCACCGGAGCAGGTGGCTGGCGGAATCAAAGAGGGATTATTTGGAAATGCGAACAGTCCCGAGGGAAGCTACACAGAGCGAGGATACGCAGATCCGGATGAGCAGACGATCCGCTACGCAGTGGCGGAGCGGGCCGGCCGGACCGCTTCGAAGGCCGAAGAAAAGCAGGAAGCGGGAGAAAGGCCTGAAGATATCATTATTGATCAGGAAGCAAGAACAGGACAGGCGGACGGACAGAGCGGGAACCAGACCTCATACGAGAGTCCGTTCTCCGAATATGAAGAGACACCGGAAGAAGACTGGAAGAACCGTTACGAGGAAGAACGTCGGTATGAAGAAGAACGAAGAAGAGCACAGGCGGCAAGGTATGAGGCGGAGCGTGCTGCACGAAGAGAACAGCGGAACCGGGAAGAGGATTCGGATGGAGGCTTTCACGTCTCAAAGAAGAATCGAACCCTGTGGATAGTGATTCTGTGCGTTGCGTCTCCGATCTGGTTCCCGATCCTGCTTGGAGTGTTGGGGGTCATCCTTGGACTGATTATATCGGCGGTGGTATTGGTGGTTGGAATCGGAGTTGGCTCGGTTGCCTGTATCGGGGGCGGAGTGATTGCATTTGTGGCAGGACTTGTGAACCTGATTGCGAATCCGTTAACTGCGATTGTCACGCTTGGATGCGCAATGGCAGCAGTCGGAATCGGCATGCTGCTGCTTGCGGCAACTGCGGCGATTATCACCAAGGTAATTCCGGCGCTTGCAAGAGGAATTGCGGCGGTCTGCAGGATGCCGATTCGCGGGAAAGGAGTACACGCATGAAACATTTTTATAAAATTTGTCTAATTGTCGGATCCGTATTCCTTGCGGTTGGTCTGGGTGTAGCCGGAATCGGTTATGTGATAGGACTGGCAAACGGAACCTTTTACGGACCTCGTTATGAGACGGAAACAGTCTGGGCTACAACGTATGTAGCAATGCCGGCGACAGCCTGGGAGACCGGCATTGCGGAAGAAAATGCCACATTTTTGGAAGGAGAAGAGAGCACTGTCCCCGGAGAATACCGGCTGTTCAGCCAGGAAGAGCTGGGGGAGACGATTACTTCCCTTACGATTGATGTTGAGATCGCGGAAGTAACGATTATTCCCGGAGATTCGTTTCAGGTCGAGGTGATGGATTATATTCCGGAGAATCTGCTCTGTGAAGTGCAGGACGGAACTCTGATAATTCAGGATACGACGGAAAGCGAAGAGTCATGGAGCAAGTGGCTGCAGCGTATCGGAAGGGAAGGGCTTTCGAACGGCCCGATTATCTGTGTCACGATTCCTGTTGACAGCGCTTTTACGGCGGAAGAACTGGTACTTCGAGTGGGATCCGGAAGCCTTTTTGCGGAGGAGCTTTCTGCGGTCCACGCAAAGATAGAAACAGGAGTCGGAGAGATCTGGATAAGCCAACTTATGGTAACCGGAGAGCAGACGGATATCACAGTTGGAACCGGACACCTGACGATTAACTATCTGAATACCTCGGGGCTGAACGTGGACTGTGGTGTCGGAGAGGCGACGATATCCGGTGATATCAGCGGAGACTGCACCCTGAAATGCGGAATCGGCAGCATCTACTTAGCAACCAGCCAGCCCGAGGACGCCTACAATTACCATATCACCTGCGGAATCGGCAGCGTGATCCTGAATGATAAAGTATACGAGGGGCTTGGAAATAATGTCTCTCTCGACTACGACCGCGGCGCGGGAGCGGAGTTCCATGTGGAATGCGGCATCGGTGAGGTTGTGGTGACTACCGGGTGGTAAAGCGGATGCATCCCCGGAGGCAGAGTAAAAAACTGTCTCCGGGGATATTTGCATTCAACAACCGCAAATTAAGGATGACAATTCTGAAAAACTGTGGTACAATTCGTACAGGGCAAAGTCAGACCGGTTCGAAAAGCATCTGACACGCATACCAAACTGCATGTTCAGATGCTTTTCGAATTGGTCTAAAGAAGGAAATCACTCACGCCCAGGCATTCTTTTTCAGGCAAACGACGGCATCCCCGCCGAATAAAAATAATACGGAGGACTTTTATGGAAAAACTAATGGATCAGATATCAGATGTCTTAAAAAAGGCATTTGTCGAAAAAGGCTATGATGAAAAATACGGTGAGGTTGCACTTTCGAACCGTCCCGACCTGTGCCAGTACCAGTGCAACGGCGCGCTCGCGGCGGCAAAGCAGTACAAAAAGGCTCCGATCATGATTGCGAACGACGTTCTGGAGCTGGTGAAGGACAACCCGATATTCTCCTCGATCACCGCAATCATGCCCGGATTCATCAATATGAACCTGAACCCGGATTACATCGCAGGCTATCTTGCAGATATGGCGGCGGATGAGCGCTGCGGCTGTGATAAGGCGAAGAATCCGAAGACCATCATAATCGACTATGGCGGGCCGAACGTGGCAAAGCCCCTTCATATCGGACATCTGCGTTCCGCAATCATCGGCGAAAGCTTAAAGAGAATCGGGCGCTTCATGGGACATACGGTAATCGGCGACGTGCATTTAGGAGACTGGGGCCTTCAGATGGGACTTATCATTACCGAGTTAAAGAAGCGTCAGCCGGAATTAGTCTATTTTGATGAGAACTACACAGGGGAATACCCGGATACCCCTCCCTTTACGCTCAGTGAACTGGAGGAGATCTATCCGGCTGCAAGCGCATATTCGAAGGAACATCCCGAGTACAAGGAGGAAGCAAGGAATGCGACCGTTCAGCTTCAGCAGGGAAGACGCGGCTACCGGGCGCTGTGGAACCATATCATGAACGTGTCGATTCCCGATCTGAAGAAGAACTACGATAAACTGAACGTATCGTTCGAGCTTTGGAAGAAAGAGAGCGACGCACAGCCTTATATTCCGGATATGGTTGCGGATATGAAGGCAAGGGGATATACCAGAGTCAGCGAGGGCGCGCTGGTCATTGACGTGAAAGAGGATACGGACACCAAGGAGATTCCTCCCTACATTCTCCTCAAATCGGACGGAGCGACCCTCTACAGCACGACGGATCTTGCGACGATGTTGGAGCGCATGAAGCTCTTTCATCCGGATGCGATTACCTACGTGGTGGACAAGCGTCAGGAGATGCATTTCGAGCAGTGCTTCCGCTGCGCGAAGAAGACGGGAATCGTTCCGGATTCGACGAAGCTTACCTTCCTTGGCTTCGGCACGATGAACGGAAAGGACGGCAAGCCGTTTAAGACAAGAGAGGGCGGCGTTATGCGCCTTGAGACCTTGATTCAGAACATTACCGACGCAGTCTATGATAAGATTATGCAGAACCGTGAGATGCCCGAGGAGGAGGCACGTGCGATCGCGGCAAAGGTCGGCCTTGCCGCAATCAAATACGGAGATTTATCGAACCAGGCTTCCAAGGACTATATCTTCGATATCGACCGCTTTATCGCCTTCGAGGGAAATACCGGCCCGTATATTCTTTATACAATGGTAAGAATCAAGTCCATCCTTGCCAAATACAAGGATCAGACCGGAGCGGACGCAAAGCTTTCCAATCTTTCGTTCCGGAAGACGGCACGAGAGCGCGGCGCGTCTGAGATGGCTCTGATGCTGCAGGCGGCAAAGTTCAATGATATGATGGAGCATGCGTATGAGGAGAATGCGCCGCATAAGATCTGTCAGTTCGTATATGAACTTGCGGATGCATTTAACAGCTTCTACCACGAGAACAAGATTATATCGGAGGAAGACGCGGACAAGAAGGAAGAGTGGATGGCTCTGATTCTTCTGGTGCTTGCAATTCTGGAGATTTGTATCGATCTGCTCGGCTTTGAAGCGCCGGATCGCATGTAGCCTTGTAACAGGCACAGACAGAACGGAATGGGATTCACATGAAAAGAGGAAAATGATATGTACAAATTGTTATCGAAGCTTGTAATATACAAAAATATTGAAAAGGACAGCATTCTGATGCGCCTTGCGGATACGATTGAAGCGTACGACCGAGGAGAGGTGGGACAGGAGGATACGGTTACCAGGATCTATGAGCTGATTCATGATCTGCTGGATGTTGCGACCGCGTATGGATTCGACGGAAATCTATGGCAGAATTATCTGGCCTATCTGCTTGCGACCGTTGAGAACCCGTTCAGCACGACCTGCGAGAAGGTTGGAGCAAAGGAAGGAACCGTGAATTACTTTGCAAAAGGAGATTTCCGGATCTTTAAAGAGCTGTTCCACTATGATTTCGGGCCGCTGGAGGAGAGGCTTGGAATTGACTGCTTTACAGTTGTGACGCACTATCAGGCGATTGCAAAGAGCGGCAAGCGTTATA
Organism: Lachnospiraceae bacterium; assembly: GCA_017623215.1. Lineage (GTDB taxonomy): Bacteria > Bacillota > Clostridia > Lachnospirales > Lachnospiraceae > Caccomorpha. Next base: position 86,550 of record JAGAPO010000086.1, on the reverse strand, counting down.
ACACGAGCGTCAGCGAGAAGGTTCGCGCGCTTTCCGCACAGATTGCGGAGGCAGAGGATGAGAATGAGATCTTCCGAATCGTAACCGATTTTTATGAGCGCTACGGCGTGGGCAAATTCGGCCTGAACAAGGCGTTCCGTGTTAAGCGGGTGAACGGCGCGGTCGAACTGGTTCCGATTACCAATACGGAGAATGTTCTGCTTACTGATCTGGTCGGCTATGAGAATCAGAAGAAGAAGCTAATTGACAACACCAAAGCGTTTGTAGAAGGGCGCAAGGCCAATAACTGCCTGCTTTTCGGCGACAGCGGTACAGGCAAATCCACGAGCGTCAAGGCGATTCTCAATGAATATTACGGTCAGGGCCTGCGTATGATTGAGATTTATAAGCATCAGTTCGAGGATCTGTCCACCGTTATTGCCATGATTAAGAACCGGAACTATCGGTTCATCATCTACATGGATGATCTGTCCTTTGAGGAGTTCGAGATTGAGTATAAGTATTTGAAGGCGGTCATCGAGGGCGGTCTTGAGACGAAGCCGGATAATGTGCTGATTTACGCGACGTCGAACCGGAGACACCTGATTCGCGAGACCTGGTCGGATCGGTCGGATATGTCGAAGGACGAGCTGCACCGTTCCGATACAATGCAGGAGAAGCTTTCCCTTGTGGCAAGATTCGGTATCACGATCAATTACTCCGCGCCGGATCAGAAGGAATTCTTCACAATCGTCAAAGAGCTTGCGAAGAAATATCCGAACATTCAGCTGTCCGAGGAAGAGCTGATCAGTCAGGCGAATATGTGGGAGTTAAGCCACGGCGGTCTTTCGGGACGTACCGCGCAGCAGTTTATTACATATCTCGCAGGACAGTCCGACTGAAAAAGAATCCGCTGAAAAGTACACGTTTTGACAGAATGTGATATTGGAACAGCTTACAGGAGTCTGCAGCAGGAGAGGTTTTGTCGAATTTGCTAAATTTAACAAAAAACAATGTTGCTTCTTGTATTTTTTAGAAGAATCGTCTATAATGGAAATAGATTGGATCTGGGAGGAAAGCTGTGGATTCCTGCCGGTACGAGCGGAATCTTTTATTAGAATAAGGAGGACAACCATATGAAGCAAGGTAGGACAGAAGAGAACAGAACAAAGAGCAGAGGAAAAAGGCTTCGGTATTTGGGAGTATTGTTTGCTGCCCTGCTTGTAATCGGATTGTGCCAAAGCGCAGGAATCTCCCAGGCAAAGAACATGCGGTATGCACCGGATACGAGCGGAACGATTCAAGAGGATAGTGAGATTTATTACCTGGCGAAGATATCGGCAGGTAAGGTTAATGTAAGAACCGGCCCCGGAACCTCAGCAGAGGTACTGGAAGTGAACGGTGAGAAGATCCAGCTGAAGGACGGCGATTCGGTAACGATTATCGAAGAGGCAACGAATACGGATAACGAACTCTGGTATCGGGTTATATTTACCAGGAACGGAGAGAAGCTGGAAGGGTACTGCATCGCGAAGTTCGTAACGAAGACAGGCGAGACGATAACCCCTACCCCCACTCCAAGTCCGAGCCCTACGCCAGAGCCGACGAAGGAACCGACTCCGACGCAGGCGGCTAACCCGTCACCCACTAAGGCACCTGCAAAGACGGATAATGAGAAGAGCGGCGGAAGCCTGATCAAGATTTTACTGATTGTATTTTTGATTTTATTTGTACTTGCAGCGGCTTATATTGCATACTATTTCCTGATCTTTAAGAAGCAGAAAGAGGAGCAGCGTCTCAGACAGAAGCAGCAGAGCGGCAAGCCGGTCGCACGTAAGAGAACCGGTGAGGAAGGAGCGCAGGGAAGGACCATGCGTCCGGAATCCGGAGGTCCCGGAAGAACGACAGGACAGGTAAGACCGACTCAGCCCGGAACGAAGACGGGAGGAACCCGTCCGGCGAATGGACAGGTAAAGAGACCCGCAGGGACCGGAGCGTCCGCAGGAGGTGTAAGAGTGCAGACAGGTACAAAGCCTGCCGAAGCAGCAGCGAGACCTGCCGGAACAAAGCCCGTTTCGGGAACGCAGGCAGGGGCGGGACAGGCTGCAAAGTCCGTTGTACCTCAGGAGAAGGGCCTGAATGAGCAGGCACAGGACGCAAGAGATATCTTTACTCCTAAGATCCAGGAAGCGGCTCCGGAAGACAGAAGCGCTCTCCGCGAGGAGATTAATAATCTGGAAGCCGGTGATTATGTAATGCATAAGTACCTCGGTATCGGCCAGGTATACGATAATTCGGACGTTAAGCTCATTGAGATTCGTTTTGGCTCCGATATGAGATTCCTGAATAAGGAGTCCTGCATCATGAAGAAGATTCTTCGTAAGTGCAGAGAGGACGAGATCTAAAGAGAAGCGAAGCGTTGAGAAAAGGCTGTTTAGACGGATTTGGAAGAACGAAAAGAAGAAAGGGAGCTGTGAGATTACAGCTCCCTTATCTGATCGGTGAACTCAGATGGAACGATGCAGATTCCGGTATTCCGTAGGACTTATATTTTCGGATTCCCGGAACTTTCTTGCAAAATAACTGGAATCGGAAAATCCGCATTTGGAACAGATCTCCGAAATTTTTAAATCCGTATCCGCAAGCAGCCGTTTGGCTTCGGCAAATCGGCAGGCGTTTCGGTATTCATATAGGCTCAGCCCGGTTTTCTTTTTAAACAAATGACACAAATAATATACGCTGACATTCAGGTTCCGTGCAAGCTCGTTAATGTCAATTTCCTCATTAATATTGGCCTGTAAATACTCAATCATGTGATTGACAAGCGGCTCCTCACGCGTCTTGACTGCTGATTTCTGAACGTTGTTCAACAGTGTGATAAGTGTCGTGAGCAGCGGTTTTATCTCGCTCCTGCAGCGGCAGGCTTTGATTTTCCCTATGATTTCATCCATTTTTTCTGCGTCAGTACAGTGCATATTCTGGCAGTTAACCGGATAGTGCACAAATATCGTTTCCAGAATATCGTCCACATTCTCATAGCTCATGACCGTGTCAATGAATTCCTCCGGATTGATCTTGCAGAATTTGCTGTAATAATTACAGGTACCTTTATATTCCCCAAGCTTCGAGGCGATCTGCTTCACATAGCCGGCCGGTGACTGAAGAGCTCCCTTTAGAATATCGGTCTCGTTTATCTTCGACACCAGAATTTCACGGGCACATTTCTGCGCTTCTTCCAGAGATGATTGGTACGCACCCCGCTCGTGGTCGTAGATAATGTAAAGATATCCGTCGTCGCCTTCCGTCATATCTGGATAGGAGACATTGCCTCGGCTATCCAGCAGAAGCTTGTAAGGCCAGGTCGCTCCCTCGTCCTCGGATAAAAATGCGGTCAGATTATTTCTTCCGGTAAAATTATCGTGGTTGATCAGTAATAGCCTGCCGGATTTCAGACGCCTTACATGAAAGCGGGAGGATGGGCCGGGGATGCCGCTGTTCTCAGCAATGGTCCAGTTCGCTCCTCTGTCATAAGAGAAGGAACGGGAAATTCCGTAGGTGGTGCGGGTAAGCATAACCAGCACTCCGTTATTCTTTTCGTAAATCATGTGTTCGTCAAAGCTTCGGCTGTGAATATGCTGGCAGCTGCCAAACGGGGTTATGGTTTTTCCGTTATCCGTGCTTCGGTATACATTGGCTCCGGAGTATTTGTAGCTGTTTTTGAGATAGCTGTTAATATAAAGAGGGGAATACGGCGGTAAATTGACGGAAAAGGCCCACAGATCCCAGAGGGCAAGCGGGAACAGCCACTCGCCGGTCGAAAGGACAACCGGTTTGCAGGCCATAACGCCGGTGCCGATAAAGAACTCTTCGGACCAGACAAGCCTGTCCGCATCGGGATGGTCACAGATTGCCCCATAGAGATCGAGTGCATTGCCTCTGCACCATGTAAACCAGAGCCTGCCAAGCGGGTCTATCCAGAGCTGCGGATCAAAGCAGCGGTTCATTTCGCCGTCATACGCAGCACAGATCGGTTCGGTCCATGTATGCCCGTCATCGTCACTTTGCAGGACAACGCAGTAATTTCCGTAAGTCTCTGTTGCCCTGCCGGAATAGAATGTGCAGAACAATCTGCCGTCTGCCGTCCGTTCGATTGCGGGAATTCCCTGCCAGACTCTGTAATCGGAATAAAATTGGTTCAAAGCTTCTTTGTCTGTAATAAGCAATTTGTACACCTCATTTCGGGTTATGATAGATTCAATATAGCATGAGACACCGGGAAGATCTATAACAATATTGTTCTAAAAGCAGGTGTTCGATTCGATGCACGCGAGGTCTTGCGGAAAAGAAAAATAAGGCAGGAAATATGCGGCAGGAAACCCAGAATATGGAATTTTAATCACAATTCCACATTTTTTACATGAATTTGACACAATTTTTTCACATTCTTTTTGTACAATACCGATAAGAGGCGGGAACTCCGGGGCAGATGCGGGAAGACAGGATGTGAATTGCATCCGCGAATCGAGAGGAGAGATCAGAATGCAGAAGGAAAGAGGAGCAGGCAGATTCCTTGTTGTGCTTGCAGCCGGTGTGCTGATGGTGCTTGGCGTTATGTGGCTCAGCCAGACAGGAAGCGCCGAGAGCGAATCGGTTCCCTATACGAGCATATCAGAAGCTTATTGGGATATGGACGGGGACCTGATATAATCAGGAACCTTGGCATCCGACGCAAAAGAACCTTTGAATTCTATCAATAAAGAGAGAAGAGAACAGGATGAATAGGCATTCGGTTCTCTTTTTTTTTTTGCTTCGCACAGAATTCATTGCCCTTACAAATACAAGAAAAACGCATGACTTTGGCGAGCCCAATCGGATTTCAGGAATTTTTAATCTTTGCTTTTCTTATTTAGCATTGACAAAGAAAATGGGAAAACTTATAATTAAATGGATAAAGGGAAATTTGTACGAAAGGATGTGAGCTGCATGGACGCTGGGCCTAGTTGCTGTAGCAGACAAACAGATAATTTAACAGATCGAATCATGCAGGCATTGGGCAGAGCAGCTTACCGTTCGAACGGCTGATGGATTCCTCTTGCCTTTTGTCTGCTTGCGTATGTTAGGAGGACGAAGGCTATGTTGGAGATTTATAAGACATTTGCGGATGGATACCGCATGATTGAGAACATTGAGGATGGCTGCTGGATTTCCCTTACCGATCCGTCTGCTACGGAGTTGTTGGAGATTTCGGAAAAATGCGGCATTGATATTGATGATCTGCGTGCGCCGCTCGATGATGAGGAGCGTTCCCGTATCGAGGTGGAAGACGAGTATACGCTGATCCTGGTAGATGTTCCGACGACCGAGCTCAGGAACGAAAAGGATCGTTATGTGACGCTGCCTCTCGGTATTATTGTAGCGGAGAATTATATTATTACGGTATGTCTGGAAGAGACTTCCGTAATCAAGAGCTTTACGGATGGACGAGTTCGGGATTTTTATACGTATAAGAAGACGCGGTTCATTCTGCAGATTTTGTACCGCAATGCGGCGGTTTACCTGCAGTATCTGCGTATTATTGACCGAAAGAGCAGCGAAGTGGAGCAGAAGCTTCAGAAGCCTACGAAGAACAGCGAATTAATTGAGCTCCTTGAATTGGAGAAGAGCCTTGTGTATATTTCGACTTCTCTGCGGTCCAACGAAGTCGTGCTGGAGAAGCTGCTGAAGACGGATCGCATTAAGCAGTACCCGGATGATAAGGATCTGCTGGAGGATGTCATCATCGAGAATAAGCAGGCGATCGAGATGGCTAATATCTACAGCGGAATTTTAAGTGAGACGAGAGAGGCGTTCGCCTCCGTTATTTCGAATGATCTGAATCAGGTCATGAAGTTTCTTGCAACGGTGACGATTGTATTGTCCGTACCGACGATGATTGCAAGCTTTTTTGGGATGAATGTGCCGATTCCGGGCACCAGTCATCCTTACGGGTTCTGGATTGTATGCGCGGTTGCGCTTTTAATTACCGGAATTACCGTGCTGATATTTAAAAAGAAGGATTTATTTTAAGGCAGGAGCAGGAAAAGGTCGGAGCATGCGCCTGTGCTTTGGCAGTTGCCGGCATCGGCAGGAATGGAGATTGGCATGAATTTGATGAATAAGCTGGAAAGAAAGTTCGGAAGATATGCAATTCCGGGATTGATGAAGTATATTATTGCGGTGTATATTCTGGGAGCAGTGATTGGGATTATCAATCCGTCCATGTACTCGGAGTGGCTGATGTTAGATGTTGGGAAGGTGCTGAAAGGGCAGGTATGGAGGTTAATTACCTTTATTCTTTATCCGATGGATGTGTCATTCTTCCTGTTTTTTGAGCTGTATCTGTACTATATGATTGGTACCTCTCTGGAGAATGCTTGGGGAAGTTTTCGGTTTAACCTGTATTATATATCGGGAATCCTATTTACCATTGCTGCAGCATTTCTGTTCTACTTTGGAAGCTGGATAATTCTTGGAGTTCCGGTGAGCGGATACGGCTTCGGTATGGAATATATTAATCGTTCCATGTTCTTTGCCTTCGCGGCACTGTATCCGAACGTGCAGTTCATGCTGTTCTTCTTTATTCCGATCAAGGTAAAGTATCTCGGATATATCTACGGCGCGCTGATTGCGTTCGAGGTGCTGATGAGCTTTGTCGCCAATGGTATGGTATGGGGAACGCTGCAGCTGCTGGTAATTCTGGCTTCGTTCGCGAATTTCCTGTGGTTCTTTTTCTCTACGAGGAATTACAGAAGAATATCGCCCAAAGAGATTCGCAGAAAGTCCTCGTATAAGCGCGAGGTGAAGAACGCCTCCCGTACCGGGAATGTGGTGGACTTTAAGGGAAGAAAGGTTGAGGCGAGACATCGCTGCGCCGTGTGCGGAAGAACCGAACTGGATGATGAGAATCTGGAATTCCGGTTCTGCTCCAAATGTGATGGTAATTATGAGTATTGCATGGAGCATTTATATACGCATGAGCATGTGTACAAAAAATAAAATCTGTGAGGTTACGTATGAATAAGAATCTGAAAGCAATGAATCGTGAGATACGGGAGGGGAAGAATCTGGAGAAGAATCTTCCCATGTTTTTAAGCGATATGGCAGGTGTATACTGCCAGTATGCCAGACTGCAGTTCACCCTGCAGTATCCTGCATTTTATGAATCGATAAGAGATGGGGAGATTCGCCTGTCGGAGGATGACTGGGAGATTGTGGGCGCTGTGAACGCCCTGATTCCGGAGATTATGCCGGAGGAATACGACGGGGAGCGTATGGAGAAGGCTCTTGCGCTTGCAGATGCGCTGCGCCGCCGTATGAGCCGACGGATGGATGTGCTGACGTCTTATACCGATCGGTTCTTGCTGCGCGAATATATTCTGAACCGTCTGGAATATCGCTACAAGGAGCTTCCGGAATATGAGGGAGATGACGAGGCGGCACGAGAGATTCTGCTTGAGATATTTAATGGCGAAGATAATGCAGTCATGAATGAAAAGATTCGAATGATGCTGTCCCAGCTTCCGGTGCGTATGACAAAGAATAAGTTCTTTACGTTCCTGGAGGACAGCTTTGATAATTATAAGGGACTGGATAAGACCGCAGTCGAGTCCTATCTGTATATGCTTCGTTCCGCCGCCGGAATCAATGAGCCCGAGAGCTTTGAGCAGGAAGGAACGCAGGCAAAGAAGCTGCTTACAAAGATTGACGCTTTCCGTTATTCCGATATGAATCAGGAAGAGTATGAGGCATGCAAAGAGCTTCTGGATGAGGGGACCAGCTATTTGAATAATGCAACCGATCTTGTGATCGGGCTGCAGGGTCTTATTAACTGCATATACGCGGTGCTTTTGCTTCAGCCGTATGCGCAGCCGGAGCAGGATGGACAGGAAGAGGTGGAACGTTCGATTATTCTGGCAGTTAAGGAGGCATTTGAGCATTTGTCCTCAAAGAAGGCGCAGAACGATAAGATCGAAGAGCTGGATACCGAGCTTGCAAAGCTGGAAGGAAGCATTGAGACACTCCTTGGCGGGATACCTGCCTACGAATCCGTTCTTGAGATGATTAAGGAGACGCACAGCAAGCTGCTCGCACCGATGATGCTGGATAAATTATATCAGCGGCTTGTTATGGCGCAGAGACTGCTGGATGACAGTACCTTTGCCGAACTGGATCCGGAGCCGGAAAAGGGTGAGGCGGATGAGGCGTATCTGAACGAGGTAAAGAAGTCCTTGACGAATGAACTATCCGCGCTGTTGGAAGCCGGCGGAAAGTATCAGAATCGTGCGCTGATCGCCGCTGTCTTAAAGGAGCTTCCGGTCTTTTTCTCGTCCAGAAGTGAGGTTATGGATTATGTAAGAGGTTCGCTTGCCGGATGCCGCGATATGGCGGAAAAGGCAGCAAGTCTCGAGCTCTTCTGGGAAGCTATGGAAGTGTGGAAGTAATGCAATAGAATGCAGAATGTGAGGAACTATGATTCTTTGGAATGAAACAATGTATTTTGGCGATAATGTAAAGAAGAAACATCGCAGGATTATGCACCAAATCGAACACGGCAGATTCGTGTCCGGCATTTTCTGCATTACATTTGCGTCCAATGAGGCAAACCTGTTCGATATTCTGGAAGCAAAGGAATTATTGTTCCCTTACTATAAAAAGAGAGACGTACATATCGTCGGGCTTGCAAAGGGACGGGATGAGGCCTGTCTGTTAGTCAGAGATATGATTGATGAGATCTATCAGGAGACCGGCGGATTTGACGTCAGAAAGTATTTTTCGAATAAGCAGTAACCAGATAGCAGACGCAGGAAGAAGGTGAGCGGGAATTCAGATATTGCATCTTATATTGGATATTATATTGATTTTGCTGCAGGCAATCGGATGGACTCTGCTTGCCGTACTCGGCCTTGTGTTACTTATCCTGCTTATCGTACTGCTGGTACCGATTCGCTACAGGGCGGATCTATCCAAACGGGAGGAGCTGAATGCGGATGCACGCGTTACCTGGCTGCTTCGGCTTGTGCGGCTGAAGGTCTCCTATCATCAGAAGCTTTCGATTGAGCTTCGAATCGGCCCGGTCCTGTTCTACTCCAATGATGAGGAGTGGCAGAAGAAAAAATCGGAGTGGACGGAGGCAAAGCAAAAGAAGAAGGAAGCGCGGGAAGCAAAGAGCGGCAGCAAAGAACAGGAAGCAAAGCTTAGGGATCCCGCGGAGGCAGGACAGGCTGTGGATTCCGGCGGCTCCCCTTCCGCTGCAGAGGTACGGGAACAGACTTCCGCTCCGGAGGCTCAGGGAAAGACGCCTCAGACGGAACCGAATACGGCTCCGGACCAACGGAAAGCGGCCTCCGCGGAAGAAGAATCGAAGAACGAATCGGAAGAAGAAGCCGGTTCCGAAGAAATCGGTTCAGAAGAAGCCGTCGAGACGCCGTTAACCGGGAAAAGCCGTTCCGGCGATACCCTCCGGGAGAAGCTTTCTGCGCTGCGTCATAAGATTGGCGCAGGAATCGAGGCCATCAAGCGAATTCCGGATAAGATACGCGGCATATTCGAAACGATCGCAGAGACACTTAAAAAAGGGCGCGGAGGAATTGAGGAAGGGAAGCGGAAATACCGGCTAATTAAGAAATTCCTTACAAACGAGGTTCATAAAGCTGCCATCGGCCATACCTGGCGGCTTTTGAAAAAGATACTGCGTCATCTCCTTCCATACAAGATGTGGGGGACGCTTACACTTGGAACCGGAGATCCGTGTTCCACCGGCCAGATGCTTGGCGTTCTGTCGCTGATGTATGCAAAATCGGGCAATCAATTTACGATTATACCGGATTTTGAGGAGAAGAGATACGAGGGTGAGGTCGGATTAAAAGGCCGAATAAGGCTGGGAACACTGCTTATACTAATTATCAGGATTATTCTGAATAAGGGTGTCAGAAGGCTGATACGGAATGCCAAACGGCTTTCCTCGGCACTGCGCGGGAAACAGCAGGATGCAGCAAAGGATCAAAAGGCAGCTTGAGCAGCAAAGGTTCGCAGTAGGATTGACAGTTAGGAAACGAAAAAAGAATTCATGGCGGAAAACGAATAGAATAATAAAACGGAGGTTTATAAAATGACGGAGAATACATTTAACGGAACGGTAGAAGCGTTATTTAAGGGAATGGACAGTTTTCTGACAACCAAGACAGTAGTGGGCGACGCGGTTAAGTTCGACGACGGAACCATCATTCTTCCTCTTGTTGATGTCAGCTTTGGCGTCGGCGCGGGTGCTGCGGCCGGCAACGGCAAGAACAGCGCTGGCGGCGGAATGGGCGGAAAGATGACTCCAAGCTCCGTTCTGGTTATTCAGAACGGTCACACCAGACTGGTCAATGTCAAGAATCAGGATGCTATCACCAAGGTACTTGATATGGTTCCGGATATCGTGGACAAGTTCACCAAGGGCAAGAAAGAGGACAGTGTGAACGGCGAGGTAGAGGAGAAAGTAACCGAGATTCTAAACGGTGAGAGCGCTAAGACAGACACCGCTTCAGCTGGGACAAAATAGCCCATATTTTTCCGGTTCAAGGCGTTCCGGAAGAAGTTTGAAAAAAAAATAAAATTTTGCTTGCAATATAGAAAATTTTCTGGTAGAATAAATGTGTTTTCAGGCCATAGGCCTAATTATGTTATCTAAGGAGGTGCTTTTATAATGGCTAGATGTGCAATTTGCGATAAAGGAGCTCATTTTGGAAGAAAAGTCAGCATTACCAGAAGTAATGTATCCGGCAGATCCAACAAGATGTGGAAATCAAACGTTAAGTCTGTTCGCGTTAAGGTTAACGGTGGAACACAGAGAATGTATGTTTGTACTTCCTGCCTCAGATCCGGCAAGGTAGAGCGCGCTTAATAGGGATAAGCTTATATCCTTTGAAAATGGGTGTCAGAGAACTGGCACCCATTTTGTTTTGCAAATCATAATTTTGATTTTAAGCAAAGCACAGCCAAAGAGATTCCTGTGCGCGGAATGATGAAAACGCGGGACGGGCTTCTTCGCCTTACGGGCAGCAAAAGAAGTTATAGCCGAGAAGGAGAAGGAGTATGATAATACATGCGGCAAGAAGACCGTTTTTGATAAATATCATAATGGTCATGCCAATCGCAATCCAGAATAAGATAAATCCGAGCATCCGTTTCATGGGAAATCCTTCCGGTATCTCTGGGTTTATCATAATATATGCAGGAATTTTCCAATAAGTCAAAAAAAACATTTCTTTTTTCGGGAAAACAGGTTATAATGATAGAGAGAGAGCGCGTTCGGCTTTCGGAATTAATTATATGGAATTGGAGGGTTATCTATGAATGGATATATGAGCACGAACATGGGCGATATCACAGTAGATAAGGATGTGATCGCGCAGTATGCGGGTTCGTCCGCGGTGGAATGCTTCGGCGTGGTTGGAATGGCTTCCATCAGCGTAAAGGACGGCTTTGCGAAGCTTCTGAAGAAAGAACGTTTGACCAATGGTGTGAATGTAACGGTTGAGAACAACCAGATTATCATTGATCTTCATATTATTGTTTCCTACGGTGTCAGCATTTCCGCGGTTGCCGATAATCTAATCGACAACGTTAAATATAAAGTAGAGGAATTTGCCGGTCTTGAGGTTGCGAAGATTAATATTTACGTCGAGGGCGTCAGAGTCATCGACTAAGACGGCAATTAATTGTGTTAAGGAGGAACAGATCAGTGATTATGAACCAGATTGATGCGAAGCTGCTGCGCAAGATGTTTTTAGCGGGTGCGAAGAGCATTGAGGCCAAGAAAGAATATATCAACGAATTGAACGTTTTCCCGGTTCCGGACGGGGATACCGGTACGAATATGACACTTACCATTATGGCGGCTGCAAAGGAGGTAAACGCTCTGCAGGAGCCAACGATGGAGTCCCTTGCAAAGGCAATTTCGAGCGGTTCCCTGCGCGGAGCGAGAGGCAACTCCGGCGTTATCTTATCACAGCTCTTCCGCGGCTTTACCAAGGAAGTAAAAGAGCATGAGGTAATCGACGTCGCAGTAATGGCAAACGCATTCCAGAAAGCGGTTGAGACGGCTTATAAGGCTGTTATGAAGCCGAAGGAGGGAACGATTCTGACTGTTGCAAGAGGCGGCGCTGAAAAGGCGGCTGAACTTGCGATGGAGACGGAGGATTTGGTATACTTCGGAGAAGAGGTTCTTAAGTATATGCAGGAGGTTCTCAACCGCACACCGGAGCTGCTTCCGGTTCTGAAGGAAGCGGGCGTTGTGGATTCCGGCGGACAGGGACTTTTAGAGATAGTGAAGGGCGCTTATGACGCGATGCTTGGTAAAGAGGTCGTATTTGAGGCGGAGGCTCCGGCTCAGAAAGCAGTTGTTTCCGAAGGTGTGACCAACCGCGATGAAATATCGACTGCTGATATTAAGTTTGGCTATTGCACAGAATTCATCATTATGCTGGAGAAGGAATATACAATGGATACGGAGCTTGCCTTCAAGGCGTATCTGGAATCCATCGGTGATTCGATCGTAGTGGTATCGGACGATGACATTGTCAAGGTTCACGTACATACCAACGATCCCGGACTTGCAATCCAGAGAGCGTTGACGTACGGTTCCCTGACCAGAATGAAGATCGATAATATGCGCGAGGAGCATAATGAACGCGTTATCATGGACGCAGAAAAGGCAGCTCAGAATGCGCAGGCAAAGAAGCCGGAAGCTCCGAAGAAGGCCGAGCCCAGAAAGAAGGTCGGCTTTGTTGCGGTATCCATCGGTGAGGGCATCAATGAGATTTTTACCGGCCTTGGTGTCGATTATCTGATCGAGGGAGGACAGACGATGAATCCCAGCACGGAGGACATGCTGAACGCAATTGACGCCGTGAACGCGGATACGATTTTTATCCTTCCGAATAACTCGAATATTGTGCTTGCAGCAAATCAGGCGAAGGATCTGACCGAGGATAAGAAGATTATCGTAATTCCTTCGAAGACGGTTCCGCAGGGAATCAATGCAATCATTAACTATGTGGAGGATAAGACCCCCGAGGAGAATGAGGAGCATATGACTGCGGAGATGAAGCGCGTTAAGACCGGCCAGGTAACGTACGCGGTAAGAGATACCCAGATTGACGGCAAGGAGATTAAGCAGGGAGATATTATGGGTCTTGACGATAAGACCATCCTTGCGGTCGGCAGCGATATCTCCGAGATTGCATATGAGCTGGTGGAGAAGATGGCGGATGACGACTCCGAGCTTATCAGCCTGTATTACGGCGCTGATACCAGTGAAGAGGATGCGAATGCGTTAGCAGATCGAATTATGGATCAGTATCCGAATCTGGACGTTGAGGTGCATCTGGGCGGACAGCCGATCTATTACTATGTTCTATCCGTAGAATAATGAGAGAAGATATGCCTGACTCCGCAATTTACGGGGGATGCATGGTAAGAAAGAATAGAATCCGAATTTGAGAAGGTCCTGCCTTGTGTGCGCATCCGGGACGGGTGCAGGTGGCAGGGCCTTTTTCTAAAATGAGACTATGGAGCCGGGCGCCTGGAACTTCCGATAGGAGAATTCGCCTCAGGCGGGTTTTGCAGTAGGGCTCCGCTGCGAAGTTCCAAAGGGGATGAGGATTGCGATGAAATATAATGATACGATACAGGCTGTAAAAGGAATCGGCGAGAAGACCGCAAAGCTGTTTGCAAAGCTTGGGGTCTATACCATCGGCGATTTGTGTGAATATTTTCCAAGAGGCTATGACAAATGCGCGCTTCCGGTTCCGATTGCCCAGGCGGCGGAAGGGGAGCTGCTTGCGATAGAAGGATCGGTATATGGGCTTGCCGAGATTAAAAAGATTCGGAATCTGAATCTGTTATCCTGTACGATTAAAGATCCGACCGGTCAGATCCGGATTACCTGGTTTAACCAGCCATATCTGAAGAATACATTAAAGCCTGGAATTCGATATATCTTCCGGGGAAAGGTGGTAAGAAAGGGAGGTTCCCTTACCATGGATCAGCCAAAGATCTACCGCCAGGAGGAATACAGAAAGCTTCTGAATCATCTGACACCGATTTATTCGCTGACAGAGGGACTTACGAATAACGCGATCTCCAAGGCAGCGGCTCAGGCGCTTGGAGAGCTGGAATTCCCGGAAGAGCAGATTCCGAAGCGGATCTTAAAAGAATACGGTCTGATCAGGCGGGAGACCGCAATTCGGGAGATCCATTTTCCGAAATCCATGGATACGGTGTATGATGCGAGAAAACGCCTGGTATTCGATGAATTCTTCCGGTTTACGCTGAGACTTTCCAGGCTGAAGGAAGAAAAACAGGCGAGAATTACTTCGTGTCGGATGGTGTATGACGCGAGCCTTGATCGGATGATTGAAAATCTGCCGTTTCAGCTTACCGGGGCGCAGAAAAGGGTCTGGCAGGAGATTCGGACCGATATGGAAGGGGCCTTTGGGATGAACCGCCTGATTCAGGGGGATGTCGGCTCCGGAAAGACGATTCTTGCTGTGCTGGCTCTCTGCCTTGCGGCAAAGAACGGGTACCAGGGCTGCATTATGGTGCCGACCGAGGTGCTGGCGATGCAGCATTATGAGTCGATTGGGCGGCTTCTGGAACAGGAAGGGCTTAAGACCGTCCTGCTGACCGGATCCATGACAGCAGCTGCCAAGAAAAAGGTATATGCGGAGATCGCGTCCCATGAGGCGGATATCATCGTCGGAACGCACGCGCTGATTCAGGAGACGGTACAATACGACAGGCTCGGCCTTGTGGTTACGGATGAGCAGCATCGTTTCGGCGTGAAGCAGCGCTTAAGCCTGTCAAAGAAAGGCGAGGAGCCGCATGTGCTGGTTATGAGTGCGACTCCGATTCCAAGAACCTTAGCGATTATTCTCTACGGTGATTTGGATATCTCCCTTGTAAATGAGCTTCCGGCGGACCGGCTTCCGATCAAGAACTGTGTGGTCGATACCACGTATCGTCCGAAAGCCTACCGGTTCATTGAGAATCAGGTTGCGCTGGGGCATCAGGCATACATTATCTGTCCGATGGTCGAAGAGAGCGAGTTAATTGAGGCGGAGAATGTAATCGAGTATACGGAGAAGGTACGCGAGGCACTTCCCGGAACCGTAACCGTCGAATATCTTCACGGGAAGATGCGTCCGAAAGAGAAGAATACGATTATGGAGCGGTTTGCCGCAGGAGAGATTCAGGTGCTGGTCTCGACTACCGTTGTCGAAGTCGGTGTCAATGTACCGAACGCAACCGTTATGATGATAGAGAATGCGGAGCGCTTCGGACTGGCGCAGCTTCACCAGCTCAGAGGGCGTGTGGGGCGGGGAAAGGCGCAGTCCTATTGTATTATGGTCAGCGGAAATGCCGGAAAGGATACGATGGAGCGGCTTTCGATCATGAACAAATCGAACGACGGCTTCTTTATCGCAGGAGAGGATTTGAAGCTTCGAGGCCCGGGAGATTTCTTCGGAATCCGTCAGAGCGGAGATATGGAATTCAAGCTCGCGGATATCTATAACGACGCGCAGGTATTAAAAGATGCAAATGAGGCGGCAAAGAGTCTGACGCCGGAGGAGAGGGACGAACTTCTGAAGCAGGATACGGCAGGAGAGATTTCGGAGACAGCACTTTAGCGAAAGAAATTGAAACGACGGCGTTGACGGAAGCGGCAGGACGCTTGACGGCTGCGTAGGCCCGAAGCGGCAGGCAGCGAATCGACGGCGTATGAGCGGAAAGCAAGAAAAGAGGAGAAGGAATGGCGGGTATCGTATATCTTTTTATATGTCTGGCAGTCGGATGGGAGCTGGTGCTTCGGTTCGGCGGGAATTCATCCTGTCGGACGGATACGGCGTTTTCAGGAAAGATCATAAAGGGAGGTGGGCAGCCGATACCGGAATGGTTCGTGCGGCTTCCGGTTTCGTTCCTTGCGGGGACCCTTGCAGTGACATGGGCCGTATATCTTGCGGCACTTTGCTTTCAGAAGCTGTCCTGGCCGATCCTGATTGCCGACATAGTGGTGATGGGAGCCGCGGTTGTGTTGCTTTTGCTGCGGTATTGTGTCAGGAGAAAGCGAAGGCCATCGGAAAAGGCGTTCGGAAAAAATATCGTTCAGAGAATCTTGAAAGTGGGGAAGGCATCGGCGGACGGGAAGACTTCGCCTGACAGAAGAATCTCGGCGGGGGATGCGATATTTCTGGTCTTAATTCTGCTGCTTGCCGGAATCTTAATGGGATGGACTTTTTTTGTAAAGGACGGAGTCCTTTATACGGGATACTCCGTTTTCAGCGATTTTTCCCCTCATATTGGAATGATACAATCCTTTGCAAAGGACGGAAATATCCCGACGCAGTATTCCTTTTACGCGGGGGAGGATATCCGGTATCATTTTATGTATCAGTTTTTGGTCGGAAATCTGACTTTGCTTGGACTTAGAATTGACTGGGCGTTCAATCTGGTAAGTGTACTCGGTTTCACAGGCGCATGTATGCTCTTATATGTGCTCGCTGCGAGAATTACAGAGCGGAAAGTATGCGGGTATCTGGCGGTTTTGTTTTTCTTATTCCGCAGCTCCGGCGCGATGTTTGATTTCCTGGCGTCGGTTCCTTCCGGAACGGGCATCCTGGAGGCACTTCGAACAAATACGGAGTTCATCGGCGAGACGCCGAATGAGAGCTGGGGACTTTGGAATCTGAATGTGTATTGTAACCAGAGACATCTGGCATTTGGAATGATCGGGCTTTTGTATCTGCTGCTTGCCTTTTTGCCTGGAGTATATCGGGCGGCCGGCAGCATAGGAACGAAGACAGCTTCTGCGTCCGGCGGAACCGGAACTGTATTCGGAAGTTTTAAGACCTTATTTTTCACTCCCGAGGGATGGCATGTACACTGCTTCGGACCGGCGGTGTTTGCGGGGCTGCTTCTTGGAGGTCTTGCATTTTGGAACGGTGCGGTGGTTGTTGCGGCGCTGCTCGTATTATTCGGAATCGCAGTCGTATCGGATCGAAGGCTGGAGCTTTTGATTATGGCGGCTATTGCAGCGGCGCTTACGCTGCTGCAGTCGGCGCTTTTCGTAGATGGGGAGACCGTGTCCATGGCGTTCCGGTTTGGCTTCCTTGCGGAGAATAAGACGTTATTCGGCGCTGCAGAATATCTGGGAAAGCTGTTGGGACTTTTGCCGTTCGTTATTGCAGCGGCCTTCTTATTGGGAAATACAGTCAACCGCAGGCTGATTGGAGCAAGCCTGCTGCCGCTTTTGTTCGCCTTTACGATTTCTCTGACTCCGGATATTGCGGTGAATCATAAATACATTATGATTTCGGTCATGCTGCTCGGAATCTTTGCGGCGGAATTCACAGTGCGGATGTTCGAGAGCCGGGCGTTCGGAGGCTTCCTGTTGAAAGCAGCCGCAGTGCTGCTTACCATCTGCCTGACGGCAACGGGAATCTATGATTTCCGAACGATACTGAAAAAGAACGGACCGAATCGCTCCATTCAGCTTTCCCTTACCGATCCGCTCAGCACATGGATCTTCGAACATGCGGATTCGGATGATATTTTTCTCACCCCTCAATATGCGCTGAACCGCGTTGTGTACGGGGGAGCCATGCTGTATAACGGCTGGCCGTATTTTGCCTGGTCCGCGGGCTATGATACGAATTACCGCGCGGCGCAGGTGAAGGCGATGTATGAGGCGGATTCGACGGAGACACTTAAGCTGCTTGTGGAACAGAATCAGATTCGCTACATTATCGTGGATCGGGATGCGAGGACAAGCACGGATTATACGGTCAGAGAGGATATTATTGCGGCCGCTTTCCGGCCCGTGTACGAAGAGGGCGAGGGGGAGTGGAAGCTTACAATATATGATACGCTGCTTTGTGCAGGAGAATCTTAAAAAGTCACAAAATTATCATATTTCTTTGGTAAGCTTTTGGTGAATGAAAGGAGGCATATCATGCATTATCATTATGTAATAGCCGGGGCCGGGCTGTCGGGACTGACGATTGCGGAGCGTATCGCGTCGGAGCTTAACGAGAAGGTTCTGGTTGTGGAGAAGCGTTCTCATATCGGCGGTAATGTATATGATTCCTACAATGAAGAGGGAATCCTGATTCATAATTACGGACCGCATATTTTTCATACGAATGATGAAGGGGTCTACCGGTATCTGAGCCGGTTTACGAAGTGGAATGATTTCTGGCACCGGGTATTGTCCTATGTGGACGGCAATCTGGTCCCGATGCCGGTTTCGGTCGAGACGATCAACCGTCTGTACAATCTTTCCCTTTCCTGCGGGGAGATTGAAGCGTTTTTAAGCAGTCGTGCGATTCCGATGGACGAGGTTAAGACAAGCCGTGATGTTGCGCTTTCCAAGGTTGGAACCGATCTGTACGAGAAGCTTTTTATGAACTATACGAGAAAGCAGTGGGGCGTGGATCCGTCCGAGCTGGATACCTCGGTCATATCGAGAATTCCAGTCCGTACCAACCGCGATACCCGATATTTTGCGGATCGCTATCAGGGAATGCCGAAGTACGGCTATACCCGAATGTGTGAGAATATGATTGCGAATCCGAATATCAAGCTGATGCTGAACACGGATTTTGAAGAGATTCGGGACGAGATTACATATGATTATCTGATCTATACCGGTCCAACCGATGCGTATTATCATTACAAATACGGGAAGATGGCGTATCGAAGCCTGAATTTCGTGTTCGAGACATACGATATGGAATCCTACCAGGAAGCTCCGGTTGTGAATTATCCGAATGATTATGATTTTACAAGAATCACAGAGTTCAAGAAGCTGACCTGGCAGGATCATAAGAAGACAACGATTTTGAAGGAATACCCGTGCGCGGAAGGCGAACCGTATTATCCGTTCCCGACGAAGGAATATCAGGAGCAGTTCTTAAAGTACCGCGAGGAGATGGAAAAGGAGACGAACGTGTATTTCCTTGGCCGTCTTGCGCAGTACCGGTATTTTAATATGGACGCGGTGGTCAGACAGGCGCTTGATCTGTTCGAGCAGAAGATTCGCCCGGCGAATGGAAAGGAAGGCTGATGGATACTTTATATATTGTAATGCCGGCATATAATGAAGAGGCCAATATCAAGGAGATTATTAAAGAATGGTATCCGATTATTGAGGAGCGTTCCGCGGATTCGAGGCTTGTCATTATAGACGACGGAAGCCGGGATATGACCTGGCAGATACTCTCAAAGGAAGCGGACAAGCGTCCGAAGCTGATTGCGTTAACGAAACCGAACGGAGGGCACGGAGCCGCCGTTTTATTCGGGTATCGGTATGCGATTGAGCAGGGGGCGGATTATATTTTCCAGACCGATTCGGATGGGCAGACCCTGCCTTCTGAATTCGCGGCCTTCTGGAGGCGCAGAAAGCGTTACGCAATGGTAATCGGAAAACGGAGCAGCCGGCAGGACGGCTTTTTGAGGAAGGTGGTATCCTTTGTCCTGCGCCTGACCTGCTTTGTGTGCTTTCAGGTCAGTCTTCCGGATGTCAATACTCCGTATCGGCTGATGAAAGCAGAGGCGCTGAAGGAAGCGCTTGCGCTGATTCCGGAGGATTATAACCTTGCCAATGTTATGGTGTCCGTAATTTTTGCAAAGAAAGAATTTCCGATTCGATATCTGCCGATTACGTTCCGGCCAAGACAGGGCGGTGTGAATTCAATTAACATGAAGAAGATTGGAACGATCGGAGTCCGTGCGGTGAAGGATTTTGTGAGATTTGCCGTGCGCGGCTTCCAGTAGGAAAGGCGGATACAGAGATGAACAAAGGACATAATACCAGTGCCGGACTTGTTCAGCCGGGAACTGTTGTGCGGACCTTTACATTGATTTTTCTGGCCGCAGCGGCGGGGCTTCTGCTTGGCGATGATTTCCCGGTGTTTGTGCGGTTTTACGCAGTTATTCTTGCGGTAGGCCTTGCTGCGTATCCGTTCGTATCGAAGCTTTTTTCCGGATTTGCGGACGGAGGATGGCTGTTTGCAAAGATAATCGGACTGGCGCTGTCGGGCTGGCTTACCTGGCTGTTCGCCTCGGTTCGAATATTGAGGTTCTCATACCTTTCCTGCATAATCAGCGTTGTTTTGGTGGCGGCGGCAGGAATTCTGATGCGTTTCCTTCCCAATCGGAAGCAGCAGAGAAAAGAGGACGGGGAGGGAGAGAAGATCCGCAGAAAGGCGGTGTCTGTCTGGACGTCGGAGCTTATCTTTCTTGCATTCTTTCTCATGTGGACGTATTTCCGAGGCTTCAAGCCCGAGGCGAGCGGCACGGAGAAATTCATGGATTACGGCTTTATGGCCGCCATTTTGCGAAGTGATTATATGCCGGCGTCCGATCTGTGGTACGCGGGCGGCGAGCTGAATTATTATTATGTCGGACAGTTCTTTGCGGCCTGGCTGACGAGACTTTCCGGGGCAACCATCGGAGAGGGCTATAACCTTATGATGGCGCTGCTTGGGGGCATGGGGTTTGCATTGCCGTATTCCCTAAGCCATACGATTATGAGTACCGTCCTTGCGGAGAGGAACGGGAAAAAGGAAAAGCGGGTTCTTCCGTATCTTCCTGCGATATCCGGTGTGCTTTCCGGCGCGGCGGTATCGCTCTGCGGAAATATGCACTATCCGATCTACAAATGGGTGGTTCCGCAGCTTCGGGCGCTGCTCGGTCTTGAGACGGACGGCTACTGGTTCCCGGATGCAACCCGTTATATCGGATATAATCCGGAGACGAATGATAAGACGATTCATGAGTTCCCGCTGTATTCGTATGTGCTGAGCGATTTGCACGCACATGTGCTGAATACGATATTTGTATTGGCACTGCTTGGCGTGTTATTTGCGTGGCTTTTGTATCGAAAGAAGAGGATAGAGGCAGAACAGCTGCTTTCGGGGCGTCCGGCTTTCGGAGGAGAGTCCTCCAAACGCTCGATCGAATGGCGTTCTCTGCGTTCGGAAGTGCTTCATCCGTGCGTGATTCTGGCCGGTTTCTTCATCGGATTATTCCACATGACGAATTACTGGGATTTCCCGATTTATTTTGTGGTGACTGGAGCGGTGATTCTGTTCTCCAACGCAGTTCTGACCGGATTCTCGAAACTGACGATTCTTTTGACCGCGCTGCACGCGGCAGTTGTCGTCGCGGTCGGAGAACTGACCGCGCTGCCGTTCACACTGTGCTTCGATCCGATCTCGACGGAGATCGGAATTGCACAGAACCATACGCCGTTTTATCAGCTGATGGTTCTGTGGGGGCTTCCGATTTTTGCGATAGCGGGATATCTGATTATCCTGATCCGGCGCGAGAGGGAGCTTGCCTGCGGACACGTTGTTGCCGGCACAAAGCTCCATGCAGGAACCAGGGTGTCCTTTAAAGCCAAAGCCGCTTCCGGCAGGAAGGAAGCTGACAGAGCAAAGGCTGTTTCGGCAGAGAAATGTCCGGCCCTGTTTCGGTTCATCGGGAATCTTCCGACGGCGGATCTGTTCCTCCTTACACTGGGACTGTGCGCAATCGGACTGGTTCTGATACCGGAGATTGTGTATGTAAAGGATATCTACACCGGCGATTATCTGCGCGCGAACACGATGTTCAAGCTGACCTATCAGGCATTTATCCTGTTTGGAATCTGTATGGGAGCTCTGATTACGAAATATTTCTTCCTTTCGGAGACGAAGAAGCAGCGGATCTACGCCGGAGTTATCTTTGTACTGCTGCTTGGGACCGCGGGATATTTTGGCGAGGCAGTCGGAGCCTGGTATGGAGATGTGAAGGATTCTTCCGGCTATCAGACGCTGGAAGCGAGCTGTTATCTAAAGGAGAGGATGTCGGACGATAAGGCGATTATCGACTGGCTGAATGAGAATGTGGAAGGGACTCAGGTGGTACTGGAAGCGGAGGGCGACAGCTACACGGATTATGGACGGATATCGGTTAATACCGGGCTGCCGACCGTGCTTGGCTGGTATGTGCATGAGTGGCTCTGGCGCGGCGATCCGGCGGATCTGAATGTCAGAAAGGCGGATATCGTGACGATCTATACCTCGGAGGAGGAAGCGGCAGTCAGGGAATTAATCGAACAGTATGATATTTCTTATATTGTAATAGGACAGCTGGAGATTGATCGCTACGGAGCCGTGAATCATGAATTGCTCCAGAGTCTGGGCGAGGTGGTCTGTGCGCAGGGGGCGACCTATTTGATTCGAATTACTGCCGTTCATGCGGCGGAATAGGAGGAGCTATGAAAGGAATTATATTAGCCGGAGGAGCCGGCACCAGGTTATATCCGCTGACGCTTGTAACCTCCAAGCAGCTGCTGCCGGTATACGATAAACCGATGATATATTATCCTCTGTCAGTGCTGATGCTGGCGGGAATCCGGGATATACTGATTATATCAACGCCGGAGGATCTGCCGAATTTCAGGAGGCTGCTCGGAAACGGCCAGCAGTTCGGCGTTACGTTCCAGTATCGGGTTCAGGAATCCCCGGACGGCCTTGCGCAGGCCTTCTTAATCGGAGAGGAATTCTTAGACGGCGAACCCTGCGCCATGGTGTTGGGGGACAATATCTTCTACGGGAACGGCTTCGGAGCGCATCTGCGAAATGCGGCCTCACGTTCCGAACAGGGTTCCGGTGCGACCGTGTTCGGCTATTATGTGGAAGATCCGAAGCGGTTCGGAATCATTGAATTCGACAAAGAGGGACGGGCGGTTTCAATTGAGGAAAAGCCGCAGAATCCCAAATCGAATTACTGCGTAACCGGTCTGTATTTTTACGATAACCGCGTCTGTGAATTTGCAAAAACGTTAAAGCCCTCCGCACGGAATGAGCTGGAGATTACGGATTTGAACCGAATCTATCTGGAGGAAGGAACACTTCATGTAACCA
Organism: Lachnospiraceae bacterium; assembly: GCA_017623215.1. Lineage (GTDB taxonomy): Bacteria > Bacillota > Clostridia > Lachnospirales > Lachnospiraceae > Caccomorpha. Next base: position 63,577 of record JAGAPO010000086.1, on the reverse strand, counting down.
CGCTCGGACGAGGCTATGCATGGTTCGATACCGGAACCGTGGATTCCCTTTCGGAGGCCTGTGAATTCGTACGCGTCATTGAAAAACGCCAGGGAATTAAGATTGCCGCGATTGAAGAAATCGCCTGGAAGAACGGCTGGATCAGCAAAGAGGAGCTGTTTGATGCCGCCGCACATTACGGCAAATCCGCTTACGGCCAGCATTTGAAGCAGGTCGCGGATGGCAGAATTTTGTATTAAAAAGAAACATTACCAGTGTATCTGTAGGAGAAACGCACATAATAAGATTACAGCAAACGAGTCAGGATGACAAAGCAATGCAGGAGAATAAATGGCGGAGGATATACGGTGTGTGAGGCCAAAGGGCAAGCACAGACGAGAATCGAAAGCCTTAAGCATTCCCGGCAGGCTTTCCGTTCAGACCTCGCCTGCTGGGAAAAGCCACTTAAATGAAAGAACGGAAAAGGCTCTTATGAACTTTTTCAAAGCGGGCTTCTGCTTCGCAGAATGGAAAGCGCAGTCCGCAGTCAATTCAGAAATGGAGGTAGCTTATTATGGCAAGAGGAAGAAATCACGTAGAGGTTCCTGAGGCAAGAGAGGCAATGGATCGTTTTAAGATGGAAGTAGCGAGCGAGCTTGGTGTTCCGTTATCCGAAGGCTACAACGGTAACCTGACTTCTTACCAGAACGGCAGCGTAGGCGGCTATATGGTTAAGAAGATGATCGAGGAGCAGGAGAGAAAGATGGCTGGTAAGTAATCCGGTCGGAAAAAAAGAGTAAGAAGAAAAGCGGGCGGTCTTTTGCGAGACTGCCCGTTTTTCTTCTTACTCCCATCCCTTGCATACATCCACCCATGCAGTCATTCCGGAATACCGTTCCAGCTCCTCAACCGATAATTCCACCGCGCTGTGGCCGCTTCCGGCAGCGGGGAATACGATGTCGAAGCGTTTCAAAGAAACATCCAGATATACCGTAACGCCCGGGTTCACCGCAAATGGGCACACGCCGCCCGGAGCATGTCCAATCAGTTTTTCTACGGAATCCGCCGGGATCATCTTTGCCTTTTGATGAAAGGCGGCTTTGTACTTGGCATTGTCAACCTTCGAGTCTCCGGCCGTTACGATCAGAATCGGTCCGTTGTCCAGCAGAAACGACATGGTCTTTGCAATTTGTTTTGGCTCGCAGCCAACCGCCTCGGCAGCTTCTTCCACAGTTGCACTGGAATGAACGAATACTTTTACCCGTTCGCCCAGGTTATTATCTTCAAAATATTGCTTTACATTCTCATATGACATCGTTGTGTGCTCCTTTCTTTTGCTGCATTTCCAGTATATACCGATTGACACAAGAAGTAAAATAAAAAATTAAATGTTTTTGCAAAATTTGGTTGAATTCTATATACAAATAAGCTAAACTATTACCATAAGCATAAGCAGCTATACTGGGGGTATGAAGATGAGAGTGATTGCCGGAAAAGCAAGGCGGATACCTCTTAAGACCGTAGAAGGAATGGATACAAGGCCGACGACGGATCGAATCAAAGAGACGTTATTCAATATGCTGAATCCCAGACTTTACGATACCTGGTTCCTGGATGTGTTTTCTGGAAGCGGAGGTATTGCGATCGAAGCACTGAGCAGAGGCGCAGAGCATGCGGTTCTGATTGAGAAGAATAAAGCGGCGGCGGATTGTATCCGCGCGAATCTGAAAAGTACCAGGCTGGAGGGCCAGGCCGATGTGATGCAATGTGACTGGGCCGCTGCGGTTGACCGGCTGGAAGCAGCGGGGCGATCCTTTGATATTATATTTATGGATCCGCCGTATCGGCAGGATCTGGAGAGACAAGTGCTGAGCCGTCTCGCGGATTCGAAGCTGCTGAAAGAAGATACGCTGATTATTGTAGAGGCTTCGCTGGATACGGAATTTGACTGGCTGGAGCCGATGGGATACGAGCTTGTGAAGGAAAAGAATTATAAGACGAACAAGCACATGTTTATTCAGAAATTATAGGATTTATGCCTGGCGGCCGGAATCTGCGGTTGACCGACAGAATGGAGGTTACGATGAGAATTGGTATTTATCCGGGCAGCTTTGACCCGGTTACACTGGGACATCTGGACATTATTACAAGAGCGACGAAGCTGGTTGATCATCTGATTATTGGCGTGCTGAAGAATAGTTCCAAGAAGTCCCTGTTTACAGCGGATGAGAGAGTGGAGTTGTTGGAGAGAGTTACGAACGGACTGCCGAATATCAGTATTGAGGCATATGACGGGCTCCTGGTGGATTTTGCAAAGGACAGAGGGGCGTCCGTTATTGTAAGAGGCTTACGGGCTGTTACGGACTTTGAATATGAACTTCAGCTGGCTCAGACGAACCACAAGCTGAATCCGTATGTGGATACGGTATTTTTGACGACAAGTGTGGACTACGCATATTTGAGTTCCAGCATTGTACGAGAGATTGCAAGCTATGGCGGCAACATCGGACAGTTCGTACCGGCGAGCATCATCAGCACGATATATGCGAAATATAATATATATAAATTTTAAATAGATAAGGAGCGCTGTCACAATGGCAAGTAGAATTGAACAATTAATCGAGGATATTTATGAATTTATTGAGAGCTGCAAGATGCAGCCGCTGTCGAGTACCAAGGTAATTGTACCTAAGGATGAGCTGTACGATCTGCTCGATGAACTGCGTTTAAGAACGCCGGATGAGATTAAGCGCTATCAGAAGATTATCAACAATCGCGACGCGATCATCGCAGATGCGGAGGAGAAGGCAGCCGGGATTCTGAAGGAAGCCGAGGAGAAGGCGGCAGGCATGATTAACGAGAACGAGATTATGCATCAGGCTTATTATCAGGCGGAGCAGATCGTCGGAGAAGCGAATGCACAGGCGGACGAGATCGTAGGTTCGGCGCAGGCGGAGGCTGAGGAAGTGCGCAGAGGAGCGCTGTCTTATGCGAACGATGTGCTGACGCAGGTTGAGAATATCGTCGGCAATGCGTACGAGAGCATGAATACCAGAACTGCGGCCTTAGTAAGTTCTCTTCGGGATAATCTGGACGTAATTGTAACGAACCGCGAGGAGATCTATCATCAGCTGATTCCGGAGGCCTACAGCGACGAGGAGATGCATCCGGAAGCTGACTACGAGGAAGGCGCTCCCGAGCAGGAAGCGCCGGCGGAGGAAGAGTTTAACTTCGACGAGAATACGTTTACCGAGGGAATAGAAGAATAATATAGGCGGAAGCGTTTGACAGAAGAAGCGCTCATTATTTACTCAGAAACTGTACGCAGTACCAAGCTCCTATGGCGGAGGCAAGAAGCCCCGCGAGCAGCTTGGAAGCCGCGTACCATTTCAGAGATAGCCCTGCCTTTCTGGTAACACTCCCGGTCTGCGCAAGGCCGGATAGCCCGCCAAATGCGTTAAAGCCGCAGACGGCCGAGACGGCGAACAGCCTGGCGTTGCTCGGTACCGAGAGCCACTGCGCGCCTTTTCCAAGGGCCTGAAGGCTTTCTGCATTCGGAAGAAGCTGTGTGCTTTCTGCAAGAGATGCGGCATTCTGGATTCCCGTTGTAGTCTCGAGAATTCCGCTTATCAGGCAGGAAAGCATGCCGGAGCCGAGGATATCAGACAGAATCGCAGAGAGAATGGAAAAAAGGACGATGTACCCGCCAACCTTTGTAAGGACCGTAAATGCTTCCATAATTGCCTCATCCGCAAGCTCGGTGAGCGTCCCGGAAGGATGGCTGATCTCCTGGGCGATGATATCCGGGGCGGTTCGGTTTGGCGTCCGACCGGTTCCGGTGCCCTGATGGGTTCCGGTTCTTTGGCGGATCAGACGGATGATTCGGGCGGACAGAATGGAGGAAATCCAGACGATGATGCACAAAGGAAGTCCGAAGCCCGGTATTCCCAGCTGATCGGAGGCAGCATAGCTGATTAAGAACATGGGGCTCATATTGTTGCAGAAGGTGATGAGGTATTCTCCCTCTGCTTTTTCGATGTCGCCCCGAACGACTAATTCGGCTGTGGCGGCGGCACCCGCGGGAAGACCGGTTAAGAAGCCTAAGAAGGCGGGATAGCAGCCATAAGGGCTTAGGCCGAACAGCACGCGCCCGACCGGTGCGAGACCTGCGGCAAGATAGCGGACGATTCCGAGGCGGATGCACAGACCCGATAGAATCATGGCGGGAAGCAGAGCCGGAAGCACGTCCTCGAACCATAAAAGCAGGCCGGATTTGGCTCCTTTCCCAGCGGCATGCGGGAACAAAAACAGCAGCGCGAGCATAAGAGGCGGGATTAGGTAAGAGCTCCTGATGCGCGCAGACAGGCGCTTCATAACGGAAGCAGGAGAATCAGCCGCAGCACGGGAGACGGCCGGATTTTGGTATAACAGGGATTTTACAGGAGATTTCACAGGGAATACCACCTGGCGGTTAGGATATAATACAGTTTATGAAAGAACCGGCGTGATATGCCGGAAAATATGGAGGATGGACACATGAGTCAGAACACAAGACTTCCGGAACGGGAAGAAATTGCGGTAAAGGACACCTGGGCGCTTGAAGATCTGTGCGCTTCGGATGACGCCTGGAAGAAGGAATATGAGGAACTGCAGGAGAAGATTCCGGCGCTTGCAGGGTACGCAGGAACCCTTGGCAACGGCGCGGATACCCTCTATCAGTGCCTTGAACTGCAGTCAGATGCTTCCTGGCATATGGAGCGTCTGTATGTATATGCAAAGGAAAAATACGATCAGAATACGGGCAACGCGGTATACCAGGACCTGTGCGGCAAGGCGCAGACACTTCTGGTAAGCCTTTCCAGCGCGGGTTCGTATATTGTTCCTGAGATTATGAGCCTTTCGAAGGAATATCTGGAGCAGTGCTTTGAGGAGAAGAAAGAGCTTTCTCTGTACCGCCTTACGATTGAGCGTCTGTTGAGAAAGAAGGAGCACGTGCTTTCCGCAGAGATCGAAGCGGTTCTTGCCAAGTCCCAGGAGATCGCACAATCCCCTTCCGATATTTTTTCCAAATTCAATAATGCCGACATCGTATTTCCGGACGCAGTGGGAAGCGACGGCGAAGCAAGACAGCTGACCAACGGCAGCTACGTTCCGTTCTTAATGAGCCAGGATCGTACTTTAAGAAAGGATGCGTTCGAGAAGCTGTATCAGGTTTATAAGGAACATATCAATACGCTTGCAGCTGTTTTTGCGGCAAATGTAAAGCAGGAGGCCTTTTATGCGGATATGCGCAAATATCCTTCGTCCATGGCGATGGAGCTTGCGGGCGGCAATATTCCGACGTCCGTCTATACGAACCTGATTGACACCGTTCACAAGAATCTCGGCCTGATGCACCGTTATATTGCGCTCCGGAAGAAGATGCTTGGCGTGGACGAGCTTCATATGTATGATGTCTATGTTCCAATTGTATCCGATGTTGCGAAAGAGGTTACCTTTGAGGAAGCAAAGGAGATGCTCTTAGAGGGTCTTGCGCCGCTTGGTGAGGACTATCTGTCCCACTTAAAGGAAGGCTTTGAGAACCGCTGGATTGATGTATATGAGAACAAAGGGAAACGCACCGGTGCTTATTCCTGGGGCGCATACGGAACGCATCCGTATGTGCTGCTGAACCATCACAATGACTTAGAACACGCATTTACGCTTGCGCACGAGATGGGACACGCGCTGCACACCTATTATTCCAATAAGTGCCAGCCATATGAATACGCAGGCTACCTCATCTTCGTGGCGGAGGTTGCGTCCACCTGCAACGAGGCGCTGTTAATGACGCATCTGTTAGAGAAGACAACCGATCCGAAGGAGAGAGCATACCTGGTGAACAGCTTCTTAGAGAAGTTCCGCGGAACTCTGTACCGCCAGACCATGTTCGCGGAGTTCGAGATGCTTGCGCATGAGATGGCTGCGAAGGGTACCACGCTGACCGCGGAGGTTCTGTGCAGGACCTATCACGATCTGAACCGCCAGTATTTCGGAGAGGATATGATATCGGATGATGAGATTGCATATGAGTGGGCAAGAATTCCCCACTTCTATACGCCGTTCTATGTATACCAGTATGCGACTGGCTTCTCCGCCGCAATCGCGCTCTCCAGAAAGATATTGAAGGAAGGCGAGCCGGCTGTCCGTGATTATATCGACAAGTTCTTAAGCGCAGGAAGCTCTGCGGATCCGATTGATATCTTAAAGGCGGCAGGTGTGGATATGAGTTCACCCAAGCCGATTGAAGAGGCACTTGGATTATTTGAAGAATTAATCGAGGAGCTTGAGGCACTGACGAAATAAAGAGAAATAAAAGAGAACTCGAGTAAAAGGTATCTAAAAAGAATAAGGAGAGAAAAGGCTATACTTTCATTCCAGAAGAGTATAGCCTTTTTGATAAAGAGAGAACATGAACGATAGATTCATACAGGAGATCTTAATTGACTGGGATAAAATCGAACAGGGCTCCTACCTTCGGGGAATCCCGGCGCTTAAGGGAATTTCGCGCCTGGAATTCAGCCGCGGAATTACATTTTTTGTTGGAGAGAACGGAACCGGGACGTCGACGCTGTTGGAAGCGATCGCGGTGGCGTATGGCTTTAATCCGGAGGGAGGAACGAAGAATTATCGGTTCGAGACCTATAACGATGTATCTGAATTAAGTACGGCGGTCCGGATAGTAAGAGGATATAAAAGGCCCAAAGGAAGCTATTTCTTTCGGGCGGAAAGCTTTTTTAATCTTGCAACAAAAGCGGAAGAATATGACCGGGATAATCCGCGGGGAACTTCATTTGGAGCAAGGGGGCTTCATAATCAGTCCCATGGAGAAAGCTTTCTTTCGTTCTTTCAGACCTTCCATAACGAAGGAATCTATATCCTGGACGAGCCGGAGGCCGCGCTGTCACCGCAGCGCCAGCTGACCTTATTTATCCAGATTGCAAAGATGGCGGAAGAAGGAGCGCAGTTCATTATCGCCTCCCATTCGCCGATTCTGCTTGGTTTGCCTGGGGCTGCGATTTGGTCATTTGATGGCGGAGAGGTGCATGAGTGCGAATATGAGGACACGGAGAGCTATCAGGTGACGAGGATGTTTATTAATAACAGGGAGGCTCTGGTTCGGAAATTGCTGGAATAAAGGGAATAGCTACCCGCTATATCATAACAAGCCCTCTTTCATACTCGTTCGGGATCCGTACCCCGCTTTTTTGTTCCCGTACCAGCCGGTATAGGGAAGAAGCATATAGGCTCCGTTGAAAATCCTTCCTTGCATATTCTGGTTGATCGCTTTGGGAACGGATTATTTCTTCTGCGTCCACAAGCTTTTGTATCACCGGAATCCGGCTGTTCTCATGAAGCTCCTTCAGCAGAGGAGCCGCCGATCTGCGAAATCCGAGGATTCTGGCATAGGGAGCAGCATATCCTTTGGATTCATCTGCTCCGGGACGCAACGGCACCGCATCCAATTTTAACACAATCCGCATGAGAATCCGATCAATGCGGGTTCTGGTATATTGCTTTGTCTTTAATTCCAAAGCGAACGAAGACAGCGGCATCGCGTGCCTGCGCAGGCTTAGGATTCGAGCGGCAAGCTCAGACGATACATCCGGAATCGTAAGAAGCTCATTCTCCGTCATATCAAGCAGTCTATAATAGAAAAATGGGGTCAGATCATCCGGAAGAACCATTCCCTGCCGTAAGCCCTCATAAAAACAGTCTCTGCAGGAATACGGAATTGCGGAGATTCCGGGAAAGTCGGTAAGACTCCGGGCATCCAAAGAAAGTGGAAGCATCGGATTCCCTTCTGCCTCTTTCTCTTTTGACCAATCTTCCTTCTCTAATGCCGCACGAATCGCAGAGGCGGACGAATATCCGTCGCTGTCAAGCTCCTTTTCATGATATGCGGCCCCGGCTCGTCTGATGGTGATGGGCTGTACAGTGCTGGTAAGCCGCTGCAGTGCGAGCAGATATTCCAACGCCAGGATATTATTGGGACTTTCCAGGATCGGTTCCAGCTCTGTCCGGTCAGGATACGCTTCGGTAAATGCTCTTTGTCTGGCAGCAGGATAGGACAGGCCTTCTTTTAAATAGCTTTTTAAGAATTCCCTGTATTGGTTCCTGCTGCCTGGCAGCGATTCTTCGTTCGATTCTTCGTTCGGTTCTTCGTTCAGAAGCTGCGCGGTTCTCTTTAATGCCCCGATATCACCGCATTCGCTTCCGAAGGAAAGATAATCCACGCAGGAGAGGGCATCAATTAGAGAGACACCGCCGGTTGCAAAGCCCTCCGCACTTGAGAGCGCCGCGGAAACCGGGAGCTCCACCACCAGGTCGGCGCCGCCGTAAAGAGCCATCCCTGTACGGGTGAATTTATCCAGAATCGCCGGTGCACCGCGCTGGACGAAATCCCCGCTCATGACGGCAATGATATAATCAGCGCCGGTAAGCCGCCTGGTCTCTTCGATCTGATAGGCGTGGCCGGTATGGAATGGATTGTATTCTGCGATAATCGCGGCTGTCTTCATAGGATACCTCGTCTGAAATAATGATAATTTTATCATAGCATAGCACAATTCGCCGGTCAAGGTGTGTTTCCTTTTAACGGTTCCGAAAGCGGCACAAAATCAGAAGTGTGCAGGAATTCGGAAAAGATTGACATTGATTTCCAGGAATTTTGAACGGCGTATCGAATTCTCAGGAATTTTTTCAAAAAAATCCTCTTATGCCACTTGTATCCTTGAAGTGGTTGGATTATAATAAACTCAGGCTATCGAGCTTAAAACGAAAGGAGATTATAACAGTGGGATTTATTGATGTAATCAAAGAAAGAGCAAAACAGAACATTAAGACTATCGTACTGCCTGAGACGGAGGACAGAAGAACCTATGAGGCTGCTGCCCAGACGCTCAAGGAAGGCACTGCGAAGATTATTTTAGTAGGCAGCGAGGAAGTTGTTAAGAAGAATTCCGAGGGATTAGATATTTCGGGCGCTACCGTAATTGATCCGGCTAAGACGGACAAGCTGGACGGTTATGTAGATCTGCTGTTCAAGTTAAGAGAGAAGAAGGGCATGACTCCTGAGAAGGCAAGAGAGCTGCTTCTGACCGATTATCTGACCTTTGGTGTTATGATGGTTAAGGCTGGAGATGCTGACGGTATGGTATCCGGTGCCTGCCATTCCACCGCTGATACCTTAAGACCCTGCCTGCAGATCTTAAAGACCGCTCCCGGAACCAAGCTGGTATCCGCTTTCTTCGTTATCGTTGTTCCGAACTGCGAGTACGGTGCTGACGGTACGTTCGTGTTCGCAGATTCCGGTCTGGTTCAGAATCCGAATCCGGAGGAGCTTGCTGCAATCGCAGGTACTTCCGCAAAGTCGTTCGAGCTGTTAGTAGGCAAGGAAGCATATGTTGCAATGCTGTCTCACTCTACCGTCGGCAGTGCAAAGCATGCGGATGTTGACAAGGTAGTCGAGGCTACCAAGCTTGCGAAGGAGCAGTATCCGGAGCTCAATATCGACGGTGAGCTTCAGTTTGACGCGGCGGTCGTTCCCTCAGTCGGCGCTTCCAAGGCTCCGAACAGCAAGGTTGCCGGTAAGGCAAACGTATTAATATTCCCTGACCTTGACGCCGGCAACATCGGCTACAAGATTGCTCAGAGACTGGCAAAGGCAGAAGCGTACGGCCCCATCACCCAGGGTATCGCAAAGCCGGTTAACGACCTCTCCAGAGGCTGCTCTGCCGAGGATATCGTAGGCGTTATCGCAATTACCGCGGTTCAGGCGGCTGCACAGAACTAATGCAGAAGGAATCGAGTTACAGGGAATCTGAACGCATTAGAGAAGGAATAGATGATAAGGAATAGATAAGGAGATTATGTCATGAACGTTTTAGTTATTAACTGCGGAAGCTCTTCCTTAAAGTATCAGCTGATCGATTCCGAGTCTGAGAAGGCTCTGGCAGTCGGTCTGTGCGAGAGAATCGGTATTGACGGAAGACTGAATCACACACCCGCCGGCGGCGAGAAGGTTGTCATTAACGACGCAATGCCGAATCATGAGGTTGCAATCAAGATGGTACTGGATGCGCTGACCGATAAGGAATACGGCGTTATCAAGTCTCTTGACGAGATCGGCGCCGTTGGTCACAGAGTCGTACACGGCGGCGAGAAGTTTGCTTCTTCCGTTGTAATTACGGATGAGGTAATCGCCGCAATCGAGGAGTGCAACGATCTTGCACCTCTTCACAATCCGGCGAACTTAATCGGTATCAACGCATGCAAGGCAATTATGCCTGGCGTTCCGATGGTTGGCGTATTTGATACCGCGTTCCATCAGACCATGCCTAAGGATGCATATCTCTACGGTCTTCCGTATGAGTATTATGATAAGTACAAGATCAGAAGATACGGTTTCCACGGAACCAGTCACAGCTTTGTATCCAAGCGCGCAGCAGAGGTTGCAGGTCTTGACCTGAACAACTCCAAGATCATCGTATGCCACCTTGGCAACGGCGCGAGCATTTCCGCGGTTCTGAATGGCAAGTCCGTTGATACCAGCATGGGCTTAACTCCTCTGGAAGGCCTTATCATGGGTACCAGAAGCGGTGATATCGATCCCGCAATCATCGAGTTCATCGCTCATAAGGAAGGCAAGTCCATCGACGAGATCATGACCATCCTGAACAAGAAGTCCGGTGTATACGGTATGTCCGGCGTATCCAGCGATTTCCGTGACCTTGAGAAGGCTTCGAATGAGGGCAACGAGCGTGCGAAGGAGGCATTCTCCGTATTCGTATACCGTGTTGCAAAGTATGTCGGTGCATATATCGCTGCAATGAACGGCGTAGACGCAATCGCATTTACCGCTGGTCTCGGCGAGAACGATAAGAACGTGAGAAAGCAGGTATGTGAGCATCTCGGATACATGGGCATCACCCTTGATGAAGAGAAGAACGCAATCCGCGGCAAGGAGAACGTCATCTCAACTCCGGATTCCAAGGTTAAGGTATTAGTAATCCCGACGAACGAGGAGCTTGCAATCGCAAGAGAGACCGTTGCTCTGCTGTAATTAAAAATTTATTAAATTTATCGTTGACAAATACGCACCTTCTGGTTATAATATGAAGAGTGTGAATTTTTAGACGCTTACTTTCGCACGGATTTGTATCCACTGGCAAGATTAGGAGACTACCATGAAGATTCTATTATCCGAGATTATGAATGAGAAGAATGCGGTACGAAAGATAACGGCGCCGATTGAGCTTGCATGTTTCGAGATGAACGGTGTCAGATATGAGTTCCGTAAGAAAGGCTCTGTCGATCTTACGATAACGAATCAGGGGAACAGAAAGGTGCTGCTGAACGGCACCGCTGAGGTTTCTCTTGCAGCTCCCTGTGACAGATGTCTGTCGGAAGTCGAGGTTATTGTTCCCATAAAGGTGGACAAGGAACTGGATTTTGCTCAGTCGGAAGAAGAGCGTACTGAGAATTTAGATGAAACGAATTATATTAGCGGATACGATTTAGACGTAGACTTGCTCGTCTACGACGAAATCTTGATTGGATTCCCAATGAAGGTTCTGTGCAAAGAGGACTGTAAAGGAATCTGTAAGGTATGCGGCGCTAACCTGAATGAAGGCGAATGCGGCTGTGACCGCACAGTACCCGATCCAAGAATGTCTGTTATCCGGGATATATTTAACAACTTTAAGGAGGTGTAATCAATGGGAGCTATCTGTCCGAAGAATAAACATTCCAAGGCAAGAAGAGACAGTCACAGAGCACACTGGAAGATGACTGCTCCGAATCTGGTAAAGTGCAGCAAGTGTGGCGCATTAATGATGCCTCACCGTGTATGCAAGGCTTGCGGTTCTTATAATAAGAAAGAAATCATTAAAGTGGAGGCTTAATTGTCTCACGTTGAAGATGGGTGCGTCAGGAGTGGCGTGCCCATTTTTTTGTTTCACGGTAAGAATTTCGGCGATGCGGCAAGGTTTGGCGCGAGAATTCCGCTTTGCAGAATTCTTTCTTTTTTTATTTTTTTCTCAAAATAGCTGTAAGATTATTCATTCCGAGGAGTATAAGTATACAGGTAAGCAGAAAGGAGGAGACAATGACAGACGAGGAACTGCTTGCACTGCTGATCTGTGACCGGGAAGCCGGCATGGCAGAGATTGCGGTGAAATATGAGAAATTGTTTGTGCATATTATGCTGGGAATTCTCGGCGGGAGACACCAGGATATCGAGGAGTGCCTGAATGACACCTATCTGAAGATCTGGAAATCCGTCGGCGAATTCGACATCAGCAAAGCCTCCTTAAAGACCTACCTGAAGGTAATTGCAAGAAATACCGCCTTGACAAGACTTCGGGATATCAGCCGGAGAGAGGAAAAAGAGATTCCGGATGATTTGAGTGAAATTGCGAAGGATTATGTGGATCACAGCAGGAATGTGGAAGCGCAGATCCTCAAGCAGGAGGATTACGACCGGTTAAGCTGTATTATCAGAGGCCTTGACAGCAAGGATCGGGAACTGGTAATCCGCAGATACTTTTATCTGCAGCCGACAAAGGAAATCGCGGGAGCCATGGGGATGAAGGAGTCCGCCGTGGATACGAGACTTTCCAGGCTTCGCGTCAGAATGAAGCGCGAATATGAAAAGGAGTGATCGGATGAAACTGGATGACCGAACCCTGATCGATCTGATTGGGGGAATTGCATTGGATTTGCTGGAAGGCGTTAAGATTGAGCGGGATCTGCTTCCGGAGGAACGAACCTGCGCTTATTCGGTGGCGGTATTTCGAAAGGGCATGGATCCGGCAGTAAAGGCGGTATCTGGAATTGCAGTCGGGCTGGCGTTCGTATTTGGAGCGGTTATTTATGCCCACAAGATTTTGAAAAATATCAGAGTAAAATAAGGAGAGACGATTATGTTTGAGACGATTAGAAAGATTGTTGCGGAGCAGCTTGGACTGGAGGAGACAGCGATTACGGAGGAGTCCTCCTTAAAGGACGATCTGGGAGCGGATTCCCTGGATTTATTTTCGATTATTATGGCCCTGGAGGATGAATTCCAGATCACAATTCCGGGCGAGGAATTAAATGATGTAACCAATATAAAGGAATTGATTCAGTATCTGGAAGGAAGAGGGATTACAAAGGCATGAAGACGAGATTGACCGAGATGCTTTCGATCCGCTATCCGATCTTTCAGGGCGGAATGGCATGGGTTGCGGAACACAGCCTCGCCGGCGCGGTATCGAAGGCGGGCGGCCTTGGAATTATCGGAGCGGGCGGTGCGCCGGCTTCGGTGGTAGAAAAGGAGCTTTGGGAGCTGAAAAAGAATACGGACGCGCCGTTCGGGCTGAATATTATGCTGTTAAGCCCTTATGTGTCCGAGATTGTGGAGCTGGCGGTACAGTATAGACCGGCAGTCGTTACAACGGGTGCCGGAAGCCCGGAGGGATATATTGAGAAGTTCCATTCGGCAGGAATTAAGGTAATTCCGGTCATTGCCTCCACGGCACTTGCAAAGCGAATGGAGCGGTGCGGCGCGGATGCGGTGATTGCAGAGGGCTGCGAATCCGGCGGCCATATTGGAGAACTTACAACGATGGCGCTTGTTCCGCAGGTCTGTGACGCGGTCTCCATCCCTGTTATCGCAGCGGGCGGAATCGCGGACGGCAGAGGCTTTGCGGCAGCAATGATGCTCGGCGCGCAGGGAATTCAGATTGGAACAAGATTTTTGACCGCAGAGGAATGCGTGGTACATGAGCAGTATAAAGAGCGCGTGCTTGCGGCAAGGGATATTGATTCGGTGGTTACGGGACGTTCCCACGGACATCCGGTTCGTTCCCTTCGCAACTCGATGACCCGCGAATACGGAAAGCTGGAAAAGGAAGGAAAAAGCTTTGAAGAGCTGGAACCGCTGACACTTGGCGCCTTACGTGCCGCTGTGGTAGACGGCGATGTTACGAACGGAACGGTAATGGCCGGGCAGATTGCAGGGCTTGTAAAGGAAAGACTGACATGTGCGCAGATTTTGGAACAGATGACAGCGCAGGCGGAAGAATGCCTGAAAAAGGGAGGATGTTGGATTGAGTAAACTTGCATATCTATTTCCGGGGCAGGGCGCTCAGTATGCCGGAATGGCGGGAGAGCTTCTGAGCCGGGGAATCGGAGCCGAACTGCTCGAAGAAGCGAGCGGGCTGCTTGGAATCGACATGCGAAGAATTATTTTCGAGGACCCGGAACGTTTGAATCAGACGGAATATACGCAGCCGGCGCTCATTACCGCACAGGCCGCAATCTTGAACAATCTGGCGCAGGCCGGCCTTAAGCCGGATATGTGCGCGGGATTAAGTCTTGGTGAGTATACGGCTATGCTTGCTTGCGGCGTGATGGAATTCCCTGATTTGATCAAGGCGGTTCGAAAGCGCGGATTATTAATGGCGGAAGCGGAACAGGGAAACGGTGCGATGGCTGCGATTCTGGGACTTCCGGCGGAGATTGTGGAAAGCGTATGCCGGGAGGTAACGGAAGAGATGACAAAGGGCACATGCCAGAGCATGACTGCGGAGAGCTCAGAGCATGCGCCGATTTTAGCCGGTGTATACCCGGCGAATTATAACTGCCCGGGCCAGATTGTAATATCCGGATCAAAAGAAGCCGTGTCGGCGGCTTCCGAGCGGCTTATCGGGGCGGGAGCCAAGCGGGCGGTTCCGTTAAAGGTAAGCGGAGCATTCCATTCTCCCTTCTTAAAGCAGGCGGGAGAATCCTTTTATCACTATTTACAGGAAGTCCCGGTTCAGGTGCCGAAGATTCCCTATCTTGCAAATCTGACAGCCGAATACGTAACGGCGGACTCCGATATTCGGCGGATTCTTGGAGAACAGATTGATTCACCGGTGAAATGGCAGCAGACAATTGAAAAGATGATACGGGACGGCGCGGAGATTTTTCTTGAGATTGGTCCGGGCAGGACTCTTGCGGGCTTTTTGCGCCAGATTGACCGTTCTATACCGGTGTACCACGTAGAGACGCCGGAGGAAGTGGATGCCGCTGTGCAATTGCTGGCCGATCGGAAGGCTTGAATCGGGCAGCAGAAAATGGCGTCAGAAAGGGAGACGGATATGAGCAATCAATTATTAGCGGGTAAGACCGCTTTGATAACCGGTGCGTCCCGCGGGATCGGGCGGGCTATCGCGCTTACATTCGCCGGATGCGGCGCGTCGGTCATGATAAATTACAGCGGTTCGGAGGAACGCGCAAAAGAGACGGTACAGGAGATTGAGGCGCTTGGCGGACACGCGGCGCTTTGCAAAGCGGATGTATCGAACGCAGAAGAGGTACAGCGCCTAATAACAGAGACGGTACATACGATGGGACAGATTGACATTCTGGTCAATAATGCCGGAATTACAAGGGATAATCTGCTGCTTCGCATGACGGAGGAGGAATTCGACCGGGTGCTTTCGGTAAACTTAAAAGGTGCGTTCCTGTGCTTAAAGGAAGCCTCCAAATACATGATTCGTCAAAGAAGCGGACGGATTATCAATATTTCCTCGATCTGCGGCGTGGTAGGAAATGCGGGCCAGGCCAATTATTGCGCGGCAAAGGCCGGGCTTATCGGCCTGACCAAATCCGCGGCAAAGGAGCTTGCCTCCCGCGGAATTACGGTCAACGCAATAGCGCCCGGGTATATCGCAACCGATATGACGGATGTCTTAAGCGAGAAGATTCGTGAGGAAGCGGTAAAGACAATTCCTCTGAAGCGGTTTGGTTCGCCTGAGGATATCGCGCACGCGGCAGCCTATCTTGCCTCTGATTACGCGGGCTATGTGACCGGACAGGTAATCGGAGTGAATGGAGGATTAGCGTGATGCGTTGGTTAGCGTGAAAAGAAGGGAGGACTTATTTTGGAGAAAATCAGAGTTGCTGTGACCGGTATGGGGGTAATTTCACCGATTGGGAACAGTATGGATATATTCTGGGAGAATATTAAGGCCGGAACCGTTGGAATCGGAGAAAATACCCGGTTCGATACTTCGGATATCAAGTGGAAGCTGGACGCGGAGGTGAAGGATTTTCGCGCAGCCGACTATATGGATGCCAAATCGGCAAGGCGCATGGAGCTCTTCAGCCAGTATGCGGTCGCGGCTGCAAAGCAGGCGATTGAGAATTCCGGTCTGGATCTTGGCACAGAAGATGTTACGCGAATCGGCGTATCGGTCGGTTCCGGTATCGGAAGCCTTCAGGTTGTGGAAAAGAACTGTCAGATTTTGGATTCCAGGGGAGCCGGACGCGTGAATCCACTGCTGGTCCCGCTCATGATATCCAATATGGCGGCAGGAAATGTGGCGATTGCCTTTGGGCTTAAAGGGAAATGCACAAATGTTGTAACCGCCTGCGCGACCGGAACGCACTCGATCGGAGACGCCATGCGCGCGATTCAGTGCGGCGAGGCCGACGTCATGATCGCAGGAGGCTGTGAAGCCGCGATCACACCGATTGGAATTGCGGGCTTTGGTGCGCTGACGGCGCTGAATGAATCCACGGATCCGCTTCGTGCCTCGATTCCGTTCGATAAAGAGCGGGGCGGCTTTGTTATGGGAGAGGGCGCCGGCGTGCTGGTGCTGGAATCCTTTGAGCATGCAAAGGCGCGCGGCGCCCGGATCCTTGCGGAGCTTGCCGGATATGGCTCAACCTGTGACGCCTATCATATCACGTCGCCTGCGCCGGATGGGGAAGGTGCTGCCAGAGCAATGCTGCTTGCAGTAAAGGAAGCCGGAATCCGTCCGGAGGATGTAGACTACATCAACGCACACGGAACCGGAACGCATCATAATGATTTGTACGAGACCAGAGCAATCAAGGCAGCGTTTGGAGAACATGCGTATCGGCTGAATGTGAATTCCACCAAATCCATGACCGGCCATATGCTCGGAGCCGCCGGCGCGGTGGAATGCATCGTATGCGTAAAATCCGTCCGGGAAGACTACATCCACAGGACAGCCGGATATCAGATCCCGGACGAGGAACTGGATCTGAATTATACAAAGGAAGCCGAGACAAAGAAGCCTGTACGATATGCGATCAGCAATTCGCTTGGCTTCGGCGGACATAACGGCAGTCTTTTAATTGCAAAATATACGGGCTGAAAGGAGTCAGAACATGGAAACACTGTTAACGTTTGACAATATTCTTTCTCTGATTCGGGTTGTCTCAGATTCTTCCCTTACGTCCTTCTCTTTAACGGAGGGGACAAATACCCTTTCGATGACAGCAGGTGTTTGGAACGAGGTCAGAAAGGACCGGACGGAGCAGGAGAATCCGGTGTCCGTTCAGACCGCAGCAGTTCCGGAGGTTCCTCCGGAATCGCACACATCTTGTCCGTCCTGTGAGTCGGAACCATCTGCGGAAACCATTAATTCCAACATGGTGGGTACCTTCTACGCCTCGGGCACCGAGAATGGTGACCCCTTTGTACATGAGGGAGATGCGGTGAAAGCGGGACAGACGGTCGGAATTGTTGAGGCAATGAAGCTGATGAATGAAATCAAAGCCACAAAGGACGGCGTAATCGAGAAGATTCTCGTTGAGAATGGGGATTTGGTCGAGTATGGGCAGCCCTTGTTTCAAATGAGATAAAAGGAAAGGCAGGAATCTATATGCTTACAATACAGGAGATTAAGGACATCATTCCGCAGCGCTCGCCGTTTTTAATGATTGACCGGATTGAAGAGCTGGTTCCGGGAACCCGGGCGGTCGGCCGGAAATGTGTCTCTTACGGGGAGGCGTATTTTAACGGGCATTTTCCGGAGGAGCCGGTTATGCCTGGGGTGCTGGTATTAGAGGCGATGGGGCAGGTTGGAGCGGTGCTTTGTC
The DNA here is from genome assembly GCA_017623215.1 of Lachnospiraceae bacterium. Classification (GTDB taxonomy): domain Bacteria; phylum Bacillota; class Clostridia; order Lachnospirales; family Lachnospiraceae; genus Caccomorpha. The sequence continues at coordinate 45,676 of JAGAPO010000086.1, read as the reverse complement.
TGTCCGTTCCCGAGCATAAGGGAAAGAATGCGTATTTTGGCGGAATTGATAAAGCCAGATTCCGCAACAAGATTGTGCCGGGAGATGTGCTTCGCATTGAGGTAGAACTGATAAGGAGAAAAGGGCCGGTTGGAGTTGCTGCGGCAAAGGTCGTGGATGCAGTTAAACCGGAGAAGATATATGCGCAGGCGGAGCTGACCTTTATGGTGCAGTAAACAGCAAATCAGCAAACGTGTGCTGACGGCCGGGATTTGCGGATTGCCTGCAGAAATGGAGTTTTATGATTAAGAAGATATTAATTGCAAATCGGGGCGAGATTGCGCTTCGGATTATCAGAGCCTTACGGGAGCTTGGAATTGCGTCGGTCGTCGTATATTCGGAAGCGGACAGGGAGACGCTTCCGGTCATGCTTGCGGACGAAGCGATCTGCATCGGCGCTGCGCCCGCGAAGGAGAGTTATCTTCGCATGGATCGAATCCTGAGCGCGGCGATTGCTTCCGGGGCGGATGCGATTCATCCGGGCTTCGGATTCCTCTCGGAGAACAGTCGTTTTTCCAGTCTCTGTTCCAAATGCGGGCTTATCTTCATCGGACCGTCTGCGGAAGTCATTGCAAAGCTTGGGGATAAGGCGGCTGCCAGAGAATGCATGAAGCAGGCGGGGGTCCCAATCATTCCCGGCTCTGACGGTGCGGTTATGGACGTCCGGGAAGGGCTTGCGAAAGCAGAGGCCATCGGCTATCCGGTTATGATCAAGGCAAGTGCCGGAGGCGGAGGAAAGGGAATGCGCATCGCTTATGGACCGGAGGATTTCGCTGCGAACTATGAAAGCGCTGCCGCAGAAGCCGAAAAGGCATTCGGGAACGGTGAATTATATCTGGAAAAATACTTATCCAGCGCAAGGCATATCGAGGTACAGATTCTGGGCGATACCTTTGGTCAGGTGATTCACCTTGGTGAGCGCGACTGCTCCGTTCAGCGCAGACATCAAAAGCTGATCGAAGAAGCTCCCGCGTTCGGAATATCGGAAGAGATGCGCGAAGCAATGGGAAGCTGCGCGGTAAGAGCTGCGAAGGCTGCCGGTTATACCGGAGCCGGAACCGTGGAATTCCTGCTTGCCCCTGACGGGCAGTATTATTTTATGGAAATGAATACGCGGATTCAGGTAGAGCACGGAATTACAGAGCTTGTAACCGGGGTGGATCTGATCCAGGAGCAGATTCGGATCGCAGACGGCAGACCGCTTTCTAAGCGCCAGGAGGAGATTCGGATCGCCGGACATGCGTTCGAATGCCGAATCAACGCAGAGGATGTTAAGAACGGCTTCCGGCCGGTTCCGGGAGTGATTGAGGAGCTCCACCTTCCCGGAGGAAATGGGGTGCGAATTGACACGGCGCTGTATCCGGGCTGTCGGATCTCTCCCTATTATGACTCGATGCTTGCCAAGATTATGACCTGGGGTGAGACCAGGGAGGCGGCAAGAATGCGGATGCTTGGAGCTCTCGATGAGCTTGTGATAGAAGGGGTTCCGACAACCGCGGAGGCGCTTGGCGCGCTGATGACGACGGAAGAATTCATCCGCGGAGGGGTGGATACCGGATATGTGGACAGGAGTGAGAATTCGTTATGATGAAGGGATTCATGAAAAAACATCCGGAGACCGGTACCGGCCGAACCCTGAAGAGGGCGGCTGCGGCGCTGCGTGAAGGCGGCGGAATACCGGACGGGCTTTTCCGGAAATGTGAGGTCTGCGGCGAAATATCGGATACAGAGGCCGTGATAGCCGCGTATCATACTTGTCCGGCCTGCGGACATTATTTTCGGATTCCTCCGGCCGGGAGGCTTTCCATGCTTTTGGAGCCGGGAAGCTTTGAAGAATGGGATATGATGATGCCGGCAAGCGATCCGCTGTCATTTCCGGGCTATCAGGAGAAAATCAGTTCCTATCGGGGTGCGACCGGGCTTGATGAGGCGGTTGTAACCGGCTGCGGCGTGATACAGGGTTGCAGAACCGCAATCGGAATCATGAGCGGGGACTTTCTGATGGGAAGTATGGGCGCGGTTGTCGGCGAGAAGGTTACAAGGCTTACAGAGCGCGCGACACAGGAAGGGCTGCCGGTGATTCTGTTTTGCTGCTCCGGCGGAGCCAGAATGCAGGAGGGGATGATATCCCTGATGCAGATGGCAAAGACCGCTCAGGCGCTGAAACGCCATGAACAGGCCGGACTTTTGTTCGTATCGGTGCTCACCGATCCGACGATGGGCGGAGTGACGGCAAGCTTTGCAATGCTTGGAAACGTAATTCTTGCGGAACCGGGCGCGTTAATTGGATTTGCGGGGCCGAGAGTGATTGAACAGACAATTGGGCAGAAGCTCCCGGAAGGCTTCCAGCGGGCGGAATTCCTGCAGGAGCACGGGATGGTGGATAAGATTGTGCCGCGCAACAGATTGCGACAGACGCTTGGCTTCCTGTTAAAATCCTGGGAAAGAACAGAGCGGAACGGACACGAAACAGCCGGAGGCTTACATGCCTTAGAGGAGGCAACTTCCGAAGATTCGCCGCTATCTGCCTGGGATCGCGTTCGAATCTCCAGAAGTCAGGCGCGTCCGACCGCGCTTCAATATGTAGGAGCGGTATTTGAACGGTTCCTTGAGCTGCACGGCGATCGGGCATACGGCGATGATGGAGCGATTATCGGCGGAATCGCAGAGATTGCAGGCCGTTATGTAACGGTAATCGGGCAGCAAAAGGGACGGAGCGCAGCGGAGAACCGCAGAAGGAATTACGGAATGCCTCAGCCGGAAGGCTATCGAAAGGCGCTTCGTCTGATGAAGCAGGCCGAACAGGCCGGACGTCCGATCATCTGCCTGGTCGATACGCCGGGCGCATTTTGCGGACCGGAGGCAGAGGAGCGCGGCCAGGGAGAGGCGATTGCCTCCTGTCTCGCCGAAATGAGCGATCTGGGAGTTCCGGTCTGCACCTTCCTGATTGGGGAAGGCGGTTCCGGCGGAGCGCTTGCGCTTTCCCTTGCAAATGAGGTCTATATGCTTGAGAATGCGGTGTATTCCATCCTTTCTCCGGAAGGCTTCGCGTCCATTCTCTGGAAGGATGCAAAACGCGCCAGAGAGGCTGCCGGTTTGATGAAAATTACCGCCGCGGAGCAAAAGAAGCTTGGAATCATCGACGGAATTATCCCGGAGCCGAAGGATAACGGTGTAACCGTGGAGACACTAAAAGAGACGGCAGACACCATTCGGACGACGATAGTGGATTTCCTGGAACGATATGAGGAAATGGATGGTGCGGCCGTTCGAAATCAGCGTTATGAGAGATTCCGTAAGTTTTAAGAAGAACGCCCTATCGGTGTGGCAGAAACAGCCATGCCGGATAGGGCGTTCCTGCATATAACCGAAGGCAAGAGTGTCCGTTGTAAGGCGGAATCGGAAGGAAGCCGGATACAGCCTTCCACGTCTTGACGAACGATGGCAAAGATGCTACAATAAAAGACAATTTTTTCAAGGCAAAAGGGGAGAGGCGAATGATACCGGAGAAATATTTGTTCGAACAATCGGTAAGGCATCCATCCATGCGTGCGCAGGATATCGTAAAGCTGTGTTATCAGGCCGCATACGGAGCGGAACACCTGCTTTCGGATCCGGAAGCGGCAAGGCGCTATTTTGATTCCGAGTATGCTTCTGTTGCGGCGGATCCGTCGGAACAATTATATGAAGAGATTTCACCGGAGGTATGTCGGGTGAATCTTACGGCATGGAAAGTTAGCGGAATGCCCGCAGAGTGGCTGTTCCGCATGTTTGCGGCTTCCGCGTCGGCTTCGGCCGATGCAGCGTTTGGGAGCCCTTCGAAAGATGGAGAAGGGGGCGATTGCGTCAGCAGGGAGTGTGTACAGAGCAGCCGTGAATTATTGAAAGAATACTTAAAGACCGCAGGAGAGCTGATTGCTTCCGGACGAATTCCAATCTCACAGGAAGAGTGGACGGCGTATCTTACGAGGTATCTGGACGCCGGGATGGGGGCGGTCCATCACAGTGAACCCTACCGCAGCATGGAACGTCCGGCGTATCGAATTGTTGGAAGCCGGTTCCTGCGGGTTCTTCCCATCCTGCAAAAGGCAGCAATCCTTTTAGACGGAACGAATTCCGAAGAGTATAAATCAGAAGAAACTACGTTCGAAAAAGCTCCCGCCTGTATCATCGCGATTGACGGCCGTGCAGCCTCTGGTAAATCCACGACGGCGGCATTATTGGAGACCGTCCTTGACGCGGGAGTGATTCATATGGACGATTTCTTCTTACCTCCTGCGCTGCGAACGGACGCTCGGTTCCGAACGCCTGGCGGGAACGTTCATTGGGAGCGATTTGCAGAAGAAGTGCTTCCGTTCTTAAAGATCGCGGAAAGCTTCTCCTATCGCATCTTTGACTGCGGAGAAATGGATTATAACAGCGAGCGAATCGTGAAGGCTTCCCCATGGCGGATTGTGGAGGGATCCTACAGCTGTCATCCAGAATTGGGCCGATACGCGGATGTGAACATATATTCGGATGTGCGGCCGGAAGAACAGCTGAGACGAATTGTACAGCGCAACGGAGAGCAGATGGCGGAGCTGTTTCGTAAGCGCTGGATTCCTCTGGAAGAGGCGTATTTTGAAGCCTGTCGGGTGAAGGAAACGGCGGACATAATCGTGTAAGAACGTTCGCCGATGCGAACGTTCTCATACGCAGATTTCACTTGCGCAGGCCTTCTAACAGAGCGCTCCGGCATGTCGGTCAGTCGGAACGAAAAAAGCCGGAACGCTCTTGCAAAAGCAGAATTCTGTTATTTCGGATTTTTTGTCTGTCCCGTCAGACAGAGCAGCAGCTCCTTTGCGTACCGCGTCAGCGCTTTGGGATCGTTTTTGAATTCTGCTGTCAATTCGAACCAGGAGAATCTGTCCTTATATTCTTTATAATAATATGGTTCGAACGTATTTTCGGGCTGCGGAAGAAAGCGGCCCGCTTTTTTGTAACAGCATTCCTCCGGCTTTGCCTTTCTGCGATATTTCGCGGAGACAAAGCCGGCAACGCTTTTATGGGAGACAATGCCTTCCTCAATCAGATAATAATAATCCTTGTAATTCTCATAGTAATGCCGAACCTCGCCCTGATATACCGGAACGGTAAGCGTACACAGATTGCCCTCAAAGGATATCCGACAGCAGCACGCTGTCTCGGATTTGAGGACGAGCGGAGCGGTAATCGCAAAGGATACCGGGAACATAAGTTCGGAGTGCAGCTTCAGAATCAATTCGGAAGACATATCCGGCAGGCCATCGGTGACGGGCGCTGAAGGGCGCTGTACAGCCTCGATTCGGGCTGTTTCAAGGGTAAGATGTCCGCGGAATGCCTCTGCATACGAAAGCATCTGCAAAAGCTTCGGCAGATTCCCGACGTCCTCCCTGTTATGACCAAGCAGTGCTTCTTTCAGTACATCCGCTGGAATATGAGGGAGCCTGCCTTCGGTCTGAAGTGCTTTGTGCATCTGTTCCGGTTCAAAATCCCGTGCGTTACGGGAACTGCTGTCGAAAGAACCTGTGTTCGGAGTCTGACGAACGCAGGACTCATACCGCAGGCGTCCCACATACGCCGTATATACCGGAATCAGCTCCCCGCCCGAGAACAAATCCTCCCTTCCGATCCCCAAAAATCCCTCCACCGTCTTTTGCTTCAGATTCGGAATCGGAAAGAATCTGCGATAAGGATACAGCCGCTTATAGATATCAAGCTGTTCAAAACCCTCGAACAAAGGTTCTAATCCGTATTTCTTACACTTTGCAGAAAGATAGGGAATGTCAAATGTCGAACCGTTAAAATGAATCAGGCAGCGATATCCGGATGCCCACTCGCAGAAGTCCTTCAAAATCTGTTCCTCCTGATCAATTCCTTCCGAAAACCACTGCTTCACATAAAAACATCCGTTCGAGATATAGGTACAGCCGATTAGATACAAAAAGGAAGACGCAGGAGAAAGTCCGGTTGTCTCAATATCAATACACAGGGACGAATCCCAGTCGATCCATTCCGGAACCCGAAGATTCGCATCCGTGTTCCATTCCTTCGTTATTATCTGCATATAAAGCTTCCCCCTTCCTTCTCCATGAATTATATCGCAAATATTCCGGCAGTTCAATCCATTCTTTTCAGCCGATTTTCAATTTTAAGAAAATTATAATGTCATTTCAATGAATTATGTGGTAAAATAGACGTAGCATTCATGGCAAACTACATAATGAGGGATTTCACATCCGTAACGAATAGGCGTATATTATTCGTAACAGCATTACAGAAGAGGAGTTGGGTGACGATTATGTGGGAAGTTACCATACTGGGAATTGAGCTTTTTGATCTCTTTTATAATTTCTTTATTTATTGCTTTCTGGGCTGGGTCTATGAGAGTACCTATGTATCACTGAAACAGCGGCAATGGGTCAACCGCGGCTTTTTGAACGGCCCGGTTATTCCGATATACGGATGCGTTGCAACGCTTTTGTATCTTGCCTTTTTTAACGAGGATATGATTTCTGTGACCGAACGCGGAGATATTCAGAGTATTCTGATTATCTTTTTCGCAGGTCTGCTTTTGGCTTCCCTGTTCGAGTTCGTAACCTCCTGGCTGATGGAGAAGCTGTTCCATGCCAAATGGTGGGATTACAGCAATATTCCCTTGAATATTCAAGGACGTATCTGCCTTCCGGTCTCCATATTCTGGGGATTTTTGTCCGTTGTTATGGCGGAGTTCATTCAGCCGAGGATGACAAAGCTAATCGATCGCATTCCGAGAAAAGCAGGAGAGATTGGCGGAATTGCGATTCTGGCCATCTTTTTGGCAGACCTTGTATCGACCGTTGCCGCGACCCTGCAGCTGGATAAAAAGCTTTCGAATATGCATCGCATCCGTGAGGAGCTGCTCGAATCGCTCGATCGCCTGAAGCTGTATGAGACACGCGAAGAGCTGAAAGCAAAGCTTGCCGAGAATCCGCTGTACGAGTATTTCGGGAATAAACGTTCGGAATATGAGCAGAATGTAGAAAAATGGCTGGATAAGCATAAGGCATACACGGAAAAGCGCGAAGAGGAACGAGCGCATATTAAAGAGGAATTCCGCGAGAAGATGGAGCTTTTTTATGCAAAATATAAAGAGCAGAAAAGCAATCGCTTCAACCGTTATGTCTACAAGCGTATCTTTAAGGCGTTCCCTCATATGAGGATGAACCGAAGGGAAGAGTCGTTTGCAGCGCTGCGTGAGCGGATTCGCAATGACTGGAAGTACAGAACGGATAAGAATGCGTCATCCGGACAGGAACGGAATGACGATACGAACGCGAAGCAGAAGTAAAGAGGCGGCGCGGACGAAAAGAACCCGGAACGGAGGAACTGCATGAAGATTTGGGAGAGCTTTGAAGAGCTGAAGGGAAAAGGAAGAGTCACGAATTATCTCAGCGGATTTCTGCGTGCAGCGCTGGTTGCATTGCTGGTGCTGGCGCAGATTGCTGTGATATTTGCGCTTGGCTTCTGGATGAGCGGCAATACGGTATATGTGTATTATATCATCGAGCTGCTGAGTCTCATTATTATCGTCGGTCTGATTAACGATTCCAAAAGCCCTTCCTATAAGATAGGCTGGATCTGCATAATTTTGATTCTGCCTCTGACCGGCCATATCATGTACGCTTTGTGGGGGAAGGAGAATTCGAAGAAAAAGATTGAAAAGCAGGTGATTGGGCGGTTAAAAAGAGGGCAGCAGTTCCTCGAATATGACCGTTCGGTCATGGATTCTTTTGAACAGAAATATCCGACCAAGTCCCGTATGACGCGCTTTTTAGAGTCGTATCACTTTCCTCTGTTCAGGAATAACGAAGTTCGTTATTATCCTATGGGCGAAAATATGTTCGATGCAATGCTCGAGGATATTGCAAAAGCGGAGCGGTTCATTCTGATTGATTTCTTTATTGTAGGCGAGGGCGTTCTCTGGGAGCGGATGCATGAGCTGCTGATAGCGAAAGCGGCGCAGGGAGTGGAGATCAAATTCCTCTATGATGATTTCGGAGCCATGCTGCGCACGCCGAAGGATTTTAAGAAGAAGCTGACCCAAGAGGGAATTGAAGTAAGGGTCTTTAACCCGATTCACAAGTATACGGACAAGCTGTATATGAACTACCGCAGCCACCAGAAGATTGTGGTAATCGACGGCAATATCGGCTATACGGGCGGAATGAATCTTGCGGACGAATATGTGAATCTTGTGGAGCGGTTTGGCGTCTGGAAGGATAACGCCGTGCGCGTGGAGGGAGATGCGGTATGGGGCTTTACCGTAACATTTCTTCAGATGTGGGAGGTTGCCGGGAATAAAGAGGTGGATTATGACCGATATCGGCCGAGTCAGACCTTTCCGGAGAATGAGGTGTACTGCCAGGTGATATCGGATGGGCCTGCGAATCATCCGAATAACCCGATTGAGGATATTTATAAGCAGATTATTTATTATGCGAAGAAAAAACTGTATATTACGACACCCTACCTGATTATCGAGGATGATATGCGCAATGCGCTGATTACGGCTGCACGAAGCGGAATTGACGTAAGGATTATTACGCCGTATATTCCGGATAAGAAGAATGTAAAGGTTCTGACGAATTATAATTACGGCCCGCTGTTAAGGGAAGGAGTTCGCATCTATGAGTATCTTCCCGGCTTCATCCATGCCAAGACGATTGTAAGCGAGGACTGCGGAATCGTCGGTACCATCAATATGGATTACAGAAGCTTTTACCTGCATTATGAGTGCGGCGTCTGGATGTGCAATAAGGAGACGATCGATACGATAACGGAGGATTTGGTTCGCACCATGGAAGAAAGCCGCGAAGTTTCATATGAGGAGTGGACAAATCGGCCGTGGTATATTAAAATATATCAGAGGGTGCTTTCTTTGTTCTCAACGCTGATGTAAGCCTTGCAGGCGCTGCGGGATGGACAGGAGGCAATCCTACGGTCAGGAAAGGTATGGTAGAAGGATGATTGCATTTATAAAGGGTGAGCTTGCCGAGACACGTCCGGGCGTTATTGTTGTCGAGGCGGGAGGGCTTGGTTATGAGATTAATGTACCGTCCAGTCTGTTCGGCAAATTGCCGGGAATCGGTGGGACGGTACTGATACATACATATTTTCAGGTAAGAGAGGACGGCGTGTCGCTGTTCGGATTCCTGAAAAAGGACGATCTGGAGGTCTTCAAGCTCCTGATTGGTGTGAACGGAATCGGGCCGAAGGGCGCGCTTGGCGTGCTTTCTTCGATTACAGCGGATAATCTGCGGTTTGCGGTGCTTGCAGAGGATACAAAGACCTTGGAGAAGCTTCCGGGCATTGGAAAGAAGACGGCCGGAAGGCTGATTCTGGATCTGAAGGATAAGTTCGGGTTAGAGGAAGCGTTCGAACAGAAGCTTGAGAATGTCAAAGCGGATACCGAACAGGCCGGCATCTCGGATGCGGCGGCCGAAGAGGCGATTCAGGCTCTTACGGCACTTGGCTATCCGGCGGCCGAGGCGTTAAAGGCGGTCAGACAGGTGACAATTACGCCGGAGATGACTGCGGAGGATGTGCTGCGGCTCAGTCTTAAGAACTTTGGGCGATGAATCGAGGAGCCTGGGATTCGAACCGTGGAAAAGGAACTCAAGACAGGAAATCAGGAAAGGATAGCTGCCCGGGGCAGCAAGTAAGGGAAGCATGGCAAAACGAATTATTACGGCCGAGCAGGTGGATGAGGATGCAAGGATTGAAAGCTCGCTCCGCCCTCAGCTGCTGAAGGATTACGTCGGTCAGAAAAAGATTAAAGAGAATTTGAAGATATATATTGAAGCGGCAAAGCAGCGCGGGGAATCGCTCGATCACGTACTGTTGTTCGGCCCTCCCGGACTTGGTAAGACAACGCTTGCCGGCATCATCGCTAATGAGATGGGTGTGAATCTTAAGATTACCGCCGGTCCCGCCATTGAGAAGCCGGGCGATATGGCCGCAATTTTAAATAATCTCTCAAGCGGGGATCTTCTCTTTATTGATGAGATTCACCGGCTGAACCGCCAGGTCGAGGAGCTTTTGTATCCGGCAATGGAGGATTTTGCGATTGATATCGTCATCGGAAAGGGCGCGGCTGCCAAGTCGATCCGGCTGGATCTTCCCAAATTTACGCTGGTTGGTGCGACGACGAGAGCCGGTATGCTGACCGCTCCGCTCCGGGATCGCTTCGGCGTTGTGAACCGGATGGATTTCTATACGAACGACGAGCTGGAGAAGATTATTATGCGTTCCGCCAAAGTGCTTGGCGTCGAGATTGAGCCGGAGGGCGCGGCAGAGCTTGCAAGGCGATCCCGAGGTACGCCAAGACTTGCTAACCGCCTGTTAAAGCGCGTCCGCGATTTCGCACAGGTAAAATACGACGGAAGAATTACGAAGGATGTCGCGGTATTTGCGCTGGATTTGCTGGAGGTGGATAAGCTGGGACTGGATCAGATTGACCGCCAGATCCTGATGACCATGATCGAGAAGTTCGGAGGCGGTCCGGTCGGCCTTGAGGCTGTCGCGACCACGATTGGTGAGGACGCCGGAACGATTGAGGAGGTCTATGAGCCGTATCTGGTTCAGCATGGGCTCATTTTGAGAACGCCGAGAGGAAGGGTGGTCTCAGGCGAAGGCTACCGGCATTTCGGGCTTCCTGTGCCTTCTCAGAATTAGGGGCTTACAGACGCAAGGCGGCTATTATACCGGCGCAGCGCCTATGGAATATTGATTCTTCTGAATGGATGGGGATTCTGCAAATTAAAGGTTGTTTTTATTCTGAAATCATGTATAATGAGATTAGGAAGATTGGTTACCAAAGATAGGAGCGGTTGTATGAAAAGGCAGAACGATACGAATGTTATCATATGCGGAAGAAGCTACACGATTAGCGGATTTGAGAGTGAAGAATATCTGCAGAGAGTAGCTGCTTACATCAATACGAAGAACGAAGAATTTAAACGGAAGAATTTTTACAAGCTCCTGGATACGGAGACGCGCAATATGCTGATGCAGCTGAATATTGCTGACGATTATTTCAAAGGCCAAGAGCAGCTTGAACGAATGAAGTCGGAGAGCGAGACACGCAATCAGGATATTTTCTCGTTAAAGCATGAGGCGATTGCAGCGCAGAACCGGATAGAGGCCCTGCAGAAGGAGCTGGAGAAGGTAAAGAACCAGAATTTTGAGTCGCAGAAGACGATTGTCCGTCTTGAGACGGAGCTTGCAGAACGCAATAAGGAATAAGGGTAAGAAAGATAAGAGTAAGAAAGCATCAAATCAGAGATATCAAGTGGGGTTGTCATCGGGAACGGGATTCCTTCGGTTCCCGGCGGACAGCCTTTTTCTTAATAGAAAGCTTTTTATATTACGATATTGGAGCTGCGAAAGGAAGGGGCTATATAGTGAGAAACGTAGAATTATTATCCCCAGCCGGTTCGTTCGAAGCCATGAAGGCCGCGGCGAACGCGGGCTGTGATGCGGTATATATTGGCGGAAGCCGGTTCGGTGCCCGGGCATATGCGAATAATCTGGAACAGGACGATATGCTGGAAGCCATTGATTATATGCATATCAGAGGCAAAAAATTATATCTTACGGTGAATACTCTGCTGAAGGAGGAAGAGTGCGGGGCGCTTTATGATTATATCGATCCGTACTACAGGCGTGGTCTGGATGCGGTTATCGTTCAGGATCTTGGCGTTCTTTCCTTCCTGCATCGGAATTTTCCGGAGCTTCCTTTGCATGCGAGTACGCAGATGACGCTGACGATGGCGGAGGGCGCGAATCTTCTGAAGGATTACGGGGTTACCAGACTGGTACCGGCAAGAGAGCTGACGCTGCCCGAGATTATCCGAATGCGTAGGGATACGGATCTTGAGATTGAGACCTTCATTCACGGAGCGCTGTGTTATTGCTATTCGGGCCAGTGCCTGATGAGCAGTATGCTCGGCGGACGAAGCGGCAACCGGGGCCGCTGTGCGCAGACCTGCCGAATGGAGTATTCCGCAGGCCGCTCTGCTTCCGGTTATCTGCTGAGTCCGAAGGACATCTGTACACTTGCCATTCTTCCGGAGCTGATGGAGTCCGGTATTGATTCGTTCAAGATTGAAGGCCGCATGAAGCGGAGCGAGTATACCGCCGGCGTTACGGCCGTCTACCGCAAATACATGGATTTATATACCGGACTTGGCGCAAAGGGCTATGAGGCGCATATAAAAGCGCACGCGGACGAATTCGGAGAGGATATGGGGATGCTGATGGATCTGTATAACAGAGGCGGTTTTTCCGGCGGCTATTACAAGACGGCTAAGGGCCCCGGTATGATGGCGATGGATCGCCCGAATCATTCAGGTGTGCCGGTCGGGAACGTCTTAAAAATGTCCGGTATCCGGGCCGATATGAAGCTTACCGTTCCGGTTCAGGTAGGAGATGTCCTGGAGATTCGTGGCGGAGCACAGGAGTATTCCTTTACCGTCGGTGAGGGCAAGTCCACTCCTGCGGGAAAGCTCCTTTCGATGAACTGCAGCCCGAAGGCAAAGGTGCGTCCGGGATTAAAGGTATATCGGACGAAGAATGAGGCGCTGCTTTCCCGCCTTGCCGAAGAATATCTGGAGAAAGAACCGAAGCTTCCGATATCCGGATATTTTACCGCAAAGGTGTCGGAGCCGATTCATCTGGCCGTGAGCCGAGATGCGGATACGGCAGAAGTATTCGGAGGCGTGGCGCAGGAAGCGAAGAGCAGGCCGTTGACGAAAGAAAAGATAATCGAGCAATTAAAGAAGACCGGAGAGACACCGTTCGTATTCGAATCGCTTACGGTGGATGCGGATGATAATCTGTTCCTTCCGATTCAGAGCCTGAACGAAATCAGACGCGAGGCACTTACCAAGCTTTCGGAAACGCTTGCGGCAGCGTATGAAAGAGAACGGCCGGCACCGAAGAAAAAGGAGCAAAAAGAGCGGGAGCTGCCGGAAAAGAGCCCGTCAGCCGTATCGGGCAAATCCAAAGGACACCATCCTGTCGTTACCGCCATCGTATCTGCGCCGGAACAGTTATCGGCTGTATTGTCCGCGGGGATCCGTAAGGTCTATATCGATGCGGAGGGCTTTGGACGGGACGGAGTCGCGGCCGGAGTACGGACGGCCCGCCTTGCAGGCGCACAGGCGTATATTCGTCTCCCGCACATTTTCCGAAGCGAGACCTTTGATATGTGGAACAGAGCGAAGCGTGCGATGATAGCGTCAGACCCCTCCGGCTTTCTTGTTCGATCGTATGAGGAACTTTCCTGGCTGAAGAACAGTCCGGAATTGAATGAATACGCGAGGGAAGCGGATTATCAGCTGTATGCAATGAACCGGGAAGCGATTTCGGTTCTGCAGGATTATGGATGCTCAAAGATTACTATTCCTGTAGAATTGAATTTGGCAGAATGCAGAATGCTGGATTTGTCATGTGCGACAATTGTAGTATATGGCCGAATCCCTCTGATGACTTCTGCCCAGTGCGTTTACCGCAACACCTGCGGCTGCAAAAAAGGCGAAGAAGTGTCCATTTGCTTAACCGATCGCCTGGGCAAAAAGTTCCCGGCAGTAAAGCAATGCGAGGATTGCTATAATACCATTCTGAATTCCCTTCCGCTGTCCCTTTTAGACGCTGCAGAGGAGATTGCGGTGCTTGGAGTCCCGGAGGTGCGCCTGGATTTCACAATAGAGAGCGGAGAGGAGACCCTGCGAATTGCGAAGGCGTTCCGTGACGTCTTTGAGACGGGGAAGGCTCCCGTCAATCTGTTTGCGAACGGAAGCTATACCAGGGGCCATTGGAAACGCGGTGTGGAGTAACCGGCATAGATAGGGGAACCGGCATGTTGGTTCAAGTAACCGGAATTGAGCGCAGCAATAGAGTCATTGGAATAAGGAGGCGATCGTTTGCTCAACCTGATAACAGAATTTTCCAAATTCCTGAATATCCTGCTAATTTTACTATATACGTTCTTTGCCTACGCTTCCTTTCTGCATAAGAAGGGAAAGGCAAAGAAACGCTGTTTTTTCGTAATGACCGGTGTCATGTATGCGATTCATCTGGATTGTTTTCTGGTGCTGTGGCTGAAGGCCGGTGAGGAGAAATACCTGCTGTTCTATCTGATTCAGGTGCTGGTATATGCGCTGGCAGGTCTTGCCTACCGGAAGATTTATCCGAATCTCTCGGAGCTCGTGTTCCAGAATATGCGTTTCCTTTTGATGATTGGAATCGTTATGATCACCAGGCTTTCCTTTGACATGGGGGTGCGCCAGTTCGCGTTCATGACGGCGGCACTGTCAGTATGTCTGATTGTACCGTTCCTGATTGAGCATATCAAAGAGCTTCGGCGGTTTGGCTGGGGATACGGATTCCTTGGCGTTTTGGTGCTGACGGCTGTGTATTTTTTCGGATTAGACAATCTGGGAGCGATTAATTCCCTTAAGGTAGGACCGATCTATGTTCAGCCGTCCGAATTTGTAAAGCTTTTGTATGTATTTGCGTTGGGGACGCTGCTGACGAAAAAGCGGGATATGAGGCAGATTATCGCGGTATCCGCGCTTGCGGCAGCTCATGTGCTTTTGCTCGTGCTGGAGCGGGATCTTGGCGGCGCGCTGATATTCGCGGTCACATATATTGTTATGCTTTACGGGGCTACCGTGAATCCGGCGTGGCTGTTTGTCGGCTTTTTAGGTGCCTGCGCAGCCGCCGCCGCGGCGTATCAGCTGTTCCCGCACGTCAGAGTCCGTTTTGATGCCTGGCAGAATCCGTGGTCCTGCATTGACGATGGCGGATATCAGATTACGCAGTCTTTGTTTGCGATCGGAACAGGAGGTTGGTTCGGAATGGGCCTCGGCTCCGGTCTGCCGGAGAGCGTTCCGGTTATCGAGACGGATTTTATCTTCTCCGGAATCGCGGAGGAGTTTGGATATATCTTCGCGGCCTGCCTGGTATTTATCTGCCTGAGCTGCTTTATTATGTTCATTCAGATTTCCAACCGGTTAAAGGATGAGTGCTATAAGATTGTAACGCTCGGCTTCGCAGCGCTGTACGGCTTCCAGCTCTTCTTAAATATAGGAGGCGTCACCAAATTCATTCCCCTGACCGGCGTAACGATGCCGTTAGTCAGCTACGGCGGCAGCTCGCTTGTCAGCACAATTATTATGTTCGGAATTATTCAGGGTATGTATGTGCTCGGGCAGAAGCGGCAGTCGCATTCTCAGGCTTATTCACAAGAATCGCAACGTCTAACTTCCGAGCGAAGAACGAAGCGAAGGAGCGGAGAACGTACTGCGCGGGGACGTTTTCCAAAGCCGGATTACCGCCGTTCCATCAACGCGATCATGTATGCATTCAGCGTTCTCCTTATCGCGACGGTTTGTTACAGCGCCTATTTTATCGCGTTCCAATCCAGGGATGCCATTAATAATACCTATAACAAGCGCCAGGATCTCCTTGCCGGGACCATTACGCGAGGGGAAATCCGTTCGGCGGACGGCAAGGTTCTGGCCCGTACCGTAACCGGAGAAGACGGAACCGAGGAGAGAGAATACCCGTATGGTTCGATGTTCGCCCATGTGGTGGGACGCTTTTCAAAGACCAGGACAGGAGTGGAGCTTTCGGAGAATTTTACGCTGATGACAGCGAGCCTCAGCGAATTCGACAAGATAGCTCTTCAGCTGAACGAAGAGAAGCTTCCGGGAGACTCTGTTATTACGACGCTGAACGCTGCGGTGCAGGAAGCGGCCTGGGAAGCGCTTGGAGACAGACGTGGAGCCGTGGCTGCCATTGATCCCTCCACCGGAAAGATTCTCGCAATGGTCTCAAAGCCTGATTATGATCCCAATACTGTGGAAGAGGACTGGGATTCGTTAATTGCAGACGAGAAAGGGGAATCCGCGTTAATGAACCGCGCGCTGAACGGGTTATATCCGCCGGGATCGACCTTTAAAATCGCGGACGTGCTTGCATATATCAGAGAGAATCCGGAGGAGTATGAGGAGTATACGTATGACTGCGAGGGAGAGGGACGTTTTAATCAGGTTACGATTCACTGTGCCGGCAGTCAATCGCACGGAAATCTGAGCCTGAGGGACGCGTTTGCGAAGTCCTGCAATACCTCCTTTGTCAATCTTGGCACCAGTATCTCCGTAACCTCGCTGCTCGATGTCTGCACCAGCCTGTTATATAACCGCGCCCTTCCTGGTCTGCCATCGGCCTCTCAGAGCAGCTTTGCGCTGAACGAGCAGTCCGAGCCGAATGCGATTCCGCAGACGGTAATCGGGCTTGGAAAGACGCAGATCACCCCCATGCACAACGCTTTGATTGCAGCGGCAATCGCAAACGGCGGCGTCCTGATGGAGCCGTATCTGGTCGATTCCGTGGTCAACGCAGACGGCAGGGTGATTGAGAAGAATCATCCGTCCAGCTATGGGGCGCTTATGACGCCTGCGGAATCGGATATTCTGACCGAATACATGAAGGAGGCCGTTCAGACCGGAACTGCCAAGGCGCTTGCCGATTACCCGGTTGCCGTTGCCGGAAAGACCGGTTCGGCCGAATACGAGACGGGCAAAGAATCCCACGCCTGGTTCATCTGCTTCGCACCCGCGGACAAGCCGCAGATTGCGATCAGCGTCATTGTCGAGAGCTCCGGAAGCGGAAGCAAATATGCGGTGCCGGTAGCTAAAAAAGTGCTGGATGCGTATTTTTCACAGACAGAATAATCGAAAAACGAATTGAGATAACAGTCAAAATCCTGCGAACCATCCGCAGGATTTTGGCGTTTTCGTGCCCGTTTGCATTTTTTTCTTGAAAAAGGGCTTTGTTTGCGATATACTGTGGAAGTGAGACGGTCCGAAAGGCCCGGAATCATGTAGATATAGAAAGGCTGATTTATTTATGGTAAAATTATGCAGCATTGCCAGCGGAAGCAGCGGCAACTGTATTTACGCGGGATGCGATAGTACCCACCTTCTGGTGGATGCCGGAATCAGCGGAAAGCGAATCGAGCAGGGGTTAAAAAGCATTGCGGTTACACCGTCCGATCTTTCCGGCATCTTCGTAACGCATGAGCATGTGGATCATATCCAGGGGCTCGGCGTTCTCGCGAGGAGATATCATCTGCCGATTTACGCGACCTATGAGACGCTGTGCGCGGTAATGAGCAGCTCCGGAGTCGGTAAGATTGACGAAGCCCTGCTGCATCCCATAAAGCCGGACGAACCGCTTGAAGTCGGAGATATCAGAGTGAATCCGTTCTCCATCTCCCACGACGCGGCGAATCCGGTCTGTTATACCTTTGAGGCGGAGGGACACAAGATCGGGATGGCAACCGACCTTGGAACCTATGACAGCTACATATTGGAAAAGCTTTCCGGTTCGGAGATTCTGTACCTGGAAGCCAATCACGATGTGAATATGCTGATGGTGGGATCCTATCCCTACGCATTAAAGCAGCGAATTCTCGGAGCGAAGGGTCATCTTTCCAATGAGAATTCCGCCCGCCTCGTCTGTGAGCTTTTGCACGACGGGCTTAAGAATGTCATTCTCGCTCATTTGAGCAAGGAGAATAATTATGCGGAGCTCGCCTATGAGACGGTGCGCTGCGAGGTAGATGCTCATACCACACGCGGCCATGCGCCGGCAATCTGTGTGGCGAACCGCGATGTGCCGACCGAGGCTGCGGTTTTGATATAAGCGCAGGTTCCGGCTGACTGTTATATCCCGCGTATGGTTCGCGCAGAATTCCGGGCTTCGGGAAAGAACGCAGTGTGAAGCTCAGGAAGCAATACGATAATAACGCCGCGCCGCGGCAGAAAAGGAGATTTCTAATATGGACAGAACTATTATTACCGTAGTCGGCAAAGACTGCGTCGGAATTATCGCAAAGGTATGCACGTATCTTGCAGAGAACGAGGTGAATATCCTCGACATCAGCCAGACCATCGTACAGGGCTTTTTCAACATGATGATGGTTGTGGATGCAAATGCCTGCAAGAAAAGCTTTACGGAGTTTGCAACGGAGTTAGAAGCTCTCGGCAGGGAGATCGGGGTTGTTATCAAGGCGCAGCATGAGAATATTTTCGACAGCATGCACCGTATCTAAAATTTGTGCCTGCGGCTCCTGGCAGTGAGGCCGCAAGAATGGAGGAGTTTCGTGATTAATATTAACGAGGTCATTGAGACCAATAAGATGATCGAGCAGG
The DNA here is from genome assembly GCA_017623215.1 of Lachnospiraceae bacterium. Lineage (GTDB taxonomy): Bacteria > Bacillota > Clostridia > Lachnospirales > Lachnospiraceae > Caccomorpha. Next base: position 27,353 of record JAGAPO010000086.1, on the reverse strand, counting down.
AGAACCTCGATGTCCGCACCATTACGCTCGGAATCAGCCTGCTTGACTGCATTGACAGCGATCTTTCGGAATTAAACCGCAAGATTTATGATAAAATAACAACAACGGCAAAGGATCTGGTCAAGGTCGGGGAAGAGCTGGAGCGTCGCTACGGAATTCCGATTGTCAATAAGAGAATTTCGATTACTCCGGCTGCGTTGGTCGGCGCGGCTGCCTGCAAGAGCCCCGCGGATTTCGTGGAGCTTGCAAAGACGCTTGATAAAGCGGCTCATACGGTAGGCGTGAATTTCATCGGAGGCTTCTCCGCTCTGGTATCGAAGGGCATGACGGCGGCGGATGAGAATCTGATCCGCGCGATTCCGGAGGCGCTTGCCGTAACGGAACGCGTATGCAGCTCGATTAACGTCGGTTCGACCAAGACCGGTATTGACATGGACGCGGTTAAGCTGCTCGGTGAGATTGTATTACAGACCGCAGAATATACGAAGGAAAAGGATTCCCTTGGCTGCGCGAAGCTCGTTGTATTCTGCAATGCTCCGGATGATAACCCGTTCATGGCAGGCGCATTCCACGGCGTAACCGAGGGCGACGCGGTAATCAATGTCGGCGTCAGCGGACCCGGCGTTGTAAAGAAGGCGCTTGAGAGCGTGCGCGGCGCTGATTTCGGAACCCTGTGCGAAACCATTAAAAAGATTGCATTTAAGATAACAAGAGTCGGTCAGCTTGTTGCAAAAGAAGCGTCCGCTATGTTAAATATTCCGTTCGGCATCGTAGACCTTTCCCTTGCGCCGACTCCGGCAGTCGGAGACTCGGTTGCCGAGATACTCCAGGAGATTGGTCTGGAATATCCGGGAGCTCCCGGAACAACGGCTGCGCTTGCCCTTTTGAATGACTCGGTTAAGAAGGGCGGCGTTATGGCCTCGTCCTATGTCGGCGGATTAAGCGGTGCGTTCATTCCGGTCAGCGAGGATCAGGGCATGATCGACGCGGTTCAGGCAGGAGCCCTTACGATCGAGAAGTTAGAAGCAATGACCTGTGTATGCTCGGTAGGTCTTGACATGATTGCAATTCCCGGCGATACCAAGGCTTCGACCATCTCGGGAATTATCGCGGATGAGATGGCAATCGGTATGATTAACCAAAAGACAACTGCGGTGCGTGTGATTCCGGTTATCGGTAAGAATGTCGGAGATATTGTAGAATTCGGCGGTCTGCTCGGATACGCTCCGATCATGCCGGTGAACCAGTTCTCCTGCGAGGCGTTTACGAACCGCGGAGGAAGAATTCCGGCGCCAATTCACAGCTTTAAGAACTAAAAGGAATGGTGATTATTATGACAGTAGAAGAGATGTGCAGAGATCTGGATTATAAGAATGTGCTGCAGTATTTCTGCGATATTTCAAGAGTTCCGCGCGGTTCCGGACATAATGAGAAGATCAGCAATTACCTTGCTGACTTCGCAAAAGCACACGGACTTCGTTATGTTCAGGATGAGACGCTGAATATTATTATGTATAAACCCGCTACTCCCGGTTATGAGAATCATACTCCCGTTATTATTCAGGGCCATATGGACATGGTCTGCGTAACGGCTCCGGGCGTAGAGCATGATTTTGAAAACGAGCCCCTTGAGCTGTTCGTAGAGGACGGTTATCTCGGCGCGAAGGGAACAACGCTCGGCGGCGACGACGGAATCGCGGTTGCGATTGGAATGGCTCTTTTAACCGACGATACCATCGAACATCCGGCGCTCGAGCTTCTGATTACAACGGATGAAGAGACCGGAATGGACGGCGCGAAGAATCTGGACGCGTCCCTGCTTAAGGGCAGATATATGCTTAATCTCGACTCCGAGGAGGAGGGCAGCGTGTTAGTAAGCTGCGCGGGCGGCCTTGGTGCGAGAACGGTGCTTCCGATCAAGCGCGAGTCGGCTTCCGGCAAAAAGGTGCGCGTAACTGTATCCGGCTTAAAGGGCGGCCACTCCGGTGCGGAGATCCACAGATGGCGCACCAATGCGCTGCTGCTCCTTGCAAGATACCTTTTTGAGGTAAGAGAGACGGCGGAATACGCGATGATATCCATGGAGGGCGGCGAAAAGACGAACGCGATTCCCTGCCTTGCTGCCGCGGATCTCGTGGTAGACGCATCCGAATTCGAGGAATTCAAGGAGGCAACCGCTGCTTTGCTTGCCAAATATCAGAACGAGCTTTCCGCAGCCGAACCGGATGTTATGATTACGCTGACCGAGGGCGACGAGGGCAGATATGAGATCATGCACCCGAATTCCTTCGAAAGAATGCTGTTCTTACTGCTTCAGGCTCCGAACGGCGTTCAGGCGATGAGCGCCGCAATCGAAGGTCTGGTTGAGACTTCGCTGAATCTTGGCATATTCAAGGCAGCGGGAGACAGCGCTCTGTTCTGCTATTCCATTCGAAGCTCGGTTGGAACAGCCAAGTATTTTGTAAGAGATCGTCTTGCGTATCTGGCGGAGTTTATGGGCGCGGAATTCATTCCGGGCGGCGAATACCCTGCCTGGGAGTATAAGCAGAATTCCCCGCTTCGCGACCTGTTCGTCCGCGTGTTCACTGAGGATTATGGCCACGCTCCGAAGGTTGAAGCGATTCACGCCGGGCTTGAGTGCGGACTGATCTGTGAGAAGATTCCGGATATCGACATCGTATCCCTTGGACCGGATATGAGAGATATTCATACTCCGAAGGAGCGCCTCGGAATCGAATCTACAATTCGCGTATACCAATTCCTGGAGCATCTTCTGGCGGAGATGAAATAATCGTTTCCTATACCAGGGAACGAAATACTTCAGGACAGAATAATTACAACGGACAAGAACGGCCTTCCCGCGGATCTCCGCTACGATGGCTGTTTTTGTTATACCCACCTTCAAAAATGGCTCATCTTAAGAATTTTGCAAGAAAATTTGCCTTTTTTTGACACATATAAGGAGTAGATTGAAAAAAGGTACACAAGCATCGGCTAATATACGACTGTATCATGGGATACGGTGGCAGGAATGGGTATTAGGTTCGTGTACATTCAGTTTATCAGGAATGGAGATTACGATATGGATTATAACAACGACAGGCAGGGCAGTGATGCTGGATCCGATGAGGAAGAATATACGGAGGAATTCCTGAAAGATATCAGCGCGCAGCTTGGAAAGCAGATTGAAGAGGAGATTGAAGAAGACAATGAGGAGCGTCTGACAAGAGAGGCGGCAGAGGAATACGATGCGCAGGATACCTCGGATGCTCCGGAATGGGACGCGGGCATTCGGAATCAATCATCGAAGGAGGAAGCGGTCAATATGAGCGCAAGACACAGAAAGAAAAAGAAGCATACAGGGCTTAAGATTGTGGGAGGAATTCTGGGAACCCTGATTTTGGCATGTGTATTTTTGGTTGGTACCCCGATCGGAAGACGTCTGTTGATCCGGCTCGTGGTAACGTATGTGGACAGCGGAATTAACCGCGGTACGATGACAGCGACGGACGCGGAAGGCAACACGGTGGTCGTGGATGAGGAAGGCAATATTCTCACGACCGACGAGAATGGCAATGTGATAACGAACGTCGGCCATGAAAAGCCGAACACGCATGAGAGCCCGGCGGATGCCAGAAGCGAGGATTATGTGACGAACATTCTGCTGGTCGGAATTGAGTCGGTACTTCCCGGAAGCCGTGCGGATACGCTTATGATTGCGTCGCTTAACACGAAGGATAAGACAATTAAGCTGACCTCCATTCTGCGCGATACTTATGTGCAGATTCCGGGGTATAACAAGACCAAGATCAACGCGGCCTACGGCAAGGGCGGCATGAAGTCTGTATATGAGACGATCGAGACCAATTTTAAGATTAAGCTGGACGGTTATGTGCTGGTTGGCTTCGACGGCCTCGAAGCTATCGTGGATCGGATAGGCGGTGTTGAGATTGAACTGACGGAAACGGAAGCCAACTATCTGAATACCACCAACTATATTTCCAAGGAGGAGTACCGGAATGTAAAGCCCGGAGTCAACTTGCTGAACGGCAATCAGGTTGTCGGGTACTGCCGCGTCAGAAAGGTTCCAACGCTGGGCGGAGCCAATTATGATTTTGGGCGTACCGTAAGACAAAGAAGAGTTCTGTCCACGGTATTTGAAGCATATAAATCTAAGGGTGTCACCGAGCTCGTTGTTCTGATGAACCGATTGCTTGGTTATGTTACCACCGATTTAACGAAGCAGCAGATGGAGGATTTACTGGTGGATTTCATTGAGAATCGCATCACGGAGATCGAAAGCCTCCAGATTCCGGCTGAGGGAGCCTATACAAGCCGCAGAGTAGACGGCGTTGGTTCCGTTCTTGACCCGGATCTGGAAGCCAATATCGAGATTTTGTATGACTTCATCTTTGATGACGGAACCGAAGAGGTTCCGGAAGACACAACAGAAGGCAGCAGTGCCGCAAGATAACGAAAGATAATGAATAACCGGCTGATTTTGTAAAAAACGGGTATGCAGATTGCAAAATTTATGTTATACTTAGGATAACACAAAGGAACGGAGACCATACCACATAAGGAGTAACCGGATGAAGAACGATAATTCGATCAACAATACAAAAGATTACGATCCGTCTGGCGATGAGGAGTTCTATAAGAACCTTTCCAAAGCATTTTCCGAGAACGACGAGGAAGAGGAGGACATCAATCTGGATATTAACAGTGATGATGAATTCCAGTGGATCGATATTGAGGCCGCCGCCAAGGAGGGTGCTGAAAGAAAGGCATCCAGACTTTCCATGATGAATGCCGCTGCTTTTAGGGCCGGACAATCCGACCGGGTACCATCATCTGAACCCGATGCAGAGAATCTTGCGGGCGCTGCCGCGCAGGATAAGGATACCATACCGGAGAACGTCCCGGAAGGCGGGGCGAACGGCTGCGATGGCACAGAGGAGCCGTTGGATGAAGAGTTTGAAGAAGAGCTTTTTGCGAATGTCCTTCGGGAGGCTGCAGCAGCTATTGACGGCTCTGAGGAAGCAGGTGACGACGAAGAAGTACAGCCGGAAGCCTACGATTCCGAGCCGGAAGAATCGTATCAGAAGCCGGACGAGGAGAAGCCGTTCTCTTCTTATGAGACCGATCCGGTCAAAGAGGCGGAACGGCGCCGCAAGGAAGAGGATGAGATTCTTGCGAGCATCAATGCCTCCCTCGCCGCGCAGGTAACATCCGAGTTGGGCGATGAACCTCCTACCGCTTCGGAGGAGCCGGACGGGAAGAAGCCAAGGAAGCTGCGCAGGATTCTGATTCCGATTGTATCGGTGTTTTTAGTCCTCGGCTGCTCCTTTGCCTTATTAATCGGAACCAGTTCCGGACGCTCTTTTCTGATTGATATGGCCGGCCGGTATGCCTACTGGAGAATTAACAAGGATCAGGGCAATACCGTTGAGACAGTCAGCGAATTCGACGAGATTGAGCCATCGACAGGGACTGCGGAAGGTCCGACACCGACCGATACGCCGGATGTTGACCTGAACGCCAATGAAGGAACCGCAAGACGGGAAGCGGAAGTAATTAATATTCTGCTGCTCGGAGAAGAGGCAATTGATGCCGGCGGCGGAAGAGGACGTACGGACCTGATGATCATCGGAACACTGGATACGAGGGACGGCTCCGTTAAGCTTACCTCTCTGATGCGCGATATGCTGGTTGCGATTCCGGGCTATAAGGACAATAAGCTGAACGCAGCCTATACCTTTGGAGGTGTACCGTTATTATATGAGACGATCGAGCTCAATTTCGATATTGAACTCGACGGATACATCCTGGTTAATTTTGAATCCTTTGAACAGATTATTGATGACCTCGGCGGCCTGGAGCTTACCCTGACCAGAACCGAGTCGAATTATCTGAATACAACGAACTATATTTCCAATCCGCTGTACCGCAACACAGTTGCGGGAACGCAGCTGCTGAACGGGAATCAGGTACTTGGATATTGCCGTGTCCGTTATGTCCCGACCGGAGATAATCTGAAGAACGATTATGGCCGGACTTCCAGACACAGAATTGTTCTGAACGCGATATTTGACAGGTATAAGTCCAAGAGTCTCGTAGAGCTGGCGCTGATTATGAATAATATTCTTCCTTTGCTTACAACGGATTTGACGCAGGAGCAGTTCAGCGAGTGCCTGGAAGAGTTTGTAGAGCTGCATTCACTTGAGATGCAGGAACTGTGTCTTCCGGCCGACGGCGCCTATGACGAGGGAAGGGTTCGCGGAATGTCTGTTCTGATTCCGGATCTAAAGAAGAATGTGGAGGTACTTCACGAATTTATTTACGGCGATTATGAGGAATAGCAGATAACTGCCTGCCGTTTTCGAAAAACAGCACTCTGTGTCCAAAAGTCCGCAGAGCTGCTGTTTTTTTCGGGCAGAAGCAATGATTTGGGGGCCTGCGATTTGCAGGCGGAATGGAGTGTATATGGAGATACAGCTTTGGAGAGAGATTCTGGATCCATACGCGCTTGCTGTGGATGAGCTGGTGGTCAAGTTCAATCACATCATAAAAGAGCACAGAATGGCGGGCATCTACTCGCCGATTGAGCAGGTGAACGGGCGCGTCAAGACTATTTCCAGTATATTGGAGAAGGCGCAGAAAAAGCAGATCAGCCTCGATAAGATGGAGGAGCACATCGAAGATATTGCGGGAATCCGCATAATCTGCCAGTTTGTCGAGGATATTTATAAGGTAGTTGATATGATTAAGCATCGCTCGGATATGACAGTCAAGAGCGAGAAGGATTATATCGTCAACCAGAAGGCCAGCGGATACAGAAGCTATCATATGATAATCTGTTATACGGTGGAGACGATGAGGGGGCCCAGAGAGATTCATGTTGAGATTCAGATTCGAACGCTCGCGATGAATTTCTGGGCGACGATTGAGCATTCCCTTCAGTACAAATACAAGGAGAATATGCCGGAGAATCTGAGCAGCCGGCTTCATAAGGCGGCCGAGGCAATTATCGTTCTGGATCAGGAGATGTCCTCGGTGCGCGATGAGATTATGGACGCTCAGAATTCCTTTAATATTAAGGCGCATATTGTAGCCGATATTCTGACCAATATTCAGAACCTTTACAAGGTAGCGAACAAGCGCGAGGTTGTAAAGATCCAGGACGAATTCTTCCGGATCTATAACACGGGGGATCTCGAACAGCTTTCCCGATTCAGCAGAGAACTGGATATTATCTCCGAAGGATATCGGGCACAGAGCCTTGGCTGACAGGCTTCGGCCAGGAAAGGAGACAAGACGAGTGGGAACCATACTTCCTGAATTATATGAGACACGAATGAAGCAGCTGCTGGGAAGCGAATACGAACGCTACCTCGCCTGCTTTGAGGATAAGAATCTGAACGGCCTGCGTGTGAATACCTTAAAGCTTTCACCGGAGGCCTTTGAGGCATTAAGCCCGTTCGCGTTAGAACGAGTGGGCTGGATTAAGAACGGTTATTACTGTGACGGCGGCGAACGGCCCGCCAAGCATCCCTATTATTATGCAGGACTTTATTATCTGCAGGAGCCGAGTGCGATGACTCCGGCCAGCCTTTTGCCCGTAAAACCCGGCGATCGGGTTCTGGATCTGTGCGCGGCCCCCGGTGGAAAGAGCACCGAGCTTGCGGCAATGCTGAAGGGGGAGGGCGTGCTGGTTGCCAATGACATCAGCAATTCCCGCGCGAAAGCCCTGTTAAAGAATATTGAATTGTTCGGCGTCAGGAACGCCGCTGTAATCAGCGAAAGCCCGGCAAAGCTTGCCGGAAGCTTTCAGGGATTCTTCAATCGAATTCTGGTAGACGCTCCGTGCTCCGGCGAGGGAATGTTCCGAAAGAGCCCTGCGATTATGAAGAACTGGGAGCAGTACGGTGTCGGATATTATCACGACCTGCAGCTTGAGATTCTTCCCCATGCGGTGGCCATGCTGGCCCCCGGCGGATATCTGCTGTATTCGACCTGCACATTCTCGCCGGAGGAGGACGAACAGACGGTAACCTGGCTTCTGGATACCTTTCCTGACCTTGAGACAGTACCGCTTCCGGGCGCGGATAACTGTTCCGATCCGGAGCTTTCATATGAAGGCTTTGATCACGGACATCCGGAATGGGCGGACGGAAGAGAGGAAGTAAAGGACGCGCTTCGTCTTTGGCCGCATAGACTGAAAGGGGAGGGGCATTTTGTGGCGCTGTTCCATAAAAAGGGTGAGGAGCTTCTTCCCTCCAAAGGCTTTTCGGGAAAAAAGGCAGCGCTTAGCGGAGAAGCGGCGGAGTTCATTCAGAGTCTGCAGATGCCGGTGAATCCGAATCTTCTGACCGTACGCGAGGACAAGGTATATCTGATGCCGGAATGCCTTCCGTCCCTGAACGGCCTGCGCGTTCTGCGTTCCGGCCTATTAATGGGCGAGATGAAGAAGAATCGCTTTGAGCCAAGTCAGGCCTTAGCGTGCGCGCTTCGAAAAGAAGAATATGAGAAATGCATCGATCTTTCCGCTTCGGATGAACGGGTCATCCGTTACTTAAAGTGCGAGAGCATTGAGGTTCCGGATGCTGCGGAAGGCTGGTGCCTGGTATGTGTGGACGGCTATCCGCTTGGCTGGGGAAAAGTAACCCGCGGCATCCTGAAGAATAAATATCTGCCCGGCTGGCGTCTGATGTAGTCAGCACCGGGCAGAGAATGGAGCGTATCTATGAAGCAATTACTTCGTCTGGATCGGTATCTGTCCGAGACCGGTATCGGAACCAGAAGTGAGATCAAGATTTGGATTCGAAAAGGCCTTGTTGCCCTGAACGGAGGCGTTGTGAAATCGCCCGAGACCAAAGTGAATCCGGATACGGATGAGGTGACCGTGAACGGTTCTCCCATTCGTCTGGAAGCATTGGAATATTATATGCTCAACAAGCCCGCAGGAGTCGTATCTGCAACGGAGGATTGTAGGGAAAAGACCGTGCTGGATCTGATTACGCAGCCCAAACGAAAGGACCTGTTCCCGGTCGGACGTCTGGATAAGGATACCGAAGGGCTGCTGCTCATAACGAATGACGGCCCTCTTGCGCACAGCCTGTTATCCCCCAAAAAGCATGTGGACAAGGTCTATTACGCCAGAATAGACGGCCTTGTAACCGAACAGGAGATCAGGCGGTTCGAAGAAGGACTTGTGGTAGACAGCGGACTGACCGCGCTGCCTGCCAGATTGGAGATCCTGAAGACCAACGCGGATACGGGGACCTCCGAGATCCGACTCACCATTCATGAAGGCAAATTCCACCAGGTTAAGCGCATGTTCGAGGCAGTGGACAGGAAGGTCACCTATCTAAAAAGACTCTCCATGGGGCCGCTCGTTCTGGACGAGATCCTGAGACCCGGAGAATTCCGAAAGCTGACAGAGAGCGAGATCTCTGCCCTTCAGCATGTGACGGCAGAGAAGGAACAGACAAAGGAAGAACACGAAAAAGGAGATTTCCATGAAAGAAAAAAAACATCGTTTTGAGCGTGGAGAACGCGGTTATCTCGCGGCCCAGAAAAAGAAGCGAATCACCGGTACGATCCTCTGGATTCTAATCGGAGTGGCGATATATATCCTCGGACTCGTTCTGAACAAATTTTCCAATGCAAATGTATTTACCATCGTTGCCATGCTGTGCGCGCTTCCCATGGCCAAATCCCTGGTCGGCTTTATCGTGCTCGCGCCATACCGCCCGCAGACAGAAGAAGAGTATCATGCGGGACTGGCTGTCATCCGCGAAGAGGATGCTATCTTTACCGATCTGGTCATTACTTCTCAGGAGAAGATTATGAACCTTTCGTTCCTGATTGTCGCAGGCAGGGAGGTGATTGGCCTCTACGGAAAGAAGCCTGAGCTCGCACCGTACTGCCAGGATTATCTGAAAAAAGAAATCAGCCGGCGCGGCCTTTCCTATCATGTCCGCGTCGTTACGGAACGACAGGCCTTTTTAAAAGCGGTAAAGAATGCGAAGCGTCCTTCGGAAATACCTGAGGACCGGGAAGAACTGATTGATTATCTGCGTTCTCTGATCGCGTAGGACGCTGAAATACGCATAGTGAAATACGCATAGGAGGCTTCCTGTATGAAACTTATTATTGTCGGCAAGAACGACGCCGGTCAGCGCCTTGATAAGCTGCTGGCCAAGCATTTGAAGAAGGCTCCCAAAAGCTTTCTTTACAAGATGCTGCGAAAAAAGAATATTACCCTGAACGGAAAGAAGGCGGACGGTTCGGAACGAACGGAGATTGGCGATGAGATTAAGCTGTTCCTCTCCGATGCGACAATCGCGGAATTCTCGGAAGATGCACCTGCCGCAGTTCCCGCCGCAAAGGCAGGAGAGTCCCTCTCAATTCTGTATGAGGACGAGGATGTCGTGTTCATCAATAAGCCGGCCGGAATGCTCTCTCAGAAAGCGGAACGTTCCGACGTATCGCTTGTAGAATATCTCCTTTCGTATCTGCTTGAGAGCGGTTCCCTGACCGAGGCCGACCTTATTGGATTTCGCCCCGGAATCTGCAATCGCCTGGATCGCAACACCAGCGGAATTGTAGCCGCGGGCAAAAGCCTGAAGGGCCTCCAGGAGCTTTCAGCCGCCTTCCAGAGCCGGAATCTGAAGAAATATTACCACTGCATCGTGCTCGGCTCCATTCGGCAGGAAAGCCGGATAGACGGATGGCTGGTGAAGGATACGGCGAAGAATCTGGTCCGAGTCAAGGCAGCCCCCTCTCCAGCGAAGGAGGGGAAGTCTGACAGCCGTTCCCAAAGCTCCGGCAGCGCCCGAACGGCGGCCTGTACGCCTACAGAAGAAAAGGAATCCCGCATTCTCACAGAATATCGTCCTCTCGTTACGGCAAAGGACTATACTCTGCTTGAAGTACACCTGATCACGGGAAAGACCCATCAGATCCGCGCACATCTTGCAAGCATCGGCCACCCGCTCATCGGAGATGACAAATACGGGAACCGTGTGCGCAATCGGTATTTTAAAGAGCAGTTCGGCCTGAACTGCCAGCTGCTGCACGCAGCAAGGCTCGAATTTCCGAAGGATTTCCCGCTCAGTACGCTAAGCGGCAGAATTATCCGTGCGGAGGAGCCGGAGCTGTTTTTGCGGATTCGGCGCGAATTATTTGACGAAACGAACAGCGGCACAGACAAAGCATAGAAGGGAGAACGAGTATGCCATCCTGGAATTCAAGAGGCCTTCGGGGCTCCATGTTCGAAGAACAGATTAATCTGACCAATGATAAATACCGCGCCTCCCACCTTGCCCTGATTCAGAAGATACCGACTCCGATTACGCCGATTAACTTTGATAAGGAGAGCAGGCATATTACGCTCGCGTATTTTGAACAGAAGAGTACGGTCGATTACATCGGGGCCATCCAGGGACTTCCGGTGTGCTTTGACGCAAAGGAATGCGCGTATGATACGTTTGCGCTCGCCAACGTGCACGAGCATCAGATCGCATTCATGAAGGATTTTGAGGAACAGGGAGGAATTGCATTTCTTCTGATCTATTATACCAAAAAAGATCGTTATTATTATCTTACCTTTCGGAGATTATATGAATTCTGGAATCGGGCCCAGAATGGCGGACGAAAAAGCTTCCGTTTTGAAGAGCTCGATTCCGCCTATTTTTTGAGCGGTCATAAAGGGGTATATGTTCCTTATCTTGACATGATTAATAAAGATCTGGAGGAACGCGAGACGCTTAAGAAGGATACCGCAGAATAGCACTTGACATATTTCTGTCAATGAATTATAATAACTGCATTCGTATGGTAGTGAATTATCACTGTACCATGATAAAGTGACTATACTATAAGAAAGGTTGTCGTAAAGCATGGAGATTTTATTGCATACGCCAGAGGGCGTCAGAGACATTTACAATTCGGAATGTGAAAGGAAAAGGAAGCTGACCAAGCGTCTTTTACATACCATGCACCATTACGGCTTTCAGGATATCGAGACTCCTTCCTTTGAATTCTTTGATATTTTCAGCAAGAAGCGCGGGACGGTTGCTTCCAGAGATATGTACAAGTTCTTTGACCGCGAGGGCAACACCCTGGTCCTTCGCCCGGACATGACGCCGCAGATTGCGCGCTGTGCCGCGAAGTATTTTAAAGAGGAGACGCTTCCGATTCGTCTGTGTTATCAGGGAAGCACCTTTGTCAATAACGAAAGCTTCCAGGGCAAATTAAAGGAATCCACACAGATTGGAGCGGAGCTGTTAGAGGATGCTTCGCCGGAAGCGGACGTTGAGATGATCGCACTGACTGTGGAGTGCCTGCTGACTGCCGGTGTGAAGGAATTCCAGGTAGAGGTCGGACAGGCGGATTTCTTCCGCGGACTGGTTGAGGAAGCCGGATTTGATGAAGAAGAGATTGAGGCTCTGCGCCTGCTCATTGAAGATAAGAATATATTTGGAGTAGAAGAGATGGTATCCGGTAAGACCATTGATCCAATGGTTAAGGAACCGCTCTTAAAGATGCCGGAGTTATTCGGATCCGTTCAGATGCTCGAGGAAGCAAAGCAGCTGACTACGAACGCGCGTGCCTTAAGCGCAATCAGACAGTTAGAACAGATTTACGAATTGATGAAGGCCTATGGATATGAGAACTATCTGACCTTTGATCTTGGAATGCTTGGCAAATACAATTATTACACCGGAATTATTTTCCGTGCCTTTACCTACGGCACCGGCGACGCGGTTGCGGCGGGTGGACGATACGACAATCTGGTCGGTCAGTTCGGCAAGGACGCTCCTGCAATCGGCCTGTGCGTCTATGTTGACCAGCTGCTGAACGCGATGGCACGCCAGAAGCTTTTGGAAGAGACCGATTCCGATCGTACCTTGGTATTATATCAGGAATCCTGCTACTTAACCGCGGTTCGGCTTGCCGCGAATTTCCGAAAGGACGGAATGGATGTGGCGCTGTTAAAGAAGGCAGATGACAGGACCACGGAGGATTATATCGCTTACGCGAACCGCAGCCATATCGGCGGAATCCTGTATCTGGAGCAGCCGGATGAGGTGCAGGTAATCGAAGCCGCATCGGGTAACATTTCCCGTGCGAAGCTGTCAGCATTTATGGGCTAAAGAAGTTCCGGGGCGCCCGACATGCCCCTTTCACAGTAAATTTGTGCCTGACAGCCGGATACGCGGATCGCGGGCAGGAATGGAGATTATATGGAATATTTAACAATCGCGCTTGCAAAAGGACGCCTTGCCAAAAAGGCGCTGAATATATTGGAACAGATCGGAATTACCTGCGAAGAGATGAAGGACGAGAATTCCAGAAAGCTGATCTTTACCAACGAGGAATTAAAGCTTCGGTTCTTCCTCGCCAAGGCAAATGATGTACCGACCTATGTGGAATATGGTGCTGCCGATATCGGAATCGTGGGAAAGGATACGATTCTGGAGGAGGGAAGAAAGCTCTACGAGGTCATTGACCTTGGAATCGGCCGCTGCCGAATGTGTGTCGCGGGTCCGGAATCCGCCCGGGAGTTATTGCAGCACGGCGAACTGATTCGGGTTGCAACCAAATATCCGAGAATCGCAAAGGACTATTTTTACAACAAAAAGCATCAGACAGTTGAGATTATCAAGCTGAACGGCTCCATTGAGCTTGCCCCGATTGTCGGCCTGTCGGAAGTCATTGTAGATATCGTAGAGACCGGTTCGACCTTGCGCGAGAACGGCCTTACGGTTCTGGAAGAGATTTGCCCGCTGTCCGCCCGCATGGTGGTCAACCAGGTCAGCATGAAGATGGAGCATGAACGAATTACCGATATGATCACACGACTGAAAAAGATTGTGTAAGAATTAGAGCTCGTCTCCGGAGCGTCCGGAGGTGCCTGCAGGAATGGAGAGAGAATATATGAGAATCGTAAAACTGAACGAGGAAACCAAACAGAACCTATTAGAGAATCTTCTGAAGAGAAGCCCGAACCAGTATGAAGAGTATACACAGCGGGTTTCCGATATTATTGAGACAGTAAGAGCAAAGCGCGACGAGGCAGTATTTGACTATACGGCGCGTTTTGACGGAGCAGTGCTGACTGCGGATACCATTCAGGTAACCGAGGAGGAGATTAAGGAAGCGTATGATAAGATCTCTCCCGAGGTGCTTGCCGTTATCCGCAAGGCAATCGTCAATATTCGGGAGTTCCACGCGAAGCAGAAACGCAACAGCTGGTTTGACACCCGTCCTGACGGTAGCATTCTCGGGCAGCGCATTACACCCCTTTCGGTGGTCGGTGTCTACGTTCCTGGCGGAAAGGCGGCATACCCTTCCTCCGTTCTGATGAATGTAATCCCGGCAAAGGTTGCAGGCGTTGACCGCATCGTTATGACAACCCCTCCCGGAAAGGACGGCAAAATCTATGAGGGAACCTTAGTTGCCGCAAAGGAAGCCGGAGTGGATGCGATCTACAAGGTGGGCGGCGCACAGGCCGTCGCGGCTCTCGCATTTGGAACCGAGAGCATTCCGAAGGTTGATAAGATTGTAGGCCCCGGCAATATCTACGTTGCACTCGCCAAAAAGGCGGTATATGGCTATGTGAGCATCGACTCCATTGCAGGTCCCAGCGAGATTCTGGTCATCGCAGACGAGACCGCGAATCCGAGATTCGTCGCAGCGGATCTGTTATCTCAGGCCGAACACGACGAGCTTGCAAGCGCCATCCTGATTACAACCTCCGAGAAGCTTGCAAAGGAAGTCTCCGAAGAAGCGGAAGGCTTCGTACAGGAACTTTCCCGCAAGGCAATTCTTGAGAAATCCCTTGAGAATTACGGCTATATCCTGGTTGTTGACACCCTCGAGGAAGCCGTATCCGCAGCAAATGATATCGCGTCCGAGCACCTTGAGATCGTAACTGCCGATCCGTTCGCTGTTATGACCAAGATCCGCAATGCCGGAGCTATCTTCCTTGGAAGCTATTCGAGCGAACCGCTCGGCGATTATTTTGCAGGACCGAATCACGTACTTCCGACCAACGGCACCGCCAAATTCTTCTCCCCCCTCGGAGTGGATGATTTCATTAAGAAATCCAGCATTATTTCCTACTCCAAAGAAGCGTTGGAACCGGTTCACAAGGATATTATCCGCTTCGCAAATGCCGAAGGATTAACCGCTCACGCGAATTCCATAGCGGTTCGATTTGAAAAATGACACGTTTTATATAAACTTAACAAAAAAGGGCTTTTAATTTTGGCTACTATTATGTATAATAGTAGTAGTACCAATGGAAAGCAGAAATGAGGAAAGAGATGGAACGAACAGCCCGAGTAGAACGAATAACAAAAGAGACAGAGATTGTCGTAGCTCTGAATCTGGACGGGAGCGGCAAGTCACAGGTGAACACCGGAATCGGCTTTTTCGATCATATGCTGATTAATTTTGCCAGACACGGCTTTTTCGATCTGGAGGTCAGCGTAAAAGGAGATCTGTATGTGGACGGACATCATACGGTAGAGGACACCGGTATTGTGTTCGGTCAGGCGTTAAAGCAGGCGCTGGGCGACAAGAAAGGAATTGTACGCTATGGAAGCTCCATTCTTCCCATGGATGAGACACTGGTATTGTGTGCGCTCGATTTATCCGGAAGACCTTATCTGAACTACAAGGCGGAACTGACGGTTCCGAAGGTGGGAGATCTGGACACGGAGCTTGTACGCGAATTCTTTTACGCGGTATCCTACAGTGCCGCGATGAATCTGCATATCAAGCATCTGGACGGAACCAATAACCACCACATCATTGAGTGCATGTTCAAGGCCTTCGCCAAGGCGCTGGATGCGGCGGTCGGATATGATCCGAGAATTACCGGCGTATTATCTACAAAAGGCGAGATATAATCTTATCGGAAGAATTTCCGCAATAAGATTATAACACCGGACAGCGGAGATTATCTCCGCTTTTACACAGACGAGAAGTACAGTCATAATTTACAGTCAGGAGGCGAATGATATGAGACTATATCCGGCTATTGATATCCGCAATGGACAGTGCGTGCGGTTAAGGCAGGGACAATTTCATGACGCGGAGGTATATTCTCACTCACCGTTAAAGATCGCGAAGCTTTGGGAGGCATCCGGTGCGTCCTACATCCACATCGTCGATCTGGACGGAGCGCTTGCCGGCCATTCCATGAACGAAGAGGTTATCAAAGGAATTGTGGCGAACGTGGAGATTCCGGTACAGACCGGAGGCGGTATTCGTACACTCAAAGATATTGAGACCAAATTATCCCTCGGCGTATCCCGGGTAATCATCGGAACCAAGGCGGTCGAGGATCCCAAGTTTGTCAAGGAGGCAGTCTCCCTGTTCGGACCGGAGAAGATCGTGGTCGGAATCGACGCCAAGCAGGGCATGGTTGCGATTCATGGCTGGGAACAGGTCAGCGACTATAAGGCGGTTACCCTTGCACTTCAGATGAAGGAATACGGGGTACAGACAATCGTATACACCGATATTTCCAGAGACGGCATGCTGCAGGGACCGAATATTGAACATACGGCTGAGATGGTGCATGCAACCGGCCTTTCGGTTATCGCATCCGGCGGTGTATCTTCCATGAAGGATCTGGAGGCGGTTTCCCAGATTCCGGTGGCGGGAGCGATTATCGGCAAGGCGTTATATGAGAACAAGCTCAACTTAAGGAACGCCATTGAGCAATTTGAGAAGAATGAATGAGGTGCTACCATTGGACGAGAAGAAGATTATTCCGTATTTGAACGCTGAGAATGAACTGGAGGAGAGCGTAATTGCCAAGTCCAGAGCATACGAGGAAGCGGGCGCGGATGAATTATTTTTATATAACTTTTCGGCTGTCGAGAAGGAGCAGGAAGCATTTTTAAAGACGATTAAGGCGGTATGCCGCGAGGTCGAGATTCCGGTTCTGATCGGCTGTCATGTCAACCGGTTCGAGGATGTAAAGAAAGCATTCTATACCGGCGCTGCTCGGGTTGTCATCTCCTGGGCAAAGCTAAAGAACCGAGAGGTTATCAAAGAAGCCAGTGCGCGATTTGGAATGGATAAGATCCTGATCCTTCTGGATGCGAGCGGTGAGAACGAGGTCGGCGGACCTTCGGCGTTAGAGCCGTTTGCCCCGATCGAGCCCGGAACCGATTCGAACGCGGGTGTGCAGGCGGTGTCTGCTGACAGGGCTACAGTTGCTGCATTTTTAAAAGAAAGCGGAGCAGCCGGCGTCATATTAAAGCATGTAACTCTGACCGACAAGGTGAAAAAGCTGATTGCAGAGTGCGGACTTCCCGTAATTATCCGCGACAGTCTGCAGCGCAACGATATGGAAGAGCTGCTTTCTATCAATGACGTTGTCGGTGTTGCGACGAATTACTATGAGAACAAGGATATCCGCAGGATTAAGCGTACCTTAAAAGAGGCCGGATTTGCGGTGAATACCTTTGAGAGCAGTCTGGAATTCTCGGAATTCAAGCTCAATTCCGACGGTTTGATTCCGGTCATCGTTCAGGATTATAAGACGAGTGAAGTCCTGATGATGGCTTATATGAATGAAGAAGCGTTCCGAAATACCGTGGAGAGCGGTCGGATGACGTATTTCAGCCGGAGCAGACAAAAGCTCTGGTTAAAAGGAGAGACCTCGGGACATTTTCAGTTCGTTAAGGAGCTGAAGATCGACTGCGACAACGATACGCTGCTTGCAAAAGTGAAGCAGATCGGCGCGGCCTGCCATACCGGCAGCCGAAGCTGCTTCTACACGGATCTGATTAACAAAGAATATGATACCGTGAATCCCCTGACCGTATTGGAAGAGGTATATGGGGTTATAATGGATAGAAAAGAGCATCCAAAGGAAGGCTCTTATACCAATTACCTGTTCGACAAGGGAATCGACAAGATTCTGAAGAAATGCGGCGAGGAGGCAACCGAGATTGTCATTGCCGCAAAGAATCCGGATTCCGAGGAACTCAAGTACGAGATTTCCGATTTTCTTTACCACATGATGGTGCTGATGGCACAGTGCGGGCTGAACTGGGATGATATTGTGAAGGAACTTGCGCATAGACGATAGCGTGAGTGAGAGGGAATAGAATGGAGGTTTCAAAGATGGATCTGTTTGTTGAATTTTTCAGAACCGCAGTCAAATTCATTTTTATGATCGCTGTATGTACCGGCGGGGTATTTGCCGGAATTGCGCTTCGGAAAAAGAAGAATGCATCGCAGGAGACGAACGAATGAACAATCGCAGATTGTTGATTACCGCCTTCGAGCCTTTCGGGGGCGAGACGGTGAATCCGACCATGCTGGTATTGAATGAGCTAAAAGAGCAGCAGAGCGCGCGAAAGCATTCCTCATGCAAAGCGCAGGGCACAGGGAGTGCCGCTGAAACATCCGATCTGGCTTACGAGCTTATCACAGCTGTTCTCCCGGTTGCATTCAAGTGGGTATCGGCACAGATTCGGGAGCTGCTCCGAACGGAACAGCCGGATGCGGTCATATGTCTTGGACAGGCTGGCGGACGTGCTGCAGTTACACCCGAACGAATTGCAGTGAATCTTGCGGATGCCCGAATTGCGGATAACGCAGGATTTATGCCGGAGGATACCCCGCTGCGTGAGGAAGGACCCGCGGCTTATTTTTCGACCCTCCCCATCAAGCAGATCGTACAGGCAATTTCAGACGCCGGGATCCGGGCATCCGTCTCGAACAGCGCCGGATTGTATGTCTGCAACTGCCTGATGTATCATACGCTTGATTTTCTGGCACAGGAACGGCGTTCGATTCCGGCCGGGTTCATCCACGTTCCCTACCTTCCGGAACAGACGGCGAATCGTCCGGAGGTTCCGTGCATGGAGCTTACGGATATGACAAAAGCCATCCGGATTGCGGCGGATATTACGATGGGGCTTGAAAGAGTCCAATCGCCGGCGGATACCAGGTAACGATTGCAAAGAAAAGAAAGAGAATTAAAAAGATAAGAAGCCCCTCATAATAACCGGTCTTTCCGAAAGGAAAGACCTTTTTTAATGCGTGCGAGCGTGCACCGACAGCGGAATCGCTCCCATCGTGTCCGCCTTTCGAAGCAGAAGTTGTTCCCTGACCCTTTTTCAGTGCAAGAAAGCTGCTGAGATAATATGTCACAATTACCCCAATAAAAAATGCGAGCAGATCGAACAGAAAAAATGTCCTGCCAAGGATCCCGCTATACGTGTAAAAGAATGAAACCAGTGCAAGCATCCCTGCCAGACATCCAATCGCCCGATATCGGAACAGATCCGGGTAACAGGGCCGCAGGATGAGTCCCTCCACCGCGCTATACAGGAACACCGGTACAAACAACAGCTTCAGATGTTCCCAGGTGCTTTCATTAACCGGGCTGAAAAAAGATACGAGGAACGCCTTTTGACTCCAGTCATATACAAAGTGCAGCAATGTTCCTGCAATCAGCGTGAACACAATTCCGGCCGTCGTGGAACGGGATAATGCTTTGGTACAATCCGAATGAACCGTCATATCTGAACATCCTTCCTTTCTTCCAACAAGACATGTAATTTTATCGTAACCAGTATATGCCGGAATTCTCCGGCCTATTCGTCAGAGAATTCATCGCCGAAGGCCGTTCCGAACTCTTTTTTTGTATAATACAGGCAGGTTTCGCCTATACTTTAACAGAACCTAATCTTTTAAAAATAAAACAGGAATGAGGGGATGCCCGATACAACCCAGGATCCGGCTACCCGGTATCCATACGAATTTCCTGTGGAAAAGGAGAATACTATGGCAGTTCCATTCAGCAGCAGCGCCACCAAAGAAAACCTTATGCGCGCATTCGCAGGCGAAAGTCAGGCGAGAAACCGTTACACATTTGCAGCCGGAATGGCGAAGAAAAACGGACTCTACGTGGTGGAGCAGGTATTTTTATTCACCGCGAATCAGGAGAAGGAGCACGCGGAGATCTTTTACAAATTCTTAAAGGAATTCACCGGCGAAACCATATATATAGACGGGGGATATCCGGTTGATCTTCACGACTCCGTAGAAGGCCTGCTTCGCGCAGCGCAGCATAATGAATACGAAGAGCATGACGATGTGTACAAACATTTCGCAGACGTTGCAAAGGAAGAGGGCTTCGACGGCATCGCAGCAAGATTCCGTCAAATCGCAAAAATTGAAAAGGTTCATGGCGACCGCTTCGGACGCTTTGCCGATTATCTGGAGCAGCAGAAATTATTTGTCTCGGATGTTGAGACCGGCTGGATATGCCTGAACTGCGGCCATATCATCAACGGAACCTCCGTACCTGAAAAATGCCCGGTCTGCGGACACGACAAGGGATATTTTATCCGGCTTGAGCTTGCGCCGTACACCTGCTGACAGCTGACAGTCCCTCACACGGTTCCAACGGCGCAAGCGCAGATATTATGCTGACAAGAGAAGAGTGGTACGAGATTTATCGCGCGGCAGGGAATAAACTACCGTAAGCAATAACGGCGGCTTGAATGAGGAATCAAACCGCCGTTTTCTATATTCAATATTAACATTGTTACAGAAGATCATCTTCCTCTGTAGTTGTCTCAGGCTTATCAGCTTTTTCGGAATTATCAGAAGGCATGAGATTCCCGGAAGGAGTTTCCGAACCCTCTCCTCGGCTGTTCTTGCCGCCCTGACTGCGGCCTCCTTGACCGCCAAAGCCGCCTTTGCCTCCGAATCCGCCCTGGCCGCCAAGGCCGCCGCTTGTTGCGGCTCCCTGGTCATTTACATAGGTTACAACACCGGAGAGCGTAATATCAGCCGACTTGGTTCCTCCTTCAACCGAAGAGGAGAGCGCGTATCCGTCTTCATTCAATTCTGCATTTCCTCCGGTCAATAAAGTATAAGTCGAATTCTGAGCAAGTCCTGGAATACTGATTACTGCACTCTGATAAGTCTTCGCAGGTGCAAAGCTTACGAGCGCGTTCCCCGAAGCGTCCGCGAGTGTAAACAGCTCTCCGGCGCTTTGCGCGGAGGTAAAGGTAATCATCAGCGAGTTCTGAGAAGAGGAGCTTCCGGGAGCCTGAGCCATTCCGGTACTTCCCGCTGCAATCAGAACCCCGCCGTTAATCGAACAATTACCGCCGTAATCCAGTGCACCGTTGCCGCTGTTTACCGGTCCGTTCACCAGAGCGGTTCCGCCGTTGATATTCAGATCTCCGTTGGAATCAAGGCCGTCGCCTTCTGCATTTACTACGAGATAGCCCCCGTTAATCGTAACCGTATAATCGCCCGAGCCGAAGAAATTATCCATTCCGAACCGTCCGCCGAACATTCCTCCTTCCACGGAATCGCTTCCTCCGGCGGCGTTCAGACCGTCATCGGAGGCGGTCAGACGAATCGTGCCGTCATTGATGATAATATTGGCTCCTTCCAGTCCTTCATAGGACTCTGTAATCAGAATCTCCCCGCCGTCAATCGCAAGCGTGGAATCCGCATGAATTCCGTCATCGCCCGATGCGAGTATGAGAGTGCCGCCGGTGATCCCGGCCGCACCGTTCGTATGAATGGCATCGTCATACGCGTCAATCGTAAGCGCTCCGCCCGCAATAATCAGGCTGGCAGATGCTTTCAGCCCCTTACAGCTTTCTTCCTGAGAATCCGAGCTTGAAGAAGAAAAACCCCAGAATGAAAATCCCTGTGAGGAAGAAGAGGAACCTGCCGCTGCCGAGCCTTCCCCGGTTGTAATCGTGAGAGTACCATCATTAATCTGCATCGCGGTCTCAGCCTGAATTCCATCATTTCCGGCCTTCACCGAAATGCTGCCTCCGTCAATGATAACATATCCTTTTTCCGAATCCTCATCGTTATTCGATTTAATACCATCATATCCGGCTGTAACAGTCAGAGTTCCGTCCTTGATGCAGACCGAGTCCCTGCCGCGAACGGCATCTTCGGCAGCCTGAACAATCAGGGTTCCGCCCGTAATCTTCAGATCATCCTTGCTCGCAATCCCGTCCTTATAATTACCGGTCACCGTAAGAGTTCCGGTTCCTGTAATCGTCATATCATCCTTACTGAACAGCGCGGCATTCGGTTCGTCTGTCTCGGCGTCCGGATAGACATATTCAGCCGCATCCGTCAGATAATTCTCCGACTGCTCCGCCAGAATAAGAATCGCCTTATCCGCCTGCTTCACATACACGGGAGCACCCGACGAATTCGAAACGGTCACCCCGTCCAATACGAGCCGTACCTTATCCTCCTTACCGGCATCGACGACGATCTGGCCGTCATCTAAGGTTCCGGAGAGAAGATAGGTTCCCGCCGCGGTAATGGTAACAATCTGTCCGTCCGCGGACGCGCCGGAGCCGGATATCCTTGCTGATGTGCCGTTCAGCGTTATCCTGCAGCACTCGGCTTCTGTATAAGACGCATCCAAATCCGCGTTCTTATATTCTGCCGTAAGCGGAATCAGCACCGCATCCTCCCCGTCGGTCAGATTGACGTCGGAAGCATCGCCTGCATTCTCAGAATCACTCCCAGCGGAAGAACCGCCGGAATTCCCAGAGCTGTTTCCGGAGCTGTTTCCGGAACTATTCTCCGAACCGTCATTCCGAACCGAAGCGGTTGTCCCGTTTGGCTGCCCGTCACCGGAATTCTTCCCACAGCCGCCAAGAAGCACGAGAGAAGCCGCTAATGTAAATGTAAAAAGTCGTATTAATCCCAAATGTCCATGTCTTGTCATAATTAGTCTCCATTCCTGCCAGCGCATTATCAATAAAATGCTGCCTTCCTTTCAAGCCGTCGCATACTGCCAAATGCGCTCAGCCAACATGCCGAAGCACACACGTGCCAAGGCACTCATCCGGCATTCATTCCTACAACAGTTCCTCCTTCCCGGTCGGCACCCGCCCGCAGGCAATTGTCAGATTGCCGTTGCGGCAGCGCAGCGCATCCAGGAACGCTTTTTCCGCGGATTCCTCCTTCAGTGTAATGGTATACTGGAGCTCGAACAGGCTTCCCATATTCGTAGTACGCACCTTCTGAAGGGTGTATTTCGTCGTATACTCCTCAAATACATCATCAAATATCCCGGAATAATCCAGATTCTCAGGAATCGTAATCTTAAGCAGCTTCTCCTTATGTCCTGCTTCCCCAAAATGGGTGCTGTACAAAAGCACCGTCATCAGCCCCATAATCACAACAAAGAGCGCCGCAAAGATCAGATACCCCATACCGGTTGCCAGACCGAGCGCCATTGCAAAAAAGATATTTCCAATCTCTCTTGCGGTTCCGGGAACCGAGCGGAATCGAATCAGCGAGAACGCACCAAGCACTGCCACACCGGTTCCAAGGTTACCGTTGACCATCATAATCACAATCTGTACCGTAACCGGAAGAAGTGCGAGCGTAATCACAAAATTCTTCGTATAGGTATTATGATACATGTAAATGAACGCGGCCGCAATTCCCAATATTAAAGAAACAGCCGTACACAATAATAATTCCGAAAAGGCAATCGTCCCTCCGGTTGTCGTTGTTAAAATACTGTCAAGCACAATGAATCCCTCCTGTAGTAATATGATACGGATCCTGATTCCCGGAGCATGATCCGAACAAAGCACCTCCGGCCGCAATCGGTTTGGCACAGTCCATTCCGGCCGCTTCCGTATACCATGCCTCCGGTGTCGGCACGCATTCCGGCATATCTTCATACATCAAATAATGCGAATAGCAGACTCCATACTTTGAAAATGAGGCCGGGTAGATGGCAAGCTCATTCAATATATGACTCAGCCACAGCGGCATACTTCCTGCAATCTTCAGCTCCATCAATACCTCGCCAGGCTCAATAATCAGATCTCCGCGGTCTCCCGCAGCAAGATCGAGCGCATCCGTCCGATAGCGGATGTTCTGATCAAAGGTAATGCGAAGCTCCGGATCTTCGGTTCCAAAGCAGGCCACACGGTCATAAGCAAGATATACCTTCGGCACCGGCTGATAATACGACCGAAACCAGTCAATCTCCCTTAAGATCTGTTCGTCCTTCCCGCCAGGAGCAGCCTTGCCCGCAAGATAGTCCCTTGCCTCGCAAAGCTTCATCGATATGCGGCGCTTATAGACAACTCCGTCGAACTTCTTCTTGATTTCCAGAAACACGGTATCCTCATCGCCCGGAATTCCGTAGCTTCGTAACCTCAGCTTTTCTTTATACACCGGTTTATCAAGCGAGGTACGAATCAGATCGTAACAATCGGTGTCAAAATATATATTGCAGATTGTATGCAGCCCATACCGATCCTCCTGAATCAGGCCCTCCAGGCGTTCCCTGAGAGCTGCGTATGTGTTCCGGTTCATCAAATATTTTTTCTCATAGCGTTTAAATACAGTCTGATACTCTGCCATGCAGCCACCTTCCTTTCTGGGCTTCATCATACACCCGAAAACTGAAAATACTCTGAAAACATTTGAAAAAACTGTTTCAGACTATTTTCAGTTTCCTGATATAGTATTATAATAAAATCAAAGCGGAGAACCGATTCCGGATACGGTATCCGCCGGAACGATTCATGTGTGATACGAACGGAGAGAGCCATGAGAGTATTAATTGTAGAAGATGAAGTGAGACTTGCAGAAGCGCTTGGTCAGATTTTAGAAGAACAGAAATATCAGGCTGAGATTGTTCATGACGGCGAGCTTGGACTCGATTATGCAAAGAGCGGTCTGTACGATATTATTATATTGGATGTGATGCTCCCGAAGAAGAGCGGATTTGAGGTGGTGCGCGAACTTCGGGCGGCAAAGATTGCGACACCGGTGCTTTTGCTGACCGCAAGGGACGAGGTCGCGGATAAGGTAACCGGCCTTGACTGCGGTGCGGATGACTATATGACCAAGCCGTTCGCACCGGAAGAGCTGCTTGCAAGGCTGCGGGCCCTGTCAAGACGCCAGGGAGATGTCGTGCTTGAGGAACTGACCTTTGCCTATCTTACGCTGAACCTTTCCACCTATTCCCTGCGGTGCGGCGCCAAATCCGTCCATCTCGGATTTAAAGAATTCGAGGTGTTAAAGCTGCTGATGACGAATCCGCAGATGATTATCTCCAAGGAGACCCTCCTGTTAAAGGTCTGGGGAACGGAATCCGACGCCGAGGATAATAATGTGGAAGCCTATGTATCCTTCCTGCGCAAAAAGTTCTTTTACCTTGGCTCGAGAGTCACCATCGGAACCCTGCGCAAAGTCGGATACCGTCTGGAAGAGGGAGGTTCCCGGACATGATTAAAAAGCTGAAATGGAAATTTGTCGCGGTCAATATGATTCTGGTCAGCAGCGTGCTCTTAATCGTCTTTTCCATTCTTTTGTACACGAATTACGCCCGTGCGCAAAAGGAGAGCGAAGAGGTGATGCGCAATACGCTGATGCGTGATTTCAGTATGGAACCACCCAAATTCGCAATCGGAAGCAAGGAGCATCACAATTCGATCTCGGAGATACAGCTGCTTCCGGTCTTTTCGGTTCGCGTGGATGATGATTGGAATGTGCTGTCCGTATGGTCGGATAACGTTGCGATCACCGACGAGGTTCTGGACGATGCGCTTACCAGAGTCAGTCAGGAAGAGGAAGAGATAGGAACCCTTTCGGAGCTGAATCTCCGTTATCTGATTCAGCCAAGCGTTGTCGGATATCGAATTGCCTTTGTTGATATCTCCGCGGAAGCTGAAGCCTTTCGTACTCTGATTATCACCTGCCTTTTAGTCGCCCTGATCGGCCTGGCAGCCTTCTTTTTCATCAGCCTGTTCCTTGCCGAGCTTTCCTTAAAACCGGTCAGACTCGCCTGGGAACGGCAAAGACAATTCGTCGCGGATGCGTCACACGAATTAAAGACTCCGATTACGGTCATTCTTGCCAACACCGGAATCCTCTCGGCCCACAAAGAGGACACGATAGGAGAACAGCAAAAATGGGTAAACTACATCAGCGCAGAGGCCGAGCGTATGAAGGGACTCGTTGAGGATTTGCTTTTCCTTGCCAAATCAGATGCGGCGGAGTCCCCGATCCTGAAGACTTCAATTAATTTTTCCGATCTGGTATGGAGCTGCCTGCTTCCGTTCGAATCCGTCGCATTTGAGCAGGGCGTAACTCTGAACAGTGAGATCGCGCCGGATCTGTTCTTTACCGGCAACGAAGGCCAGCTAAAGCAGCTCGTGATCATCCTTCTGGACAATGCCTGCAAATATGCCGGCAGGAAAGGAAGCGTTACTCTGATTCTGGAACGGAGCCAGGATAAGATTCGTCTCTCGGTCAATAATACCGGCGAGGTCATTCCGTCGGAGCACCTGCAGAGTGTATTCGAACGTTTTTACCGTGTCGACAAAGCAAGAGCCAGAAGCGAAGGCGGATATGGCCTTGGCCTTGCGATTGCAGAGCAGATCGTATCGAACCATAAGGGCCGGATTACCGCGGACAGCAGCGTAAAGCTTGGAACTACCTTTACCGTGTATTTATAACCACGTCCGGATTGCTTCCTGCGACTGACCGTTTCGATATGTGCTATCAGTCAGACGCAGGTTATCATTCGGGAGTACTGTATCCTTCCGGTACAAGTTATATTCGTAAATTTCTGCCTTAAAAAAAGAGCATTTTGATAACGCCGTTATATCCATACATTCCTCCAGATTCCTGTGTTTTTCATAAAAAAAGTCAGAATAAATCTGCCCGGATCGTAGAATAGTTCTGTTTTTTAGTAGTATGTCATATTTTTGTTCGGAAGTCAGTATGATATACTTTTCCTGTCAAAGCGGTCCCTGCTGCAAACGGGATATTACCTCCGTTCTGTCCGACGAAGCTGCCCATGCGATTCTGGAGCGCGGTGAAAATGTCGGAAAGGTTGTTCTGAAGGTCTGAAAAAGAGTCAGGGAAGAGCGAAGTATCGAATCGATTTCCGATACATTGGTTAACAATTATAATTTTTGCCGTTTTTTCAAAATATCTCTTGCAAACCTTGCCTTCTTGTGTTATAGTTATATCGATGCAATGATGATAAGGTAACTAGTTGAGAGTGGACGAAAGTCCACTCTTTATGTTTTGTTTCAGGGTGTTCTGCTGGTTCCTGAATCGCACGGCTGGTTCCAATCATCGAATGAGCCCGGCGAATAACGGAACATTTCTTCCGTTTACCGGCAACCGGCACAGGAATGGAGGTTGATGAGGATGACAAAAAGAGAAGAATATGAAAGCCGGACGGAGACGCTGATTACCCCGATTCTTGAGGAATATCAGTTCGAACTGGTGGATGTGGAGTATGTGAGAGAGGGAGGCAATTACTT
>JAGAPO010000085.1 GCA_017623215.1 Lachnospiraceae bacterium | reverse complement strand
CTGGATCGGCTCATCCAGAATACCGAGCTTCATCATCACACCATTGACCACACCGTAGCGGTCGCCGGAGAAGATGAATTGCCAGATATAATACGCGCTTCCCGAAATCGACGGTGCATAGAACACCAGCGTCATGAACGCACGCAGCTTGCCCGGCAGCTCATTGATGAACCACGCGAAGACAAAGCACGCAATGTAGCTTAATGGCCCGGTAACAAACGCAAAGATCAGCGTATTCTTCACCGCAATCATGAACACATCATCGTTTAAAAACAAAGCTTTATAATTATCCAGTCCCACAAAGTTCGGCGTCTGCAGCATGTTAAAGTCGGTAAAGCTGAGCGCAATTGCTGCAACCACCGGAATTACTGTAAATACGAAGAACAGAATCATAAACGGCGCAATCAGCAGATAACTGGATCGTGCAGCCCATATCCGTTTCAGCAGCGGCTGTTTATATCGTTTTTTCGTTAATGCTAACGTTCTTTCCATAATCTCCGGTCATTCCTTTCTAACCTATATCTGCTAATTATTTTGGTAGAATTCTTCACGTTTTCTTGTAATTTCCTTATTCACCTTTTCGGTCCAGTAGAGAAGGTACTCTCTGACATTCTCGCCATCATACACAACCGCCCGGAAGGTATTATTAATACCGCGGCTGATATAATAGTTGCCGGGAACAATCGGAATATATTCCATATGCGCAATCTGCTCTAAAAGAACCTCTTTTTCATTCAGCGACCAGTCAAGCTCCTGAAATGTTTCGAGATTCGCCGTCGCATAACGCGCCGCCGTTCCCATAATTGCCTCCAGATCTTTACCATATCTGGTCTGCGCTTCTGCCCCGGACCACCAACGGATGAATTCCCACGCAGCCTCTTCATTTCCATTACTGCCAAGCAAGACCGTTCCGGTTCCGCCAGAATCCGCCTGCGTATAATCCACGGTTCCGTCCTCTCTTACTGTACCCGGTATCTTGAACATCTCCCAGAGTCCGTTAATCTCCGGCGCGGAATATTTCAGCGTGTTGTACATGCTGTAAGGCTGAATCGCAATCGGCATCTCACCGCTTCGGAACCGGCTTAAG
The DNA here is from genome assembly GCA_017623215.1 of Lachnospiraceae bacterium. Lineage (GTDB taxonomy): Bacteria > Bacillota > Clostridia > Lachnospirales > Lachnospiraceae > Caccomorpha. The sequence goes on along the minus strand of JAGAPO010000085.1, from coordinate 28,916 downwards.
AAATCATAGGTAACCTCATAGCTGTACTTCGTATAGAACTCGGTATATTGCGTAAACGCCTCTACCGCGACTTCTTCATCAAAGACAACCTTCGTCAGTCCTTCATCAAAATAGCTTCCGCCCTTTTGATACAGCAGTGTTGCGAATCCCGGCACAGTGCCAAGCGACATATTATTTCGCTGGAGTACCTGTGTAACATCGTACATCTCATCCCATGTATCCGGTATCTCAAGTCCCAATTCTTTAAAAATATCGGTTCGGACGAACATCATATTGAATGCGTTCACATTGGCAATTCCATACACTCGTCCTTCCAGCGTAAATGGTATAAAGCTTCCTTCAATATGCTCTGCCTTTAATTCTTCAAATCCCTGGAATCCGGCCAAATCCGTGAGGGCTCCTCTCAACGCTAGATTAACAACCGTATCTGCATCTACTCCAATCGCGACATCCGGTCCCTGTCCGGATACGACGGCTTCAATCAGGGTTCCCGATACCAGCTCCAGGTCAACTTCGATTCCCGTTGCAGGGGTAAACATATCATTAATCATGTCCTTCAGGATCTGATACTGGTCATTACCGCCTGACAACCATACTCTAACCGTCTCACCGGTCGACTCACTCTCTTCTGTGTCATTCACTTTTTCCTGTTCTTTCCAGGATGCAATAAAGCTTCCCACCTGATATTTCAGCCACTCCCAAAGGTTTGGCGTTACACGCGGCATCTTTACATCCTGAGAAGCAATGATCAGGTAATCAATATCAAGCGCCTGTTCCCCCAACTCGGAGACCTTTGTACTCAAGCTGGTAATATTGGTTTTCAAATCCTCAATTCTTCCCTTATAGGTCAGATTCTCCACATTCTCAGCGTAGTTAACCAAATCATATGCAATATCTTCCATGAATGCCGCTTCACTTCCTCTTTCTCCAACGGTCTCAATCAGGCGATTGGCTTCCGCGAACAAGAGGTTCGCATTCTCGGTTAATTGATCCGCAAGATTCGGAAAGTTTTTGGCAACATAATAATCTCGATACGGATCCGGGTTACTACTCGTCACCATGATAACGGAAAGATATAACTCGTTCAGATTCGTAATAACAGTCTGAAGAACATCTAATGTGGAGCTTAAATCCCCTACAACGTTCTCCAGTGTCAGCGTATGAGTTCCCGCAGTCAGATAGATACTATACGGTTCGTCATACTCATTCCCCAACACATTCATCTGCCACTGGCTGTCATAATCAAACCGAATGCTTCCCAGCTCTGCAAACGGAACCTGTCCGTCTATCAAAAGACGACGTGAGGAATACAGACCTTCCAGATAACTCTGCCTGTATTTGATCCCAATCTGATAAAAACCATCTTCCGGAACATCAACCTCCCAGCTGATCCACTGCCCCGGACTTTTCCACTGACTTCCGCCCGCTGTGTTCAGCTTAATTACACTATAATCAAACGGTTCCGTTAACGGACTGGTCTTATCCTGAACCGGCCACAATACCGAACTGGACTGTGCGCTGAATTGTTCCGCCTGCACGATTCTGACAATTCCCTCCGTATTCGTATACCCTTTCTGTGTATGTAATGATAGATAATCCTGATAGGACATAACATAGGGCTGCTGCCCGATTGTCATCCCCTCCAACAGGAACGGGATTCCGTCCGAGACCAGCGATATCAAATGCTCGCCTTCCGCCAGGTAAAAATATAATTCTCCATTTACCCCTGTCTGATCGGATAAATACTGTGTTCTCCATACCTGCTGCTGCGTAGCAATCGGACGAATATCATTTCCAAACTCATCCTGACGAATCTCCCCATTCCGGAAGGTCCTGCTCAACGGACAAGTGCTTGCTTCCGTAAAGGGCAGCTCCTGATCAATCAGCACTCCCACGGTCAGCGGCACGTTACTCTCTGCCAATGCCAAATACTTAAGTGAGATATTATATAATCCGCTTTTCGGCACCTTCACCCGGAACGTTGCCTGCCCCTTTGTTCTTCCGAACTGAAGTCCCGTCTCAGAGCCCTCCAAATTCGTATAAACGCTGACACACTCAGCATCTGTGTATTCTTCTATGGGTTCCAGATTCACTTCAATCTCTTTATACGGCTTCGCAGCATCCGAATATTGCCGAATGTAATAGTAATAAGCAATTCTGTCATACGACGTCGTATTTTTATTCTGTTCTGTCAGCACCTCCCCCACAGACTGCGTATTCTCTGCCCGTGCCGATTCGGCCGGATGAAACGTATCTCCTACCAAAAACACACATAGAAATATCGCCAAAATACGCCTCAACCGTTTTCCGGAAACCTTCATTACACATCCTCCTTTACAATCCTGCTCTTATAGATTAATTATAAAGCCGGAACCTTCTTGCGTCAGCATTAAATATTTTATTCCCTTTAATTTATCAACATTTCATTCGTTCTTTTTGCTTATATCGCAATAACTTTGTGCATATTCACCAATCGGCTCCTCCAGCATCTACCACACCATAAACGCCCCGATTCGTATTGCAGTTCCTTCCGAACCTTCTGCCTTCTCATCGCTGACACAAAACTGTACCGTATGCTCTCCGTATTCTAACTTGTCCGGCAGCACAATTCCATACGCCCGGTTGAACCTCGGACAGAACCCATCCCAGGTCCGTACCGATTCCTCTTTTCCCCCGTCAATGCAATAGCGCAGATCTCCGGAATCCTTTGCCATCATTACATACAGTCCCAGACAACTGCCGATAAACCGATATGTGAATTCCGCCCCCGGCGTTACAGCCTCAATGTAATTATCATAACGACCGCAAAGACTTTCTGATACACATCGAAAGCCGGGTACCGTCTCGGTCTCATCGGATTCCTCCCTCAATGCCTTCGATGCGGCCTCTCCGCACCATTCCGGCAACATTTTTCCCAATGATGCCTCCTGTGCTGCCCGAAGTGCCTCACATGCATTCTCAAGCCGCGCGGCATCCTTTACAACCTTCGCAAGTCGTTCCGGTATCCGGGCCGGAAGCAGCTCATCATTCCCGTCTTCCTTTAGATTGCGCTTTAACAGATTCACAATTGCCTCCGTATAGATCGCATAACCCATATCATTGGGATGTACACTGTCCTTCAATACCGTCGTCCAGTCTCCTCCGTCCGCAATTACATGCGCTCGCAGTACCTCCCCGATATCAAGCTGCAGTATTCCGTAATAATCCATAATCACCGAGAATGCGGCTCGTGGTGTCCACACCTCACCTCTTGCAATCGAAGCGGAGCGATCTTTTGACGTTGTATGAAGATAGACAATCTCCGCATAAGGGTTCGCCGCATAGATCTTCCGAAGAATCGTCTCTGCATTCGCAAATATCTCAAATGTATCCATTCCTGAATTATTAATTGTGAATTCCATGAATACCAGATCCGGCTTTTTTGATGCCAAATCTCTGTCACACCGGAAGATTCCAAGCTCCGTTCCGGTTCCTCCGATTGCCGCCTGAATCGGAATAATCTCGCAATCCGGATATTGCTCCGCAAACCAGGCCGTTGTCATTGCACGCCAGGTTCTGACAGGTTCTGACGCTCCGGCTCCCTCTGTAATCGAACCCCCAAAATAACCTATCGTTAATTTCTTGTCGTGCTTTAATCGATATACCGTATTATTGAGCATAAGATTCGATCTCCTTTCCACGCTACAATACACCGCAATAGTATTACAACCAAGCGGTCGCCCGAATGATTTCAATCACCAAGGCAACCGCAAGCTTTATCAATCCGTAATTCCAATCTCCTTCGCATTAACCGTCACCGTCTTCTCTGCAATCGCATTCGCATCAATCGTGACTGTGTTGCGGCTGTCCGCATCATTGTAATCCACTTTATTCCATCTAAAATCATTCTGATACAACAGTGTATAATTGGACAAGGACGATACGCTGACCCCATTCAGCGAATTCGTAACGGTATTATTCGCCACAATCGTTCCCTTATTAATATCTCGAACCGCTTCTGAGGCATCCGCTACTACAATTCCATTATGAATCATAAAGATCGAATTATATCCGGCCTCCGGCTCCAGATCTGTTCCGGATCCCAGAATGGTATTATTGCGATACAGGTTTCCATAATACGCTGTCAGCTCCGGCAAGTTCAGATCCTCCACAAAGCCACATCCACCGTCATCTCCCATACCGATGGTAAGCGTGTTATCACGCGCATTATCAATCCCTTCCTTATCTCTGATTCCCCCGGACAGATGGTTCCCGTCCACATAATTAAAATAGGACATACCAAATCGATCGGTCTTTGCAGACTGTGCTTGTCCGAACCAGATTCCTCCACTGTTGGTCATCGTATTTCCTGCTATAATATTGTTATAACTCCGGCCATAATACATAATTCCGCCTTTTCTCGTCTCGGCCTGGATATAGTTATTCACGATGATGTTGCGTTCCGGCACACCGGAATCGATTACGAACAGATCCCCTTCCTGCGGAGGATACAGCCATTCCTCATCCAGAACCAGTTTATTGCCGAACGCTATTTTAATTGTGCGTCTCTGGCCCATACCCTTGCCGGATATCAGAAAGATGTTCGCACCAATCAGCGTCGTGCCTTTGGTCCCCGCTACCGGATCCGTTCCCGCTAACACAGCATCAAAATCCATATCGGAAGAGAAAAGAGTCGTTCCATCTACCGATTCCACCATGCCGATACCGATTCTTCCGTCTTCCTGATTCAGGATGCCCTCACCGCAGTTGTCTTCACTCGATACATCTTCCCGCATATCACCAAACGTACCGATAATTGTGTTATTGCCATAATAGAGCTTATCCCCTACCATACCGGCAATCCGGTGCTCCATCGTATGAACCTTACCGTCACTGCCTTTTTCACAATCATTTCCGCCATTCTGACCCTCGAACAGGTTACTGTCTACCCAGGTATAAGGTCCAAATGATATCAGTTCTCTTTGTATATTATAGCAATAATTATTGCGAATCCTCGTTCGAAGCAGACTACTCGCATTTGTAATTGATATTGCAGTATGCGTGCAGACAATGGAGGAGTCTTCAATAATGATCTGAGACGCTCCACTTGTTACGATTCCCTGTCCATCCGCCACATGAATCCCAATATCCTTTGCGAAAAAGTGCATATATCCTCCAACATGAACCAGATTCGTCACATACCCGAACAGCAGACGCCTTGTCGCTTCCTCCTCCGGTCGTTTCAGTTCTGAGTGCAGCGTCAGCTTCGTGATTCCACCATAAAATGTACTGAACACAAAAGGACTATCTGTCAGAATTATTGTCTCATCCTGCCCGTCACCCGCTACAATCACATTGTTCGGAACCGAAAACCCAACCTTTGTATCTAACAGGTTATAGGTTCCTCCCGGCAGATACACAATGCCTCCGCCATTCTTTCCGGCCGCAGTCAGCGCCGCCGTCAGCGCAGCTCTGTCATCCGCCTCGCCGTCTCCGACCGCTCCGTAGTCTAATACATTGAATATCTCTGTAAGCTTCAGATTCGACGCCCACGACACATCGACCCCGTACAGCTCCTTCAGTTCTGCTCGCTGTGCATCTGACATGCCGTTGGCACCTTCTTCCTCATCCAATCGGGCATAACCGTATTCACTGGCTCCGTTATTGTACTGAATGGTATAACGGGTTCCCATCTTCACGCCATCCGGCACGATAAAATCTACGGTATATTCTGTCGCCGCGATTATCTCTGCCTCCAACATCTGTGTTCCATCTACGGAACACACAAACAGGCTCGCACCATCCGTCGTTCCTGTCTTCGGATTCAGAAGATTGCGCCCAAAAACTCTTACAGACAGACCTGTACAGATCTCCGTGTCAGATAACCAGTCAAGCTCCGGTGTATTCACATAGAACGGTTCGCTTACCTTATCCCCGCATTTGACATATCCGATATAATTATCGACCGGAACGTTCTCCGGAATCTCCGCCAGAATCACGCCGTCATCCTGACTTAGGATATTCAGCTGATACAGATCAAAGCTGTCCGAACCGTTATAACCGCTCATCGGCGCAAGATAGGCCTGAGCCTTCTCAGCTGCTGTTGCAAAGTTAGCTCCATAGATTCCAATCGCATCTCCCGGAACTACCTTCCAGGTGTTCTCATAGATGACAGGACGTTCCGGATCGAATTCCTCTTCTGTTCCCGTGTCCTCTCCCGCCTGCATTTCCGTAGTCAGAGCTTGTGTTATCTTCTCTGTCGTGCCCTCTGTCAGTACCTCAGTGCTTTTGACAGGGGGTCCTTCCGCAGTCCCCTCCGTATTCTCCTTACCGCAGCCCGCTGCAAGAACGGATGTCATCAATGCAATAATAAGCAGCATTCCCGCAATACACCCTTTAACATCTCTCACAAGCCCTTCTTTTCCATCTTTCTGAACTACAAATTTCTTCAAATTCTTTTCCCATCCTTTCTTAACATACTGAACTCCCATTATTGGTAATTATACGGCAGTAACGTTATGAAGCCGGTTGCATTGAATTCCACCCACTTCTTCGCGAAATCTTCATCGAACAGCCAAGCCTGTGCCTTAAATGATTCATCCGCCGTTTTCTTTGCGAGATATTCCTCGCTGCTTACATACTGATAATCGGAATATTTGTAGAGACCTTTCTCATTTTTTGTGTACGAGCCGTATCCGTAGAATCCCTTCGTCATATCCAGTTTGTTTAGGGTAATAAGACTGTCATTGTATTCCGCGATCTCCGGAACCTTTGCTTTATATGTGCTGTCAATGAATGCGAATACCATTGTATTGGACTTGTTTGCATTCGGTCCATGACCTGCTCCTGGATCCTGCGCAAATATAACCGCTCCTCCCTGCGCCGTCATATCCTCTGCACACTCGATCTGTCCCTGATAGCCATAGGTCTCATCCAGCTCACCCGTAATGATTAGCATCGGGATATTGGCCTTCACGATTTCCTCGTGGTCGATCTGTCCTCTGTAAGCGGATTTGTACGCAATGACACCGAAGCACCGGTCGCTTGCCCAGGCCGCGAATTTGGCCGCGAATGCCGTTGAGTTGGAATGTCCGAAGGTGATAATTGGAGCATACTGTAGCTCACTGTGGCCGGTTGACTGGGCAAGCTTGTTGATATTCTGGAGTATCGTATTCCCGCACAGGTCACTGTCCGGGAAGTTCTTTAATGGATTGTTGGTCGAATCAATAAAGGATATGATTGCCATATCACGCTCCGCGCAGAATTGCTTGAGAGCATCCAGATCCTTTAACGTATTCCCGTATCCATGTCTATGTATCAGAACAATTCCTTTTACCAGCTTCGTATCGTTCGAGATGTAGCAATCGAATTCGACGTCAAGCACCTGGAGAGATTTTACTGTTACATAATCCGATATCATCTCCAGTCTATCGTTCCGCAGGCATACTCTCAGCTCTTTGGTATAGGCACTGTAATCGGAAAGCTGTTCCATATCGATGGAAGCGCTGAGTGTGTTCGTTCCCTTCTTCAATACGAACGGAGTGGTCTCGATATGGTTCAACTCGCCGGTGTAGACATCATGCATGGCCATGCATAATGTGATCGTCTCTCCGCCCTTCTGACTATTAATCTCCACGTCCGCAGTAAGCTTGGCAGCTTCCACACTGTCCACAATCTGACCGTCCTCGTCAGTTACCTTTAGCTTCGATACCGTAATTTCCTCCCCTTCTGCTTTCAGGATGTAATTTTCAAACCCAGGAATCTCTGTTGGCTCCTGCTGCGTTGTCTCAGATGTTGCTCCTGCTGTCGTATTGGCCGTTGTCACCGCACTTCTTGCCGTCGTGTTCTCCGTTGCCGTCATACTGATTTCTGTTGTTGTAATCATGCTGTTATCCTCCTTATTCTCTGAAGTTGTACTTTTTTTACCACAGCCTGTTAAAAGTACCGAACTAAAAAGAGAGACCATCAGCACTATTCCCATTACCTGTTTTTGTCCATTTTTCACAGTACAACCTCCTCGTCTCACAGGTTTATAGCCAGCCTTATCATGTTCCCTTCAGCATACTTTTATCAATCTTTGCACGCTTCCACGCCCCAATCGGTTTCCCGTCATTTGTGGTAAGCATCATTGTATTATGGCTCTGGCCTTCCTCGCTGATCTCCGTTCCATTACCGGTCAGGTCGTTATTCCGGATCACCGCATCGTAGGTACTCTCACTGGAATGAATTCCGGCAATTACATTCTTAACGTTATTCCCCTCGACCACCGACGCCACATTGATCCGAAACGGGACGTTCGCCTCAACACCCGGCTTCATGGTCGAAAGTACAATTCCGCTGTATTTCGCATAACGATTAATCGAACCCTCACTTCTGTCCTGATCGAGATGCGGACCGGTTTTGGTAATGACCGGATCGGTAATCGAGGTCGCAATACCGGTCATATCATTATGCAGGATACGAACACCATACATAAGGGTTGAAAGAAGAGCGGTATCCTTCATCGGAAATGTAGGCGTTGCAATTCCTCCGTCATTCGATGAGCCAATCGCCGTACAGGCTCCTTGATACTCATTGCCTCTGTAGGTAGAGCCCTTGATTACATTATTCTCAATCAGATGAAAATACTGTATATTTACGTTCTCTGGTCTATGTACCGCCGCAATGCGGATACCACCGCCGTCCGGCAAATCATTGTCCACGATCGCAGCATTATATCCGCTTTGATACAGGTGAATACTTCCCTTATTGTTGTTGCAGTTCCACGTATTCTGATAAAAGGTTACATCTGCCTGGATCTCACTCACCACACTGACAATTGATGTGTGATCCGGGATAACCTCCCATTTTTCGTTGAGAATGATTGTATTTCCTTCCACTGCCTTGACCTTCCTATGTTGTCCGAGACCTCTTCCAACGGTAATGACAACGGCGTCGCCAACCTCTACTTTATGATCCGCCTTTCTCAGCGCGGTAAAGCGATCCCGTTCCATATCGGCCATCCGGGTATACAATTTCCGTACCCCCGCCTGAGACTGGAAGCCCTCACCGCTGTTATCCCTGTGATCGCCAAAGGAGCCGGTGAACGTGTTATTCACAAACAGATGCTCATCGCCGCCAAAATCCGTGCCTCTATGCTCCTGTGTCGAAAGTGCATCCCCCCATTTTATCTTCGGCAGCTCGCCTCTTGCCACCTTTCTCATATCGTCACGGCCGTGTACCTGATTGCCTTCCATCCATACTCCCAGCGTATCTCCAGGTACAATCTGGCTTCTGAGCATACCGCTTGATTTGTTATTGCGAACTCTTAGGTACTTGCTGTCATAATGTTCCAGCATACCATGTGTAGAATCCACCTCACAGTCCTCCATAATCGCATGTTCCTTCTGCCAAAGAATCACTCCGCCTCCGTCTGCTGTTCGGATCCGGACATTTTTCACAACGTGTCCGACAGCCTCCACTCCCGACTGTCCATCCGGGAATAGCTCATCATGACTGCGGTCCAAGCCCAGGAACGCAACCGCCTCACAATAACCGAACATCATTCGATTCAGATTCCAAACCTCCGATTCTTCTTCCGCCGGTCTTTTGAATTCATTGATAATGCTCAAGTCAAACAAGCCCACATTGGAATCATCGGAATATATCATCTTATTGGATTCCAGAAAGATTGCCACGTCTGCCCCAAGATATCGCTCCAGCGGAATCGCGATTGCACTGCGCCGAATCGTTGTTCTGGGAGTCGCCGCACGGCAAAGAGTCGTATCACCGCTCCATTTTAAGATACTTCCCTCTTTGCTTTCACCGCGAAGAATGGTATTCGCTCCAATATTCAGAAAGTCGATGATATAGGTTCCATTCGGAATATATACGACTCCGCCGCCGTCCCTGGCCGCCTGATCAACGGCCGTCTGAATCGCAGCGGTATCATTGCCCCATCCGTCACCCTTTGCTCCAAAATCCTTTACATTGATCTGATTAGCGGTATTGATCGCCGAAAGCCACGCTACTTGCAGGTTCCAGTTGTCATCAAAGTATTGAATATTTGAGTTGTATTCCACGCAGGTTACAACCTCTCGATCTTTTTTATTCATAAAGCTCCAGCCATGCTCACCGCCCGCGCCGTTCGTATATCGGATATCGTACTGCGCCCCAGCCTTCACCTCCGCCGGAACCGTACAATATACCTGATAATCATTTAAATCCGTTATGACTGCCTTTAACACATTTCCGCTTTCCCGTTCCACGAATTCAACCGCTGCACCTTTTGCGGAACGATTCGTAGGGTTCACAGCATTTCTGATGTAAAGCATTAACTTCTGCCCCGGATATATGTCGTGTTCGTTCGACCAGAATAGAATCGGTTTGTTTGTAAAAAGCAATTTGCTCCAGCCGCTCGCATTATTCACCCATACAGCGCATACGTCGTAGGGCATATCCGTCGGCATGATAAACTGAACATATTGAGTATTTACATGAATAGGCGATACCTCATACCTTGCGGACTTCGGAGACAGTTCTCCCAAATACCCTGTGAGGGGCTGGATTGCAATTTTTGAAGTCTCGTCAAACCCTTCTCCATACACTGCCGCGGCTTCGCCGGGTTCCAATTTCCATGGAATATATATAATCTGCGGTACCAATGTCTCATTACATGCTTCCAAATTTCTTTCCATCCTGTTACCTCCTTCTTTCCCTTTATACCTGCTTTTAATCTAAGTTTAAACGGTTCCTGTTCCTGCGTCAGCATTAAAAATTTGATTTTCTTTAATATGTCAACATTTATCCGGCTATACCCCTATTACAATAGCCTTCCCTCTTAGAATCTCTCCAATATTTCTTATCCATTATAATCAGAAGCATAAACTGATTCACGATAACATCAGACGTGAAAAAAGGGTGTGCTGCAGCTCCTGCAGCACACCCCAATTGTCGGAGTCCAAAGAACCAAGCCGCGGAAGCCTGTTACCAGATTTGTCCTCCGCATACTCCCTGACTCTTTTCATAATGAATCGCCTCTTCTACCCGTTCGCTGGTATTTCCGGACAGAATCATGCGTTCCGGCTCTCCCTCTATGTAGATTCCGCAGCGGCAATCCTCACTGTGATTGGAGTCTACAATCAGATCACTGATGCTGCCCGGGGCCGCGCTTCGAATATAAAGCAGGCAGTTGTCACGGAGTGTATTTCCACGTACCGTGGTTCCCAGGTTAATCAGGTTACTACATCTTCCAATTACATAGAGGAACGAATAGCCCGGTACTCGGTAAGCGGTTCTTCCGCCAGCTTCCGCTTCCTGATTATCATGGTAATCAAACCAGCCTTCTCTATGGTAGCAATTACCCTCTGTCAATTCATTATTAATATAAGAACAATACCAATGGTTCTGAATTCCCTTGTAGGTATACTGTCCGTAGCCCTTAATGCCAGCACTCCGGATTGTCTTCACACCATCCACAACGCTATTTCCCTGTGCCACATAGAACTGCAGCATACCGCAATTTTCAATCGTAAAATCACAAAAATACCAGTTGATAAACATATAATTTACAGTCATATTCGAAGTCTCATCCGGTTCTGCCTCGAACGGACTTTCAATGGTCACCGTCTGTCCTTCCACCTTGGTAATGTAGCGGAATTGTCCGGCTCCGGTTCCTGAAAGGATACACAGCTTACCGCCCGGCTTTGCCCCGGACATGTCCACATTCTCCGGAAAGGTAAAGCGGCAGCCGTCGATTGCCGCGTGTCCGGCGTAGTTAATCCCGCTTGTGATATCCGTGCTGAACGCTTCGCGGTCGCCGCAGACGACATCCTGTACCCGCATACGTGCCATATAGACATTCTCACCACCGCAGCCCAGATTCCAACCATGAACTTCGCAGTCCTCTATGATTGCTTTATCCTGCAGGCCAAGAGGCATCCAGTAACGAGTAGAATTGACATTTCCCATAAAGATATTCTGGAACAGGAAATACTTCAGATGGTAGGCATAAGACGTCAGACGTCCTGACCAGTCAAAATGGCAGTTGCGAATTTTCACATTGACCCCTTCAATCTCCAGCATATCCAGCTCATTCTCGTCCCAGATATGCCAAGTTTCCTTCAGGATCTCGCAGCACTGCTTCTGGTGATGTCTTCCATTTACTCCTGAAAGTGCATTCACATTCACCCGCACATTATCCAGACGAACGTTCTCCGCGGGATTGTCGGCCGTTCCGGCTCTTAACAGTCTTCCGATACGTCCGGCTGCAAATTCCAGATTTTCGATAGCAAAATTCCCATCGGCAGTGATCATAACCTCAGGCAGCTGTGTCGGCAGCCATTCTCTCCACACACCGTTTTCATGTAACCCATTCTGGCGCCAATGATCAGTCCAAAAAAGCTGCGTGTACCGATACCCGTCTCCGCGTAATACAACCCCGGAAGGGATATGAATGCTTCCGGTCAGGTGATAGCGCCCTCGCGGAAAATAGAGAATACCACCGCCCTCCGCTTCTACCTTATTCAGCAGCGCATTCAGCGCTTCCGTACAATCAATTACCGAATTCCTGGACAGCCCGTATTCGGTTACATTGTAGATAGTCTTTCTCCATGAATCCTCTGGTGAAGGCGCAACGGTCAGCGTACCGCAGTTACAGGAGGTAAATCCGTTGCAATAAATTACCTTATAGACGCCTTTTCCCAGTCCCGATAAGGCAAACCCCACAGAATAGTCATCGTATATGCGCTCCGGGAACATCTTCGTACTCGTTCCGTCGTCCGCCGTAAATACTGCATAGGGTCTCGCATCTACGTTAATCCGCAGGCACTCCCCCTGCAGGCGTACCCAGCCGTTCGGAGTCGCGATCTCCCCTTCGTCTCCCTGCATCCAACGCACTTTTGGCTCGTTCAATACAATTGTCAGCGGCTCATCGCCGGATAACTCCAATGTGTAGATTCCATCCGCAAAATCCTCCGGTATCTGGAACTTAAACGACTGCCGGTTCTGCTGCTTAAGCTCTACCGTCTGCCGCTTCGTTCCGTCCGAAAGCTCCGCGCTCCAGTTCTGATCTAAATACTCTCCGCGCACCCCTATGATATTTCCCGCACGCGCTACTGTGTTTCCTGAATAAAACACCACCGGTTTCTTCATAAACATTCATCTCCATTCTGTTTAAATTTCAATACTGCAAATTCCACCCTGACTCTTCTGCTCTCCCAAAATCACGGTTATTGTTCCGGTCTGGACTATTCTTATTCGATATTAACCCCACCTCCTTTAACGTGGAAATACAGTTCTTAACAAAAATATATAATTTACTTTTATTATACCAACGCCAGATGGTAATTACATTATTAATATTTTCATATTCTTTAATTACAAAACATTTTTATCTTTTTCCCAACAAAAAAGAACGCTCCAAACCGAGTAATCTTATCTTACATCAGTTTGGAGGTTCCCATCATACCTAAAGCAGTTCCCTCTTATGCCTTCAAAACAGGCTCATCTGTTCCCGTTCCGTCCTGTGTTCCAGCACCCCCGGCATCCGATCATGCACTGGCTTCATAGAGGAATTGGCTTCCTTGCATTTCACTTAATTATGCCCAATTATATAACTTCAACATATACCTCGCCAGGTATTCCAACCTCTCCCCCGTTCAGATAGAACACCAGCGATACCACCAGCGTCTCATTCCGCAGTTCATCCGGAATCGTAAGTCTGACAGTCTCCGCGCCATCCTCACACTGATACACCAATGTCTTATTAAAATACAGATCGCATTTTCCAAGGATACGATCCAGTACCAGAACCGGCTTGCCGCTCTTCGGATCCGGAACAATACAGTTGCCGAGAATCATTCCGAAGCCCTGTTTATGTGAAAGCATCAGACTCTTACCGTAGCCGATCGTCGTAGGGATCCATGCGAACATCGCATCCGCAATATTATCGTCCGTCATGTAGTCCGGGCAGACGTCGGATACACGCCAGGTCATCAGGTTTACCTTTGCCGTCTCCCCTGCAATTGCAGGTACGGGCGCTGCTGCCTCCTGCCGAAGAATCATCACGGCCCCACCGACAGCGTCACAGCCTATCGTAAGCTTTGCATCCTCTTTCCGTCCGTTCGACTGGAGAATCACCTGACAGCAGCCCTTGAATAAGCTCGGCGTATCGGTTCTGTCCAGGACATGCGACTGGCGATCTCCGTTGCCGCAGCCAACCAGTCTCGCACCTCCCTCTACCTTCACGGTAAGTGCATCGTTCGCGTCAAAGACAAGATTGCCCTCCTCGTCGCACATATAGATGTCGGCGACGCATACATGAACGCCGTCCGTACGGATATCATTATCTGAAGTCTCCACGCGCAGATATTTGGGTGCCCCCGGCTTTGCCGCGGATGCGCGTACACATTCCTCTCCCTGATTTTTCCCGATTACAAGAAGCTTCCTGCAAGTTCCCTTGATCATAACCGGCTGTGGATCATATCGGTCGTTCTGATAGATTCCAAGGAACTCCCCGTCCGCATAGACCTCATATTCCTCACAGTTCGTATAACAATTCAGTCTTACCGAGTCCTCGTAATAATACGGAACCAGCGTCATCACCGCATCCTCACGCCACAGACTCTTGTGCCAGTAGAAATTATCCTTCGGGAACCCGCACAGGTCCATCGCTCCGAACGCCGAGATTACATTCGGATAGTTGCCGGATTCGCCCTTATAATCGAAGCCGGTCCAATAGAAGCCTCCGAGCACGAAGGGACGCTCGGATATGTATTTCCACGTTCCGCCGGGAGTATCCGACCACTGGAACAGGTTCTTATTCCTCTCTTTTCCAAAGGAGCACAGGCTGATCTTATCCTCCGTGCTGTTGGCCGTGTAACGGGTGGTCAGATAAGAACCGGTCTCAGAACCGATAATCGGGAGTTCCGGATAGGTCTTATGGAACTCGTCGTACCCGTACTGCATATAGTTAAAGCCCATGATATCCACATAGTTGCGGACTCCCTCGGCCTCAAAGGGACCGTTCATTCCGCCGGTAACCGGTCTGGTTCCGTCTTCCTGCATAATCAGCTTCTTCATGGACGCTGCCATCTTCGCACCGATTTTCGTACACTGCATCGGCTCCTCGTTGAACATACTCCACATAATAACGCAGGGATGGTTGCGGTCTCTTCTCACAAAGGTTCGAAGCTGATTCAGCGCCTCCTCTGTCGAGGAAAAATGTCTGACCTCGTTCATAACCAGGAAGCCCAGCTCATCACAGGCTTTGTAGAAGCCGCCAAGCTGTGGATTATGAGAGGTACGAATCGCATTGCAGCCCATCTCCTTCAGCTTCTTGAGACGATACACCTGCAGATCATACGGCATTGCAACGCCGGTTCCCGCATGATCATGGTGCAGGCAGACACCCTTTAATTTTACCGGCTTACCGTTAATTACACAACCGTTTGTCACATCAAATGTCACGGTGCGGAAGCCAAAGGAAACCTCCTGCTCGTCAATCAGCTCGTCCTTTCGATACAGCCGACATACCGCCCGATACAGCTTCGGATTCTCCGGATCCCACAGCTCGGGAGCACACACAGCAAGCTCAACGGCATAGACTCCGGCTGCATTCGGCTCCTGTACAATCCACTTTGTGCCGCTCTTCCCGATTTCTTCCTCCGCTTCCTTCGCGACAGTCCCGCCAGCCCTTTCACAATCACACGCATATCCGGCTTTTGCGATCGCAAGCTCAGGGAATTCATATTCCACGCGCAGCTCTCCCGCATCTTCCTCCGCTTCCAGTTCCACGCTGACGCGCACGTTCCAGTCTCCGCTATCCATTTTCTCTGTTACGACGCGGACTCCGTTCTCACGGATATAGCTGGTCTCGGCAGCAATCAAAGACACATCTCCATAGATTCCGCAGCCCTCATACCACCAGCCTTCATTTACAAAATTATCCGCCCCTACACAAAGAACATTCTGCTTCCCCGCCTCATAAAAGTCCGTAATCTCCACCAGGATCGGCGTATATGCGCTGTGGCTCTCCGCAATCTGAATTCCATTCATATATATAACACTGTGAACAGCAATCGCTTCGAACTTTACGAACAGCTTCCTGCCGTCAAAGGACTCATCCAAGGTAAAGCTCTTTCGATACCAGCCGCGCATCGGCGGCTTGTAGCCCTGACCGCTTGCGTTTTCCGGGGCATACGGCTCATCCAGCGAACAGTCATGTGGCAGATCAATCTGCTGCCAGTCCCCGTCATAGAAAGCAATCCCCCTCTCGTCAGCAGCTGCTCCCGTCTTCGAAATGTTCTTAAACATATCAAAATAATCATCAATCGCCGCGCCTCCGGCCTCTTCCTGCTTCCGATACCTCCAGCCGGAATTCATTGAATATATCTGCTTCATTCCAATCTCCATTTCCGCCGACTCCCGCAAATCATACAAATCGGCTCCTATTTTATTATTTCGGACACTCCTGTCATCCCTCAATACTGTTCCGCAAATCCAGTATGCCATCCTCTTTCCTGTACCCTATCTTAAAATGAGCTAATTGTCAATATATCTTTCGATATATTCCAAGTGAAATTTCGAATATTTCAGAGACTCTGCTCAATTAATTTTCCCTTTTACGCCCTATTCCAGCATAATTTTCCAATTAATTCCTCTGCAATCTCTATCAAAATATTGACAAATCCCGTTTAAAAAGGTATCTTATATTTAGAACCTAATTCCCGATGAAATGAAAGGAGCTTAACTACTTTGTCTGCACAAACTTTATTAACCGATACGGAATATTCTATCTTAGAGAAACTTTGGGATCTGGACAGACCGGTCAGCCTGAAAGAGCTTTTAGAGATTTTTAACAATGAAGGACGTACCTGGAAGCTTCCCACGCTGAAAGCGTTTGTAGCCCGTCTGCTGGACGCAGGATATCTGGATGTTGAGCTTGGAAAGCGTTATTACCTGTATAAGTCAGCAATCGATCGCGTTACTTATGAGCAGAAGAATGCTCAGTACTACCTGGATCAGATGCACGATGGTTCTTACACCAAGTTTTTATGCGCGTTAACTGGAGGGAATGCTTTGACACCGGAGCAGGAAGACACACTGAACGACTGGATCCTTCAGTGCAAGGAAAGAGGCGCTGACAGATAGCAACGAGAATCTTTTTCTTTCGAACCTCTTACATAGAGTCGTATTTCCAACAGATTTTTATGTCGGAAAAAGATGGTATATCCGGTTTGTTTTCCTTTCCGGAGAATACCATCTTTCTCTTTTCCAAGCCATTTCCAATCGGTCTTTTATTTCCAAGGCTGCTGTTCGCTGCCCTCCCGAACGGTATCATCGGTATTTCCTATATCCTGGAACAGAAGCAGGGCTTCTTCATACGGCATTGGCTGATAATAATGATAGCCTTGGAACTGATCGCATCCTATCCTTCTCAGCATATCCGCCTGCTGTTTTTTCTCAATTCCCTCACACAGCACACTCATTTCGAGATTGTGTCCCAGATCAATCAGGCTTTCCAGAATTGCCTCCCCTTTATCTGTGTCGGCATCGTCTAACACACATTTATCCACTTTCAGAATATCAATCGGGTATAGCTTCAAATCACGGAATGATGTATAACCGCTTCCCATATCGTCCAGCGCAATCCGAAAGCCCAGTCCGCGCAGACGCTCTACGTTCTGCAGCAGCAGCTCTCCGTTGCGGTAAATCATGTTCTCTGTAATCTCAATAATCAGTTTCCGCCGAGGAAACTGATATCGCTCTGCAATGGCCTGCATTCGGAACCAAAATTGCGGCTGCGTAAATGTCATTCTGGCAAAGTTACAGGATATGGAAAAGAGCACCTCTCCCCTTTGACTCCTTTCTTCCTGCAGGCGGCATACCTGCTCAAATACATAATAATCAAGCTCCGCCTGCTGTTCCTCGTCCAACAGGTCCAGAAAACGCCCGGGTGTCAAAAGTCCAAGCATTGGATGCTTCCACCTGGTAAGGGCCTCTGCTCCGCAGATTTTTTCGGTCTGTGCATCTACAATAAATTGCAGATATAACAGGAATTCCCGATTCTGGAACGTACTTTCCGTCGCCTGAATCTTGCAGGATTCTTTTGCATACAATACCATTTCCCGCGTCGTGAAACTATAATTCCGTGCTCCTTCGCAGGCACGAACAAATCCCTGCTTGGCATTAAAGATTGCCTGATCAGGCTCTTTATCTTCTCTGCTTAGAAAATAAATTCCGGCATTTATCTCCGGTCGGTAATTCTTCTGCTCTTCCTTCTGATAACAGGAGAACGCCGTAAATATCTCTTCCATCCAATCCTTTATTGCCTGTTCACTGCCTGTGCGGCGCGCAACGGCAAAGCCGTTCTCACTGACTCTCGCCGCAATATCCGCATCGGCCGTATGTGTCTTCAAGACATTTGCAGCATAACAAAGAACGCATTTCACCTCTTCCGTGTTATAATATTCATAAATTTTATCCGTGTTAATTCCGATATACACAACCGCGTAGGCCTCCCGATTGTGATCCGCAATCATCTGGGAATAATACAGAGAGAAATATTCCATATTTCCGATTCCCGTAACCTCGTCAATCGCTTCTGTCAGCCTGCGGTTCCTCTCTCTTCTTCGGAGATACCACAAAAGCCAGATAATCGCCCCCGCCAGCACCACACAGCCGGCGCTCAGGCAGACGATTAGAACAACCGGATAACGCACTCCCTGTTCCTTCACCGCATATTGAATCAAAAGCCCATTCGCTTCCTCTGCAGAGAATTCCAGCACCGCCTGATTCACTTCAGCAATCAGCTCTTTTCCTGCAATCTCGGTAAAAGCAAATCCGATCTCATAGGTCATTCCGTCCATCTCCAAGGTCAGAACCGGTCTGCTTGTCTCGGTCAAATTATCTGCTTCCAAGATACCTTCTGCCGTATCTACGGTCTTAATCCAGCCGGACACCATCTCTACCTGGAGATTTTTCGCAAGATACAATCGGTTATCCTGCTCGGATGGCCTGATATACACGAATGTAATCCCCGTCTGCTCCGATAACTCCTCCAAGAATTCGGGCAGCACTCCCCGATAGGTTTCGCTCTCCTCATCATAATACTCCACCGGATATAAATCCGGATTCCCTGCAACATAGACCAAATCGCCCGCAGCCCTTGCCGCTGTTGGGTTGAGCAGCCCCACGGCAGACGCAAGCAATAGTGTCAATACACATCGTATGCCCATCTTTTTTCTCTCAATTCTTCCCCAGTTCAGCTTCTTTTTCTTGTATCCAATAAACGCGGTCATCCGAACGAACGCCAGAATGAATCGCAGGCACGTAATTTCGAACAGACAAAGGACCATCGCCTTCATCATGTCGCGAAATGACAGCTTCAAATCGAGCGTATAGATTCTCGCAAAGAATGATGTCAGCGACATCACCGAACCGAATACTGCGTATATTCCAAAGAACAGAATCATGAATGGCACATTAATCAAATCCACAACAAACGCGAGAAGTGTCGTCAACAGTCCAAACACTTCAAAATAAGGCGACAGCAGTTCGTATAACAGAAAGTAAAAATATGAGATAAAGCTGGTCGCCCCGAATTTCGGATTGGCGAAAATTGAATGATGCTTCCACATACACTGAAACAGCCCAAGATGCCACCGCCTTCTCTGCTTCTTTAAATCACGCAGCCGCTCCGGCGCCTGTGACCAACAAATAGCGTCTGTCGCATATTTGATCAGATACGGATAGTTGTGTGTCCTGCAAAACACATGAAGCTTTACCACCAGTTCCATGTCTTCTCCCATTGTAGAGCTGTCATAGCCCCCGGCCGCGATTACCACATCCTTCTTGAACAGACCGAACGCGCCGGATATAATCAGGCTTCCATTGAACTTATCAAATAAAATGCGGGAAGCAAGGAAGGATCGATCATACTCCAGCGCCTGCATGCAGGCCAATATATTCTTGGGAAGCCTGTAACGAACAATATGACCCTGCTCCAATTCCACACCGTTGGATGGCCGCACCACGCCTCCGACCGCGACAACATTGTCATTTTCCAATACCGGACGTACAATCTTCTGCAGAGAGTCATACTGCAGCACCGAATCCGCATCCATACAGATGAAATACGGATATTGCGACGCGTTAATTCCCATATTCAGAGCATCGGCCTTTCCTCCATTTTTCTTGCGAATCAGGGTAATCGGCACCTTCTGTGTTTCGGTATAATAGATGAATTCTTCCGGCTGGCATTTTAACTGTCTGCGAATAGGTCTCTGAAGCGGATGCATATGAAAATAGTTGATCAGCTCCTCTGAGGTCTTATCCCTGGAACCGTCATCCACGACGGGGATCTCATACAGCTTGTATTCCAAAGAGAGCAGCGATTTCACCGTGTCCACCACGGTTACTTCCTCGTTATAGGCCGGGACGACAATACTGATGGGGATATAATAATCATCCGTCAGAGCATTCTTCAGCTTTTCTTTTCTGCGGTAGTGATACATCGTGGAAGAACCGACTACAACGGATAAAAATAAAAACGTCGAATATCCAATCAGGTATATAACAAATATTGCTTCGACATAGGTTAAAAATAATTTTATCGCATCCGTCATACCTGTTCCTCCTCCTTTCCGGCTGCCGCCTCCAGCTGCTCCAACTGCTGCGACAGGGTTTCCGACACCTGCCGTGCAATCGCATCGTCCTCAGCCTTTTGAAGCGCCGCTTTTAGCTGCTGTTCATTCAGCGCATCCTGCTTTTCCAGCTCTCTTACCCTTCTTAGATCCCGATAATACTGCGCCATTTCTCTTGCATACCGATCACTTCCGTTCCAGATATCGATCATTTCGACATAAGAGACATCCAATTCACTCAAGCTCTTGGCCGCGTTCGTTCTGGTATACCAGTTTTGACTTTTCAACGCGGTCTTCAACGCAGCTATCGTATCCTCACCGGGATAGATTGCCAGCGAACCCGCACTGATCGCCGCATATTCCCATTCCGGCTGCACTGATACCGCGTACGCAATCAGCCTGCTCTTGGCTGGCAGATAATAATACTTTCCAAGATATCGGATTGCCGCATAACGAACCTCTTTGGGACGGTTTTCGTCGACCATAACATCATACATGCTCTTACAGTAATTTCCCGAGCAAAAACGAATATAATTCAAGACAGCAATCTGCAGACTTTCCTGAAACATATCCAGTTCCGACCAGAACTTCCGAATCAGCTCCTCGTGATCCCCTGTAAAGGTAAGCAGTCCATCTGTCAGCAGTTTGGTATGATGAAAAAAGTTGTTTTCGTTAATAATTCGAAGGGCCTCTGTAACTGTCGCCGCCTCGCCTCTGCGATAGATGTATTTCAGCGCATTTTCTCTGCAATAAAGGCTCTCCTCATGCATCAGCTGAAGCATAATATCCCGAATTAATATGCTCTCCCTGTCACTGTAATACCTGGAAAGCAGGTAAGCAAAATATGCCGTCTTCATGCGTTCCTTTTTCATATACTCCACTGCAAGCCCCTCGAAAATTCCCCGAATCTGATACAGGTATTCCTCCGCAGCCTCCCGGTTCTGCTCCAGAATCCGGCTCATAGCCTCATCCAATATCATCAGATTTCTCAGATGCTTCAGCTTCCGGCTCAAATACCGGGTATGCGCTTCCTCGATCTCCTGCCCGTTACGCAGCTGTGCAATCTGCTCCCAGATCGTATCCTCCAGCTTTCGGCTTCCATGCTCCATCTCGTAATCCTTTCGCCGAAACACCAGCATAGCGATACAATTAAACACAATCATCGAAAGACAAATTGCGAGGTAACAATATATCAGTATCTCGACATTCATGTTCCCTCCCCCTTCTCTTCCGCTTCTCGCGCGTTCCACACACTCTGCAGAATGTAATAGGACTCCTTCAGACGCTCATGATACGTTACCTTATTTCCCCAGCCTTCCAGCTCATACGAGTTCATGAGAATCCGCTCATTCCGGTTCGACTCCGTTCCGATTCCGACATACATACGGTCAATCTGCATATTCTCCACGCCGTAGTGCTCATAATAATCATCGTGGATCATCATCTCCGACGGATTTGAGAAATTTAAGAGCTGCCACGGCAACTTTAGCTCAATATAGTCCCCACTGAAGATAAAATCGGCCAATGAATCGAAATTCTCGGCTTCCGGGTTGGCATTACCATAGCGCAGGAGACCGGTTTCGTAGACCTCCGAAGTCGATGTCGTATTTCCCACGCGATTATCAACATCCATTTGCAGAATCAGATTAATCGGTTTAAATACCGGTGTATTCTTATCCGGAGGATTCACATACGCATCCTCATTATGAGTATCCTGATAATACATTGCCCGAAGAACCTCATACCGCTCCTGTACCATCACGCGGCTATTCACCTGTCCATCAATGATAATCAGGAAGTCGCAGTCTCTCTCAAACTTAACGCCGTAGTTCTCACAGTAATCGCTCCCCGTCTTCTGAGTCGTATCAATCGGGATATAAAGTCGTTCCGGATTCCGGTTATAGTCCTCCTTGTATATCAAAAAATACACGAACTTCTCATCGTATTTTATAGACACGGACATCGCATCCGACTCCGTAACAATATCCTCTTCGGACCATTCGGAAATATCTCCGTCCACATAGCAGATACTTTCCTCTTTGCCCGGATCAAACGAAAGCAGCCCAAAATATTGTTCATTCGTCTGATAATCACTCCAGTACGGCGTCTTTTCCAGATCCACCGCATGCATCGTATTCCAGGTTCTTTTGAACCATTCATCCTGCCAGGTAAACACCGCACATCCTGCACAGCCCGCATTTCGAATATCCCGATAGCAGTCAATAATTGCCTGCCCCTGTTCTCCCTCGGACATATGCCCCTGATTGCGTCCCGTATATTGATCCCGCTGCGCCATACCGCGTCCGGTCGAAACCCCGAATTCTGAAATTACGACAGGCATATCATGGTGCTCGGTAAGCATCTTTAAATACGCATAATATGTATTCAGCTGCCCTGACTCATCATAAAATCCGGATTGATCCTCATAATACGCTAGATAGTCCGGATAATACGGGTATACATGATAAGACGCAAATTGCCCGGACAGGAATTCCGACGTCGTCTTAATATGCTCTACGTCGACCTTGGCACATTTCATAAAGTGTTTTGTTATCAGCTCCGGATAATCGAGCGGATCCGTTGTGGGCCAGTTCGAGAACGCTACCAGCCTCTGCTGCTTGTAACGTCTGCTTTCATATTCAATCAGCTTATCCCCGACCTCTGCAAGCATTGCCTCGAACGGCGAAGCATCCTCCGTCGTATACAGATACGTCCCCGTATATTGCGTTCGCTCGGGATATTTATTGTTCGTATAGACAACAGTAACATCCTCCCACTCAACGCCTACAATATACCCGATGACCCATTGGGAGATATTCTTGTTATAGGTTCCCGAACCAAGCCCGCGTCCAAGAGACAGCTTTTTTTTGCCATGTATGATATCCACGACGGTACGGCAGTCGTCCATCAGGGTCTGCTGAAAGTCTTTATCATATGCATCCCTGTGTGAATTCTGCGTGTAATCGTTCACCCATACGCCATGCAGCAAATACAGCGGCTCTTCCCTTCCTTTGTTATACTCGTAAAACGCATTATAAAAATCATCCTGAAGAATCGTATAGACGCGAATACAATTCGCCCCAAGCGCCTGAATCTCATCAAACCATCTCAGATAGGTTTCCTTATCAATTGCATAATCCGTTGCCCATTCTCCCGGTATTCCGGCCCCCATATTTACCGCCCGAATCTCGAATTCCTTATATTCCCCATCCTGAAGCATATAAATGCGTGATTCATCCGTTGTCATAAAGGTGGCAGCTTCCTTCTGAGGCTGGAAATCAATATAAACTCCCATTCTGTAATACGCCGTGTCCCAGGCCAAATAAAGCACAATCAGAGAAGCAACAACAATAATAAATTTTTTCATTCTCTTCCTCCGTTATATGCTTAATGGTTGTATTTCTTTACCTTCGACTCATGCGAATATTGCAGTAAAATCTCAATATATTGATCCATCCACGCACCTCGTTCTACAATAAATTCCTTCATGTCTTCCACAGCTTCCTCATACGAATGAGGGTTCCTTTCCTCCGGACTCAGCATATTATATTCTTCTTCATACGTGTATCCCCACACCTCATTATTGCGCTCCACCGCGTCTCCCAAATATGCAATGACAGAGTCAATATATCCTAACAAATAGTCCTCGTTCAACCAGGTCTCCCGAAGCTCCTGATAGCGGGAAATAATCCTTTCACAAAAATACTCATCCTTCATCAGCATAAAGTACCATACGCCATATTGAAGCCGAAATCCTTCTCTTGATATTCCAGCCTCCTGATAGTTATCACAGGCGGAATTAAAATCCCAGATACAGGTTTTATATTTTCCGGAAATATCCTTGTAAATATAGGTCGAAATGCTTCCCGCATCATAATTACAGGTAAATTCATTGATAATAAAATAATCCACCCAGGAACCCACATCAATATAGTTCCAATACCCGTAATCATCCGTATCATAATCATAGGAATACAATGCTTTCTCAAAGTCTGAGAAATCCTGTTCAATTGCCCGGATTACTTCTTCTGTCAAATCTCCTGTATTTGGAAATTCAATATTCAAACTGCCTTGATTTCTTCCCGCGCTCTGTGTGAAGGTCTCAATATTCTTTACCGCTACACTGCTCCCTCTGTCCAGCCTTAATACATATCCCGACGCAGTCATTCCCTTTACGGTATCCTCAATATCCAGACGCCCTTCATCCCCTCCGTCTGTAATTGTCTCCATCATAACATATAATCCCTTATACTCCCCGTTAAGGATCACCTCACAAAACCGGACATTGGGAGCCCAGTCCATAATCTCTCCCGCAATGTTATACCACATATAATTTCGAATCAGGGTCTTATCCAGAATCGGTCCATGCAGCGCCCACTCATGATGAGCGGACATTCCCATAACCTCCACGTCCCGATTCACTCCCTCTTCATCTACAAAATGAATCCGATAATTATTCTTATCAAAGAATCTGGAGGAATTCCCTCTTACGCGAATCTCAGCCAGTGACTCTATCTCCGCCGCGTCCTCCATATGATTATTCTTCTCCTCCTGATCAATAATCCGAATCTCGGACAGAATCACCTTGCTTCCGTCTTCCGCCATCTGAATCTCTGTGCTTCCGGTCTCTTCATCATAGAACATTTTTCCCGGAATCTCCACTCCGCCCGTATCGATCATCACCAACGGCAAATGCGTACAGAACACCTCATCTCCATGTGTGCACGCTTCCGCCTCCTGCTCCTCCTGATGCTGATGAACCCGATTTGACTCAGCCGTTCCGATAGTTGGGCCTATAAAGGCAGCTGCCAGTATGACTGCGCATGCGATCAATCCAATCTTTTTATACTTCATCTATCTTCCTCTTCCTGCTGCTCTCGCGGAAATCCGGGGCTTCTTTGCTGCCGGCTTTCTAATCCCCTGTCACAGCTCTGCATCAGCTTCCAATTTCATCATTCTGTGCAACCAGATTCACATACTCCATATTCCCAATCTCATACAGCGCATCGGTAATACTCTTTTCATGCTTTGCAGAATCTTCGAGCATCTTACGTGAGATTTCGTAGATGAATTCTACCGTGGTCTCAGTCGTATTCTTCACTCGCAGATTGGCTTTTCTCTCAAAATAACTGAATATCAGTGCCTCCACCTTCTTCTCCGTCGTACGCGCACCGCGGATAATCAGAAGCATACGATTGTCATTCTTAATTCGTCCGAGCAGCATCAGAAGAAGTAATGTTATCACGCTTCCGATTGCAGCTACCTTGTAATCACCGACGCCGCAGCAAATACCAACGATAACCGCCCAGAATACATAGGCCGTATCCCTGGAATCTTTCAGTGCTGTTCGAAATCGCACGATGGACAGCGCACCGACCATACCAAGCGACAATACTACATTATTGCCGACCGCTGTCATTACTGTAGCAGTCAGTACCGTCAGCACCACCAGGGTAACATTAAATTTCTTGCTGTAGATCGTACCCTTATGCGAAATCCAGTATGATACAAAGATGAACATACCAAGAATCGCCGCAACCGTAATATGCATGATTACCTGGGTTATATCCAGATCCCCTGTCTGCTCAAATAACTGCATTATGTACTTCTTCAAAATCGTTTCCTCCTTTTTTCCGATCCATCCGTTCTCTGTTTTCTTTCTTGTGCAATATCTGCCATGAACGAAACATTCTTCCGCAGCATATTCCTCTTTTTACCGTATCATCTGGGTCGTACCTCTTGCCATACAGTATTTGCTGACCGAGATTTCGCTTCGGCTGATGCTGTTAATCAAGTCCTGAATGTAATTCAGCAGGAAATGATTGTATTTCACCTCCAGGACAACCTGAAATGGATCCAGCACCGGATATTGATTCAAATTCTCCGCAAAGATATCATAGCAGCACTCCGTGGCCGTGATTTGATTATCAAATGTGATCCGAATCTGATTTTCCTTCGCGATAAATGCCTTTCGATTATATTGTACGATCGTCTTCGGACGATAGCACTGATAATTCATCACCCCGTAGCATTCGGCCGCAAACGGATCGGAATAGGCTAACAGCGGGCTGTAATCTCCTCGGCTTACCCGAATCGCATCCTGCCTTGTCATCTTTAATGAACGCTTTTTCTGCTGCGCTCCGGTCTTCTGCTTCATCTCCAACATCGCATATTCCGCCTTCGGATCGTACAGCCGAAGCCGTATCTTTCTTCTAACCTCAAGGCCGTCCTCTTTGTCATAATAGTCCCCGTCGTACAGATTATCAAAATACAACGACCGAATCATATATCCCGACGTCCCATTATGGCTGTCCTGCAGCATAAATTTCTCCAGATAATTCCGGTATCGGACAAAATCCTCTAATGTAATCAGGAATTTACGCTCCTGACGCAATACCTCATTCATATCCTTTTCTAAATTCCTCTTTTCTGCAAATTTGTTCGCTTTCGATTGCCTTCTCTTAGCGGGTCTTTCTGTTCGCGGATCCAGTCACTCCGTTTGCTGCGTCTTCTCATTCGCGGATTCATTCACTCCGTTTGCTGCGTCTTCTCATTCGTGGATTCATTCACTCCGTTTGCTGCGTCTTCTCATTCGTGAATTCATTCACTCCGCTCGCCGCATCTTCCCTTTCGCACTGCTCAATATAGGTACTGAGCGGCGTGCCTGCCATACGGCAGGGGCGGCTAAGCAGCCGGAGCTGTGTCTCAAAATCACATCCATCCACAAAATAGTTGGCCTGCGTTCCGCGTGCCCGTTCTCCTCCCATCAGTAACTCGTAGCCGGTCACCTCCAACAGGATTCTGTCGGTCACCTCATTCCGCTTGGAGTAAGGATAGGCTACCGTCCGTATCTTTTCTCCCGTCCACCCTGTCAGACTGCTTTCCACCAACTCGTAGTCAGCGGCAACCGCCTTCGCGTAATGTTCCTCGCTCTCTCCCTCGTTGATCATCAGACCGATTCGAACATTTTTATTGTATTTATGTAATCCGTAGGTATGAGAACACAGGTTGATGACCTCGCTTTTATCCATTTCGATCAGTTCTTCCCATGTACAATATGGTGCCGGCTCTCCCTTCCGCGTCCCGCCAGAATGGAGATTATCCCAGGTACCGTCAATCAGCTCACCAATCACATTAAGGTCCGCTTTCATTCCGTACTTAGTCAGAAGCGGCCACGCGTTCTTATATACTCCCCAGGAGCCGTCATCAATCGAAAGAATGATTGGCTGTTCGGGCAGCGTGCTCTTCCCCTCCAGATACATCAAAAGATCCTCTGATGTGATAGTGGTAAAACCGTTGTCTCTCAGCCAGATCAAGTCCTGCTCAAACTCCTCCAGCGACAGAGAGTATTCCTCAAACTCCACTCCTTCGGCTATATCCGCATCAGTAACAAAATGATGATACATAATAACATACACGCGAGAAATATGCTGTGCGTTATAGCCGGTTGGCGCTGCTTTCGAAGCCTCGCCGATGGATGCACCATCCCTCACCCGCTGAATCTTGTAATAATAGTTTTTAGCAACATCCGCGTTGCCGTCGCGGAATGAACCGATCGCTGAGGAACCGATCCTCGCATACTCCTCTTTCTCGTTCTCGCAGCGGTATACTTCATAGGTATAACCTTCCTCATATTCCCACATGAGCACCGTATTGGTCGGATCCTGCCGTGTCACACTGTCAATTACGGGCGGATCTTTTGCCTCCTGAAAAGCACTGGTATCCTCCGTCATATCACTTGCAGTCGGTAGAGTAATATTGGGATCGGTCCATCCTGCCGTGTGCTCATTCTTGTTACCGCAAGCTGTACAAAGCAGGCACAATGCTGCAACCAATATGCCAAAGGCTGTTTTCGTAAACTTGTCTTTCATTCTAATCTCCATTCCTGGCAGCTGCCCACGGATTTGGCCCCCTGGACAAATCTGCCGAGTGAATCGGCTCTTTGCGCCGTAAAGGGACTTGAGCGGCGTCTTTCAGATGCCTGAGATCCTCTTTTCACTCTATCCTCTAAAATAGAAACGACCGCAACAAAAAGTGTTGCGGTCGATCGAGCATATGATTCCAGATCACTTAGCCATCATAACTTTGCGTCTCCACCTTTCGACGGATTTGCCTAATATATAAAATAAATTTTAACACTCCGCTCTTTCTTTGTCAAGTAATGACACTCGAAAACAGCTCTGAAAGGTAAATTCATTTAATAGCCTGCCATTTGTAGTAAATTTACAATTTCCACATTTTCTGTGAATACAGCAAAGTTATCCACATCATATATTTATGAATGTGCCTTTCCTGTTTTGTGAAAAACTTTAT